>WFNN01000169.1 GCA_015488545.1 Thermaceae bacterium | reverse complement strand
GGTGGGGTACCACCCGGCCGGCAATGGCCGGGCCGTCACACGGGTTTTCCGCTTTCCCGAGCACGTTTTGCCTGGCGGCTGCCTGGATGCCCCCCGAAAAATCCCCTTGAACCCAGGCGGGACCTTCGCCCTGGCCTACCGGTCCCCACCGGGATCCTGGCGCAGCAGCGAGGGGGGCGGGCTGCAGGCGTTTGCCGGGGAGCGGGGAACCGTTTTGTTGAGCGCGGCCGTGGCCCTTTTGCTTGTAGGGGCCGAGCCGGTTGGCTGACCCCCCAAACGTGGCCCCCCGCCTGGGGGTGGCGTTTCCTTATTGCGCGGGGCCATGCTGGGTGCATGGCGACGCCGTCGAGCGGTCGGTTCGGGGTACATCTAAGGGGTATGGCGTCGCGCTCCCATGTTCTCAGGTCCGTGCCTCCGTCCGAGGCATTCTGGGACCAGTATTACTGGCTGGCCATGGGGGCCGTGGTACTGCTGGCTCTGGTCACCCAGTACCCCTGGCCGCCCGGCGATCTTCACGCCGACGCCCTTTTCATCCTCTGGACGCTGGCGGGGTTTCTGGCTTCCCGGCGCTACCCCTTCGCTGCCCGGCTGGTTCATGCGCTGGGGGTGCTGCCCCTTTTGGCCTACTACGCCCACCGCACCGACACCGCCACGCCCTACGCGATGCACCCCTACCTCTTCGTTCTGCTGGCCTTCTTTCCCCTCTATACCGTCACCGCGATGGTGGGGGGGTGGGGTTACGCGCTGGCCTTGCTGCTGGCGTGGATCCTTGGTTCCCCGCTCTTTGACCGTCCCGAGCTGGTGGCGGTCGCCTTTTTCTTCTGGAGCCTGACGGGGTTGGTGGCGATCGGGTACCACCGGGTGATCGAACAAAACCGGCTTTACCAGCGCCAACTCGAGGAGCTGGCGCTGGAGGACCCCCTTACCGGGCTGCGGAATCGGCGGGCCCTAGAGGAGGACTTCCAGCGTCTTCGCGCGCTTGCCCGTCGGGAAGGGCGGCCTCTCATCCTGACCCTTTGGGATCTCAACGACCTGAAAACGATCAACGACCGCTACGGGCATACGGCCGGGGACCGGCTGCTTAAGCGCTTCGCCGAAGCGCTGGTCGCCTCCGTGCGAACCGGCGACGTGCTCTACCGGATAGGGGGCGACGAGTTCGCCGGGCTGCACCTTGGCTGCCAGGACCCCGACGCGCTGATTCGCCGTGTGCGCAAGGCTTTCCCGTGGACGTCCGCCGGATGGGTCGAAGCCAGCCGACACGAACTCGAGGAAGCCTACCGGCAGGTTGACCGGCGGCTCTACCGGGACAAGGCCGGCAAGCCGAGGGGCCTGCCCTGGTCCGCTGGGAACGGGGTCTAGGCGGCGCTTGCCTCAAAGCACCGTCCAGCCCCGCCGCCGGGCCTCGCGGGCTAGGGCGGGGTCGGGGTCCACCGCCACCGCTTCCCTGGCGAGGCGGAGAAGGGGGAGGTCGGCGGCGGTGTCGCCGAAGGCGATCGCGGGCGGGCCGCCGAGCCGCCGCTTTACCGCCTCGGCCTTGGCCCGGCCCACGCTGATGGGGCCGGCCAGCCGTCCGGTGGCCACTCCATCGCGGATCAAAAGGGGGGTTCCGAGCGCCTCGACCCCGTCGCCGAGCTTCCGGGCGAAGGCCGAAAGCACCGGCTGGTAAGTGCCCGACGCCAGGACGATCCGAAACCCCTCCGCCTTCAGCGCGTGAAGCCGGCTAAGGGTCTTTTCCTTCCGCCTCGGCCAGAGTTCTTCGGCCACCACCCAGGCCGCCATTGCCTCGATCGCACCGGTGTCCATGCCGGCGAGCAGCCCGGCCAGGTGGCGCATCCAGCGGCTTTGGTACCAGCGCTTCGGGAAGAGGCCCGCACGGGTCAAAAGGGCGCCGGGTAGGTGGAGGGCGAAGAAGCGGTCGTAGGCGGCCTTTCGGCCGTGGGTTCGGAGGTAGCGGGCGAGGCCCTTCCAGGTTTCGCCGGCGGTGAGGGTGCCCTCGAGGTCGAAGACCGCCGCCGGGGGGTTCATTCTTCCAGGGCCTCGGGCCGGTGCTTTTGCCAGTAGCGGGCCAGGCCGAAGACCGAGTAGGCGGAGGGGTTGGCGAGCTCGTAGCGGGCAATGCTGGCGGCGTCCAGACCGGCCGCTTCTAGTTCGGCCTTCACGTGGGCCTCGAAGTCAGGGACGAGCGCGGCGGCGTCTTTGCCTTGGCGGAGCCCCCTTCGGATCCATTCGGCCCAGTTCTTGAGGCGTTCGGCGAGCTCCTCGAGGTGCCGCTCGACATCCACGTAGGCCCCGAAGTGGGTGAGGTAGAGGGTTTCGGGCGCCAGCCGCCGCACGCGCTCGATCGAGGCCAGCCAGTCCTCGACGTGAATGTCGGGGGGCGGGCAGGGCGGCAGCGCCGGGCCCCCTCCGAGCCGCACCCCGGCGACATCCCCGGTGAAAAGGGCGTCGCCCAGCTGCCAGGCGTGGTGGTGGACGGCGTGGCCCAGGGTCTCGTGGGCCACCAGGGTAAGCCCGCCCACGCTAACCCGGGCGCCGTCTTCGGCCACCGCCAGCCGCTCTGCGGGAACCGGGCGAAGCTCGCCCCAGAGCGGCTTCATCCGGTCGCCGTAGATCCTCTCGGCGCTCTGGATCAGCCGGGAGGGGTCGGCCAGGTGCCGCGCCCCCCGGGGGTGAACGTGGATCCGGGCGCCGGCCTCGGCGAACCGCCAGGCGGCCCCGGCGTGGTCCAGGTGGATGTGGGTAAGGAAGACGTCGGTCACGTCGCCAAGTCCGTAGCCCATCCTCTCCAGCGCTTCGGCTACGCGGGGAAAGGTGGACTCGGGTCCGCTCTCGACCAGGGCCACCCCGGTTTGGTGGGGGATCGCGAAGACCGCGATGATCCCTTCCTGCCCCTGAAAACGGGTGTCGATGGGGCGGATCATGCCTCCTTCACCACCTCGTTCCTCAGCATACCGACCCCTTCGACCGCGACCTCGACCCGGTCACCCACCCTGAGCGGACCCACCCCCTCGGGGGTGCCGGTCAGCACCACGTCGCCCGGAAAGAGGGTCATGAAACCCGAGATGTACGCGAGCACCCGCGCCACCGAGAAGAGCAGGTCGGCGGTGTTCCCCTCCTGGCGGAGCTCGCCGTTGACGTAGGTCCGCACGGTTACCCGGGTGGGGTCGAGCTCGGTTTCCACCCAGGGGCCAAGGGGCAAGAAGCCATCCGCCGATTTGGCCCGCACCCACTGGAGATCGGTTTTTTGCTTGTCCCGGGCGGTGACGTCGTTGGCGGCGGTGTAGCCGAGGACATAGGCGAGGGCCTCCTCTTCGGGGACCCGGCGCATGGTGCGGCCGATCACCACCGCCAGCTCCCCCTCGTAGTGGAGCTCGCGGGTCCAGCTGGGGTAGGGGATCGGGGCCTCGTG
>WFNN01000168.1 GCA_015488545.1 Thermaceae bacterium | reverse complement strand
GGGTGGCGGTGCTGGCGCTGGCCTCGGTACCGCTCTGGGGGCGGTGGGCCTACGCCAGCTTCGACCGCGACCTAGCCCGGGCGGACCGGCTTCCCGTCCTCCGTGACGACTACCTGCTCGCCGCGTTGGTGGCGGCGGTGGTGGTGAGCGCGGTCAAGGTGGTGGGGATCCTGTTGGTGGCGGCTTTCCTGGTCCTTCCCCCGGCCAGTGCAAGGTTGCTCGCCCGCACCTTCGCGGGGACCACCGGGCTGGCGATTGCCCTCGGGGTTTCCGGGGTGATCGTGGGCCTTCTTCTCGCTTACCTCTTCGACGTTCCCAGCGGGGCCACCGTGATCCTGGTGGAGAGCGCGCTCTTTCTCCTCGTTTTGCTCCGTTCGCGCAAACCCTAGTTTTGCCTACGGGATTTGTGGGTTAAAATGAACCCGTGTGGATTTCAACCCGAGCCCAGTACGGCCTGCGCGCCCTTTTGGAGATCGGCGCTCGCGGCCCTGACCCGGTTCCCCTTAAGGAGGTGGCCGAGGCCCAAAAGATCAGCCAGCACTACCTTGAGCAGATCGCCTCGGCGCTAAGGCGGGCGGGGTTCATACGAAGCGTGCGCGGGGCCAAGGGCGGGTACAAGCTGGCCCGCCCCCCGGAGGAGATCCGGGCGCTGGAGGTGGTGGAAACCCTCGAGGGCAGCGTGGCCCCGGTGGGGTGCATCGAGGACCCCGAGAGTTGCTGGGCCAGCGGGACCTGCGCCACCGAGGAGCTTTGGCGGCAGGTCGATCTCGCGGTGCGCTCCGTCCTCTCGCAAACCACGCTGAAGGACCTCATCGAACGCCAGCGCTTGCTGGCCACCGCTAAGGGGAAGCTGGTGCAGGGGGTGACCGCCGGTTCGGTAAAATAGGCTTGCCATGAACCCAAGGACGACGAGGGGCCGCCCCGCGGGGCGGCCCCTTGCCTTTGGGTTCGGGCAAGGGAGGGGATGTATGGGCTTCGTGGTACCGTTTTCGGAGGCTGAAGGACTGGGTCGGGACCTCCTAGGGGGGAAGGGCTTCGCCCTGGCCGAGATGGCCCGCATGGGGCTGCCGGTACCCCCGGGGTTCACCGTGACCACCGAGGCTTGCCGCCGTTACCTCGCCGAAGGCCGGATGCCCGAAGGCCTCTGGGAGGAGATCGAGAGCGGGGTGGCCGGTATCGAGGCCGCGACCGGACGAAACTTCGGCGGCAACGGGCTTCCGCTTCTGGTCTCGGTGCGCTCCGGGGCGCCGGTTTCGATGCCGGGGATGATGGACACCATCCTGAACCTTGGGCTCACCGAGGAAGGGGTGTCCGGTCTGGCCGAGGCCACCGGCAACCCCCGCTTCGCCTGGGACGCCTATCGCCGGCTCATCCAGATGTACGGGGAGGTGGTGCTGGGGCTTCCCGCCGAGGCGTTTTCGGAAACCCTTGATGCCATCAAGGTGCGGGAGGGGGCCCAGCGCGACATCGACTTAACCCCCGAGGCGCTGGCCGAGGTGGCCGCCCGCTACAAGGCCCTGATTCGGGAAGCCGGCCGGGAATTCCCCGAGGACCCCTGGCGGCAGTTGGAGGGGGCGGTGCGGGCGGTCTTCGAGAGCTGGAACAATCCCCGCGCCCGGGTCTACCGCCGCCACTACGGCATCCCCGACGACCTCGGTACCGCGGTCAACGTGCAGGCGATGGTCTTCGGCAACCTGGGCGACGATTCCGGGACTGGGGTGGGTTTTACCCGCAATCCCGCCACCGGGGCCAAGGAGCTCTACGGCGAGTACCTCCGCAATGCCCAGGGGGAGGACGTGGTGGCCGGGATCCGCACCCCCGAGCCGCTGGCCCGGCTCAAGGAGGAGGAGCCCGCGCTTTACGCCGAGCTCGTCGAGGTGGCCGAGCGGCTGGAGCGTCATTTCCGTGACATGCAGGATTTCGAGTTCACGGTGGAGCGGGGCCGGCTCTACCTCCTTCAGACCCGCAACGGCAAGCGCACCCCGGAGGCGGCGGTGCGGATCGCGGTGGACCTGGTCGACGAAGGACTTTTGAGCGAAGAGGAGGCCCTGCTTAAGGTGGAAGCCGGCAGCCTGCCGGCCTTGCTCCGGGCCCGGGTCGACCCCGCCCGAGCCCCCGAACCCGTGGCCAAGGGCCTTCCGGCCAGCCCGGGGGCGGCGGTGGGGCACGCGGTGCTTTCCCCGGAGGCCGCCGAGGAGTGGACCGCTCGCGGGCTCGATGTGATTCTGGTCCGTACCGAGACCAGCCCCGAGGATATCTCGGGCATGTTCCTTTCCAAGGGCATCCTCACCGCCCGGGGCGGCATGACCAGCCACGCCGCGGTGGTGGCCCGGGGCATCGGGGTGCCGGCGGTGGTGGGGGTCAAGGCGCTCCGGATCGACCCCGAAACCAAGCGTTTCCACCTCGCCGACCGTGAGCTCAAAGAGGGCGACGTCATCAGCATCGACGGCACCACCGGGGCGGTGTACGTCGGCGAGGTCACCCTGGTCGAGGGCGGCGCGGGTAAGGAACTCGACCGCCTCCTGGCCTGGGCCGACCGGGTACGCACGCTGGGGGTGCGGGCCAACGCCGACACCCCCGAGGACGCCCGCCGGGCCCGCGAGCTCGGCGCCGAGGGCATCGGCCTGGTGCGCACCGAGCACATGTTCTTTGATGAGGAGAAGCTCCGCTGGATGCGAGCCCTGATTCTGGCCGACGACGAGGCCGAGGAAGAGGCGGCCCTCAAGAAGCTCTTCGCCTTCCAGAAGGAGGACTTCAAGGGCATCCTCAAGGCCATGGACGGCCTTCCGGTGACCGTGCGGCTACTCGACCCCCCGTTGCACGAGTTCCTGCCCCCGCTTCTTGAGCTGGAGAAGAAGGAGGCGGCAGGGGCTTTGGAGCCGGGCGAGGCCAAGCTCCTGCGGCGGGTGCGGGCGCTCGCCGAGCAAAACCCCATGCTGGGTTTCCGGGGCATCCGGTTGCTCTTGGTTCGCCCCGAGATCCTCCGCATGCAGGTTGAGGCGTTGCTGGCGGCCACCCGCGAGCTCAAGGCCGAGGGCTACGACCCCCGCCCCGAGCTCATGCTGCCCCTGGTCAGCGACCCCGCCGAGGTCAAGGCCGCTTTTGCCGAGGCTGAGCCGATCTTTCGCCGCTACGACCTGGAGGTTCCAACGGGCACGATGATCGAAACCCCTCGGGCGGCCCTGCTGGCCGGGGAACTGGCCCCGTTGGTGGCCTTCTTCAGCTTCGGAACCAACGACCTGACCCAGCTCACCTACGGGATCTCCCGCGACGATAGCGGGAAGTTCCTCCCCGAGTACCTCGAGGCCCGTCTCTTCGCCTTCGACCCCACCGAGCGTCTCGACGAAGCCGGGGTCGGGCGGCTTCTCAAGATCGCGGTGGAGGAGGGACGGGCGGCGCAGCCCGGGCTAAAGATCGGGATTTGCGGCGAGCACGGAGGGGAGGCTTATTCGGTGAAGCTGGCGGCCCGGCTCGGGTTCGATTACGTTTCCGCCTCCCCCTACCGGGTGCTTACCGCCCGGTTGGCGGCGGCCCAAGCCGAGGTGGAGAAAAAGCAAAGGGCGGGTTAGGGCACCCGGCCCCGGGTCACCGGGGCCGGGTTTCTGCTAGCCGACCCGCTCGACGCCGAACTCGGCTTCACCGTGGGCGTCCTTCACCTTTACCCGGTGCCCGCTCGGGGCCCCGGGGGTGAGCGTCACCGCCAGCGTCTCCTCTTGGATTCGGTCGGCGTGGGCTCGGATCGCCTCGGCATAGGCCCCGCTCGCCCGGTAGGTGAGCCGGATGCGGTCGGCGACATGGAGGTCCATCGCCTTGCGGGCCTGCTGGATCAGCCGAATGAGGTCCCGGGCCAGCCCCTCCCGCAGCAGGTCGTCGTCGATCCGCACGTCGAGGAGGGCGACGTAGCCCCCTCGGGCCTCGGCACGGTAGCCCTCGGGAGCGGTGGCCTCCACCAGGAGATCTTCAGGCTCTAGCGCGAAGCGCTCGCCCTCGGCTTCCAGCGTGACCCCTTCGCCGGCCAGAACCCTCCCGGCGACTTCGGCGGGGTCGGCGGCGGCCAACGCCTTCTTAAGAAGGCCGAGCCTTCGCCCAAGCCGGGGGCCGAGCCGGGGCAGGTTGGGCTTAACCTGGAAGCCAACCCCCGCCTCGGCCGGGCTTTTAACCGTTACCCGTTTGACGTTCAGCTCTTCGGCGATCTCCTCGGCGAAGTGGCGGAGGGCGTCCCGTTCGCTCGCTTCTGGGGCGACCAGGGTGAGCTCGGGAAGCGGGGTACGGGTCTTAACCCCGGCCTTGGCCCGGGCGCTGCGGGCCAGTTCCACCGCCTTGAGGACCACCTCCATCTGGGCCAGAAGATCGGGGTCCTGGGCCTTGGGGTCCGGCGTGGGCCAGTCGGCGAGGTGGACGCTTTCGGGGCTCGTCTCGTCGACCCGCCGCACCAGGTTTTGCCAGAGGGCTTCGGCGAGAAAGGGGGTAAACGGCGCGGTGAGCAGGGTGACGGTGGTGAGGGCTTCCCAGAGGGTGGCGTAGGCCGCGGCGCGGTCGGCGGCGTCCTCGTTCTTCCAGAACCGCCGGCGGTTCCGGCGCACGTACCACTGGGAGAGATCGCGGACCACGAAGTCGCGGAGCTTGCGCGCCGGGGTGGTGGGGTCGAAAGCCTCCAGCCCCTGGGTGACCTCCTCAACGAGTTTCTGCACCCGGGCTGCTAGCCAGCGGTCCATCTCGGGACGGGCCTGGATCGGCGGCCGGTTTTTGAGGTCCGGGCGGTCCAGGTTGGCGTAGGTGACGAAGAAGCTGTAGACATTCCAGAGGGTAAGGAAGTAATCCTTAAGCGCTTCCTGGACCAGATTGGGGCCAAAGCGGCGGGAGGCCTCAGGGGGCGCGGCCACGTAGATGTACCAGCGCAGGGCGTCGGCCCCAAAGCGCTCGATGATTTCCCATGGATCCACCACGTTCCCCTTTGACTTCGACATCTTTTCGCCGTTTTCGTCGAGGATGTGGCCGTGGCAGATCACATTTTTGTAGGCCACCGAGTCGAAGAGCATCACCCCGAGCTGGTGGAGGCTATTAAACCAGCCCCGGGTTTGGTCGATGGCTTCCGAGATGAAGTCGGCGGGGAAGCTTTCGCGAAAGATTTCCTGGTTTTCGAAGGGGTAGTGGAACTGCCCGAAGGGCATGGCCCCCGAGTCGTACCAGACGTCGATAACGTAGGGGACCCGGCGCATGGTGCCGCCGCACTGCTCGCAGACTAGGGTGATTTCGTCCACGAAGGGGCGGTGGGGGTCAAACGCCGGGTCCGCCGGATCGATGTCTTCCCGGGCCCGCTCTTTAAGCTCGGCGAACGAGCCCACCAGGTGCTGGTGCCCGCAGTCTTCGCAGACCCACACGGGAAGCGGCGTGCCCCAGTAGCGGTTTCGTGAGAGCGCCCAATCGGTAAGGTTTTTCAGCCATTCTCCGTAGCGCCCGGTTTTGATATGCGGTGGAATCCAGTTGATCGTTTGGTTTTTGGCGATCAGGCGGTCCTTGAAACGGGTGTTCTGAATGAACCAGGTTTCGGTGGCGTAGTACATCAAGGGCGTCTTGCAACGCCAGCAGTGGGGGTAGCTGTGGACGATTTCCTCGCGCTTAAAAAGGATGCCGCGTTCCTTAAGATCCTTGATGATTTCGCGGTTCGCGTCCCGGAAGAAAAGCCCCTTGAAGGGCCCGACGGCGAGTTTGCCGTCCTCGTCCACGGTGATCAGTACGGGTAGCCCGTAGGCCCGGGCCACTTCCATGTCTTCGGCGCCAAAGGCCGGTGCCTGGTGGACGATGCCGGTGCCGTCCTCCCGGGAAACGTATTCGGCGAGTACCACGAAGTGGGCGGGTTTTTCCGGGTCGACGAAGCGGTACGGGGGCCGGTAGCGCGCGCCCTCGAGCGCCTTTCCCGGAAACCGCGCGAGGATGGGCGCTTCCTCTCCGAGAAGCCGCTTGCCGAGCCCTTCTTCGATAAGCAGCACCTCGCCTTCGCGGGCGAAGGCGGCGTAGGTGAACTCGGGGTGCACCGCGGCGGCGACGTTGGCGGTCAGCGTCCACGGGGTGGTGGTCCAGACAAGGAGGCTTGCTTTTTCCGGCAGGCCGAGTTTTTCCGGTTCAAGGAGGGGGAAGCGGACGTAGATCGAGGGGTCGCTGATATCCTTGTACCCTTCGGCCACCTCGTGGGAGGACAGCGGGGTGCCGCATCGGGGGCAATAAGGGACAACCTTGTAATCGCGGTAGAGGAGGCCCTTTTTCCAGAGCTCCTTCAGGCTCCACCAGATCGACTCGATGTAATTTTTGTCAAAGGTGTAGTAAGCGTCGTCGAGATCCACCCAGAAAGCGATGCGCTCGGTGAAGCGCTGCCACTCGCGCTCGTACTCCAGCACCGAGGCCTTGCAGGCCTGGTTGAAGGCGGCGATGCCGTAGCGCTCGATATCCTTCTTGTTCTTAAGACCGAGTTTTTTCTCCACCTCTAGCTCGACCGGCAGACCGTGGGTATCCCAGCCCGCCTTGCGGGGGACAAAGTAGCCCCGCATGGTTTTGAACCGGGGGAAGAGGTCCTTGTAGCTCCGTGCCTGGGCGTGGTGCACGCCGGGGCGGCCGTTGGCGGTGGGCGGTCCTTCGTAGAAGGTGAACTGGGGCCGCCCCTTTCGGGCCTCGAGGCTCCGCTGGAAGATTCGCCGATCCTTCCAGAATTTAAGGACTTCCTCTTCGAGCCTGGGAAAATCGGGTTTTTTGACCTCTTTAAACACCGCGTCTCACCCCTCAAGGAAAAAGCCCGCGCGCTTGGGCGCGCGGACGAGGCGACCGGCCCCGCGGTACCACCGCGCTTCGGAGGGCTTCGCCGGAGGTGGGAAATAGGGGGTGGGGAAGGGGTTGCCTACCTCTTACTTTCCTCAACCTACCTCCGGGCGGAGCCGCTCCGCCCTCGTTTCGCGCTATGACGGGCGCACCCGGCGGGCATTACTCGGGGCCGCACCCCTTTCCTCCCGCGGCTCGGGGGCGATCTTCGGCCCGGGCCTCCACCCGGCTTCCACCGTCCCGGGCTCGCTATGGGAGGTTTTCCGGGCCTACTCCTCCCCGTCCTCGCCTTTACACCGCCCCTGGCGGGCGGTATAATGGGCCCCCGGAAGACCGGCGGGCACGAGCCAATCCTAGCAAAGGGGCTTAGGCCCCGCAAGAACGCCGGGTTTCCGAACCCCCCGAAAGGCAGCGCGAGCAAAAATGGAGCTTTATCTAGATACCGCTAAGATCGAAGAGATCCGAGAGATCGCCGCCTGGGGCGTTCTCAGCGGGGTCACCACCAACCCCTCCCTGGTGGCTCAGGCGGGTCGCGATTTGAAGGAAGTGGTGGTGGAGATCGCCGAGATCGTCCGCGGACCGGTTTCCGCCGAGGTGATCGCCACCGATACCGAAGGGATGGTAGCTGAGGGCCGCGATCTCGCCCGGCTCTCTGGGTACGTGGTGATTAAGATCCCCATGACCCCTGAGGGCTTGGCGGCGACCCGGCGCCTCGCCGACGAGGGCATTCCGGTCAACGTTACCCTCGTCTTCTCGGCGGCGCAGGCGTTGCTCGCAGCCCGGGCCGGCGCTCGCTACGTCAGCCCCTTCCTGGGACGCATCGACGACGTCGGCGGCGACGGCGTGGGGCTGGTGCGGGAGATCGCCGAGATCTTCGAGATCCACGACCTGGACACCCGGATCATCGCTGCCAGCGTGCGGCACCCCCGCCACGTGGTGGAGGCCGCCAAGGCCGGGGCGGATATCGCCACCGTGCCCTACAAGGTGATGAAGCAGCTGGTGAAGCACCCGCTTACCGATATCGGAATCGCCCGGTTCCTCGAGGACTGGAAGCGGGCCACGGAGTTGAAGCGATGACCACGCGTACCCGAGGCAAAAAGAAGAACCAGGTCGAGAAGCTATCCTTTCAGGAGCTATCCGGCAAGATCCTTCCCGAGTTGCATCTCATTGCGGCCCAGGCCGGAATCGAAGGCTACAAGCGCATGAAGAAGGACGAGCTGGTCATGGCCCTCCTCGAGCGCGAAGCCGAGGGCGAGGGCCTGCAGCTCGCCAAGGGGTACCTTGAGATCAGCCCCGATGGCTACGGGTTCCTTCAGGAAAACGCCTACGACCTTGACACCAAGAGCGTGATCGTCTCGGCGGGGTTGATCAAGCAATTTGCCCTCCGGGCGGGGGATTACGTGGTGGGTAAGGCCCGCCCCCCGCGCGAGAACGAGCGTTACGGCACCCTCATCCGGGTCGAAGCGGTGAACGGGCTTGACCCGGAGGCGGCCAAAAAGCGGCCCAAGTTCGATTCCCTCATCCCCCAGTTCCCCGATCAGCGGATCAAGCTGGAGACCGACCCGGGCGAGCTGGCCACCCGGGTCATCGATCTCCTTGCCCCGATCGGCCGGGGTCAGCGGGGGTTGATCGTGGCCCCGCCCAAGGCCGGCAAGACCACCCTGCTTAAGAAGATTGCCAAGGCGGTGGTGCAAAACGAGCCGGACATTAAGGTCATCGTCCTCCTGATCGACGAGCGGCCTGAGGAGGTCACCGACTTTCGCGAGGAGGTCGAGGCCGTCGAGGTGATCGCCAGCACCTTCGACGAGCCGCCCCAGAACCATATCCGGGTGGCCGAGTTCGTCCACGAACGGGCCAAGCGGATCGTCGAGGAGGGTGGGCACGTGATGATCCTCCTGGATTCGATCACCCGGCTGGCCCGAGCCAACAACCTGGTTACCCCGCCCACCGGCCGTACCCTGTCGGGTGGCTTGGATTCGGCGGCCCTCCACTTTCCCAAGAAGTTCCTGGGCGCGGCGCGGAACATCCGGGGCGGGGGTTCGCTGACCATCCTGGCCACCGCCCTGGTCGAGACCGGCTCCCGGATGGACGACGTTATCTTCGAGGAGTTCAAGGGGACCGGCAACATGGAGCTTCACCTCTCCCGCCGCCTCGAGGAACGGCGGATCTTCCCGGCCATCGACATCCTGAAATCGGGCACCCGGCGGGAGGAACTGCTCCTCGGCGAGGATGTTCTTCACAAAATCTGGTTGCTCCGCAAAGTCCTGGCCGACATGGATCCCGCCGAGGCCATGGAGATGCTCCTGTCGCGGCTCGCCAAGACCAAGTCGAACGCCGAGTTCCTTGCTACCCTGGCTGCCCGATAGGTATACTCGGGGGGTGGAGGGGGGCGCGTGAGGCACGCACGCTGGCCGAACTGGTTTTTCACCGGTTTGGCCCTTTCGCTGCCTTTTGCTCCCCAGAAGATTTTTGCTGACTACGCGGCCGAGCTTGGGCGGGTAGAGGTGGTCCTGGAACCGCAAGCGCCGGCCTTCGCCGCCGACCGTGGAAAGGACCAGGGGATAGCCCTCCACGTGGTCAAGCCCGGGGAAAGCCTGGCGGTTTTGGCCTCCCATTACGGGACCACGGTGGCCGCGATTCAGCGGGCCAATGGGCTGCGGGGCTGGCGGATTCGTCCGGGCCAGGAACTAAGGATCCCCTTCGCCGTCAAGGATCGGCCGGGCCCGCGGCTGCCACCGGGGGTGACGGTCTACACCACCCGGGCAGGGGACGCCCTCGAGGCCATCGCCAAACGCTTCGGCCTGAGCCTGCTCGAGCTGGTTTCGGCCAACCCGGGCCTGACCAGTCTCGACCGGATTCCCTTGGGCTATAAGCTGCTGATCCCCCAAGGCGAGCGCGGTGAGATCGTGGCGCTGCCGCCTGGCACCACCCTGGTGGACCTGGCCCGCCGCTACCACCTCGATCTAGCCGAGCTAGCCCGCGCCAACGGCGTGGCCGATCCCCTGGCCCTAAAGCCCGGGGACCTCGTGCTTCTTCCCGGGGTCATGGCCGAGGACGCCATGGCCCGGTTGAAGAAGAAGCGTGCCGAGGAGCGCCGCCTGGCCGCTGAGCGTCGCCGTCGCTGGCTGGCCGAGCTCGCCCGGCGGCGGGCTAGAATCAAGCAGGTCAGCTACCGTCCGGGTAAGGCCTCCCTCAAGGGCTTCCAGTGGCCTCTTTCCCGCTTTCGGATCACCAGCTATTTCGGGTACCGCCGGGTTTGGGTTGCCGGCAGCAACTTCCACGCCGGCATCGACCTGGCGGCACCGGCGGGTACCCCGGTGCACGCGGCCAAGGATGGCCGGGTCATTTTCGCTGGTTGGGGCTATTACTACGGCCGCTACGTTCGGATCGATCACGGCGGCGGGGTGGAAACCCGGTACGCCCACATGCTTCGGTTGGCAGTTCGTCCCGGGCAGTGGGTGCGTAGAGGGCAGGTGATCGGGTACGTGGGGGCGTCGGGCCGTGGGGCCTACGGGGTGCACCTGCACTTCGAGGTGCGCGTTGGCGGGCGCCCGGTGAACCCCTTAAGCTATCTTCCCAGGTAAAACGGAGGCGGAGATGGAAGCCAAGGGAACGTTGAAGGTTAAGACCGGCTTTGCCGAGATGTTCAAGGGCGGGGTGATCATGGACGTTACCACCCCGGAGCAGGCGGAGATCGCCGAGGAAGCTGGGGCGGTGGCGGTAATGGCCTTGGAGCGCGTCCCCGCCGACATTCGTGCCCAGGGCGGGGTGGCCCGGATGGCCGACCCCAAGAAAATCAAGGAGATCATGGCCGCGGTAAGCATCCCGGTCATGGCCAAGGTGCGGATCGGCCACTTTGCCGAGGCGATGATTCTTGAAGCGCTGGGCGTCGATTTCATCGACGAATCCGAGGTGCTAACCCCCGCCGACGAAGAGCACCACATCGACAAGTGGGCTTTCAAGGTGCCCTTCGTCAACGGCGCCCGCGACCTCGGTGAGGCCCTGCGCCGCATCGCCGAGGGCGCGGCGATGATCCGCACTAAGGGCGAGGCGGGTACCGGCAACGTGGTCGAGGCGGTCCGCCACGCCCGGCGGATGTGGAAGCAGATCCGCTGGCTGCAGTCGCTCAGGGGGGACGAGCTTCCAGCCGCGGCCAAGGAGCTCGGGGCACCCTTGGACCTGGTGAAGTGGGTCCACGAGCACGGCAAGCTTCCGGTGGTGAACTTCGCCGCCGGCGGCGTCGCCACCCCGGCCGACGCCGCCCTAATGATGCACCTGGGCATGGAGGGGGTCTTCGTGGGGTCGGGGATCTTCAAGTCCGGCGATCCCAAAAAGCGTGCCCGGGCGATCGTTCGCGCCGTTACCCACTACGACGACCCTGAGGTGCTCGCCGAGGTCAGCGAGGATCTCGGCGAGCCGATGGTGGGGATTAACATCGATCTTATCCCTGAAGAGGAACGGCTTGCGAAGCGCGGCTGGTGAGGCTTGGGCGGGGCAGTGCGCCCCGCCCCTGTTTTCCCCGCCTAGGTGAAAAAATTCACGAACTGGGGCAACTTCCATGCTTCACAAAACCCCAGCCCAGCCAGAGCGAACGCGTACCTGGGCTTGCCCTCGCCCTCCTCGAAGCCCAAACGGCCGGGTCCCACGCCCTTGACGCTTTCGCAAGAAGGCCGCAGGATGGGGGCGATGATCGGGGTTTTGGCGGTCCAGGGCGATTTTCGCGAGCACGAGCTCGTGTTTCAGAGGATGGGCGTCCCTATCCGCCGCGTGCGGAGGGCGGGGGACCTCGCCGGGGTTTCGGGACTCGTGATTCCAGGCGGGGAGTCAACCACGATCGGCAAGCTTGCCCGGGAGTACGGGGTAGAGGAGGAAGCCCGCCGCCGCTACCAGGAGGGCACGCTCGCCCTCTGGGGTACCTGCGCCGGGGCGATCTGGCTCGCTCAGGAGATCGAGGGCTACCCCGATCAGCCGCGGCTCGGCGTGCTCGACATGAGCGTGGCCCGGAACGCCTACGGCCGCCAGGTGGAGTCGTTCGAGACCGAACTCGCGATCGATGGCTTCGAACGCCCCTTTCACGCTGTCTTCATCCGTGCGCCGGTGATCACTCGGGTGGGGGAGGGGATGCGGGTGATCGCCCGCTACCGCGAGGACCCCGTCTTCGTAATCGGTGAACGGGCCATGGTCACCACCTTTCACCCCGAGCTCACCAGCGATCCTCGCGTCCACCGCTTCTTCACCGACCTCGTGGAACGGGAGGTTCCCCTAAAGGTGGGGTGAGGCCGGCTTTTCGCCGCGGTGCTGGAGGCCCTGGCCCAAAGGGGCTTCGCCCAGTCTGGACTTTCGTGGTTTTCGAAAATCGCCCTGCCCAGGCGTTTTACGCCCGAAAGCACCTGCGGGTGGCCGGAGCCCGCCCCAGCTCGCTTCCCACCGCTGACGGCCGTGGGCTCTGCCGGGTTCAATTAGCTACCGTACGCCCTTGGAGGGGGCCGGGATCATCTAGTGAAATAGATCACGAACTTGAACTAAAGCCCGCATTCACAAACCTATACGCGCAAGGCCCTAAGGGCGAAGCCGGGTATAGGTCCGCGGGAAGGGAATCGCCTCCCGAACATGGGCAAGGCCCGCGATCCAGCCCACAGTGCGCTCCAGACCGAGGCCAAAACCTGCGTGGGGAACGCTTCCAAACTTCCGGAGATCTAGGTACCAAT
>WFNN01000167.1 GCA_015488545.1 Thermaceae bacterium | reverse complement strand
GGGTGCGGGTGGCCGGGTTTGATCCCGCCCTAGCCCCCCGGGAAGTACGGCGGCAGGTGGGGTACGTCACCGGGGGGATGGGTCTTTACGATCGTCTCACTGGGGCCGAAATCCTGGCCTTCTTCGGCCGCTTTTACGGCATCGCCGGGCAGGCGTTGGCTGAGCGGATCGAGGAGCTCGACCGGTCCTTTGGCCTAGGCCAGGCGCTTAGCACCCAGGTCCAGGCGATGTCCAGCGGAATGCGCCAGAAGATCCTGGTGGCCCGGGCTTTCCTTCATCGCCCCCGGGTCCTTCTCCTCGACGAACCCACCGCCAGCCTCGATGTCTTCGCCCGCCGGGCCCTGTTGGACCGGGTGCTGGCCGAAAAGGCCGCCGGGCGCGCGGTGCTTTATTCCACGCACGTCCTGCCCGAGGCTGAGGAGGTGGCCGACCGGGTCGGCTTCCTCTACCAGGGGCGGTTGATCTTTACCGGGACGCCGGCCGAAGCCCGGGAACGCTTCCGGGCGCCGACGTTGGAGCACGCTTTTATCCAAGCCGCACGGGAGGCCGCCGATGCCGCCTAGCCTGAACGTTTTTTGGAAAGAGCTTTTAAGCTTTTTTCGCGATCGTCGGACGGTCTTTAACCAGATCGTGTTTCCGGTGGCGTTAATGCCCCTCTTGATGTACGCCCCGACGTACCTGGTGGTGCGGCTCGGCTCCCAGGCCGGTGCCGAGGTTCAGCGCGTGGTGGTGACCGGAGCCCCAGATCAGCTCGTTCGGGCTCTGGTGGCCGAGAAGCTTAAGGTGGTCCCCGGCACCGACCCCGAACGGGAGGTGCGGGACGGCCGCGCCGAGGCCGGCTTGGTTTGGCAGGGTGAGCGCGTCAGGGTGTTTCTGCGAAAAAGCCAGGAGGGTTTCAAGGCCGAGGTGGTCCAGGCCAAGATCGAGCGGGCGCTCGAGGCCTACAAGCGGGCCCGGGTGGTGGCCGCCCTGCGGGCCGCCGGTCTCGATCCCGGAGTGCTTGAGCCCTTCCGCACCGAGTTCGTTGACGTTTCCCCCAAGGCCGCCCAGCAAGCAGGGGCACTCGGCTTTTTGGTGCCGATGTTCCTCCTCATGTTCATCCTTTCGGGGGCGATGCCGGTGGTCAACGACGCCACCGCGGGGGAGAAGGAGCGGGGGACCTTAGAGGTCCTCCTGGCCACCCCGGCGCCGCCGTTCGCCATCCTGCTCGGTAAAGCAGGGTCGGCCATGGTGGCTGCGTTGCTCTCGACGGTGAGCGGGGTGGCCGGCCTGGCCCTAGGCGGGCTGCTGATGGTCCGCTACGCCGGCGGATCGCTGGCCGGCCCGGGTGGTGAAGGGCTGGCCTTTTCGCTATCGCCCGGGGCGCTCGGCGTGATCCTGGTCACCGGGGTGCTTTTCGCCGCGTTCGCGGTTGGGGTGATGCTCCTCCTCGGGCTTTTCGCAAAGAGCTACAAGGAAGCCCAGACCTACATGGGTTTTCTCTACATGGTGCTGGTGCTGCCGGCGGTGATCCTGGGGATGGCCTCGAGTTTTTTGGGTGGCAATCCGATTTACGACTTGATCCCGGTGGTCGGCCCGCTACTTTTGGTCGACAGCGCCCTCCGTGCCAAGGCGGATGGGCTTGACTACCTGCTGGCTTGGGGATCCACCGCCCTTTATGCCCTGCTCGCCCTCTGGTTGGCCACCCGGGCTTTCGTTCGCGAAGAGGTGGTCTTTCGCAATTAGCCCGCTTGACACCGGGCTCTAAGGGGCCTAGAATCGCCGGCAAGATGTTGGCGCGTGCACAGGTGATCCTCGCCCTAGGCCTAATTATCCCGGCCCCGGGGGCGGGGACGCTTGGCGCTTAGCGCGTTCGACGTCTCTAAAGGCCCCCGGGAACCCCGGGGGCCCAGTTTTTTAGCGGGTTTTAAGGAGGGGGCATGACAGGAGCGGAGGTTCTGCTGGAAGCGCTCAAACGGCAGGGGGTCGAGGTGATCTTCGGTCACCCCGGGGGCGCGATCATGCCGGTATACGACGCGCTCTACCGGCGTCGGGACCTGCGGCACGTGCTGGTCCGGCACGAGCAGGGGGCGGGCCACGCCGCCACCGGCTACGCCAGGGCCAGCGGCCGGGTGGGGGTGGCGATGGCCACCAGCGGGCCCGGGGCCCTGAACCTGGTTACCGCCCTGGCCGACGCGATGATGGACGCCACCCCGGTGGTGGCGATCACCGGTCAGGTTCCCACCGGGGTGGTAGGTACCGACGCCTTTCAGGAGGCTGATGTAACCGGGGTGACCATGCCGATCACCAAGCACAACTACCTGGTGACCGATGTCAACGACCTGCCCCGGGTGGTGGCCGAAGCCTTCCATATCGCTGCCACCGGTCGGCCCGGGCCGGTGCTTATTGACCTCCCCAAGGACGTGCAAAACGCTGAATTTGCCGGCACATTTCCCGAGACGGTTGACCTACCCGGATACAAACCGGTATGGAAGGGCCACCCCCGGCAGATCAAGAAGGCCCTCGAGGCCCTTCGCGGCGCCGAGCGCCCGGTGCTGCTGGTTGGCGGGGGTGCCCAGGGGGCGGCTGGACCGATCCGGCGCTTCGTCGAAAAGAGCGGCATTCCGGCGATCGGGACGCTACAGGGGCTTGGTGTCATTGCCGCCGACGATCCCCGCTACCTCGGCATGCCGGGGATGCACGGCACCTACGCCGCCAACCAGGCGATCCACGAGGCCGACCTGATTCTGGGCATCGGGCTTCGTTTCGACGATCGGGTTACCGGGGATCTCTCACGCTTTGCTCCGCGACTGCGGACGTTGATCCACGTGAACATCGACCCCGCCGAAATCGGGAAGGTCCTCGAGGCTCAAATCCCCCTGGTTGGCGACGCGGCCTGGGTGGCCGAGCGGTTGGCCGAGGGGGCCGAGCCGCTTCGTATCGAGGAATGGTGGCAGCGGATACGCGCCTGGCAAAAAGCGCACCCCCTCCGGATTCCCGAGCGAGCTGAGCTGCAATCGCAGGAGGTGATTCGGGCCTTCGGTGAGGCCACCGGGGGGGAAGCGGTGGTGGTCACCGGGGTCGGCCAGCACCAGATGTTCGCGGCCCAGTTCTACCCGGTAAAGCGGCCCCGGAGCTTTCTTACCTCGGGGGGGCTCGGCACCATGGGGTTCGGTTTGCCGGCGGCGATCGGTGCCCAGGTGGCGCGCCCCGATGCGACCGTGGTCTTGTTCGACGGCGACGGTTCCTTCCAAATGACCCTTCAGGAACTGGCCACGGTGGCCAAGTACAAGCTTCCGGTCAAGATCGTGATTTTGAACAACGGCTTTCTGGGCATGGTGCGACAGTGGCAGGACCTTTTCTACGACGATCGCTACAGCGAGGTTTACCTGGCCGATTCCAACCCGGACTTCGTGCGGTTGGCGGAGGCCTACGGCATTCCGGCTGTGCGGGTCGAGGAACGGGCGGCGCTCGAGGCGGCGGTCGAGCGGATTCTGGCCAGCCCGGGGCCCGTTCTTGCCGATTTCCGGGTGGTTCCGGAGGAAGGGGTTTTCCCGATGATCCCCGCGGGGGGTAGCGCCGAGGAGATGATTCTGGAACCCCCTAAGGAGGTGAAGCGGTGAAGCGGCATCTGGTCAGCGTGCTGGTCCAGGACCATCCCCGGGTGCTCACCCGCATCACCTCGATGTTCGCTCGGCGGGGGTTCAACATCGATTCCCTGGCGGTGGGTCGGACCCACTTGCCCGGGGTAAGCCGGATATCGTTCGTGGTCTACGGCGACGACCGCACCATCGAACAGGTGGAGAAGCAGCTCAACCGCCTGATCGAGGTGCTCAAGGTGGTCGATCACGACGGGCCCCGGCTGGAACGGGAGCTGGCTTTGGTAAAGGTACGGGTGGACGGCATCGAGGAGCGGCTGGAGCTCAAGGAAATCGCCGAGGCCTTCCGGGCTCGCATTGTCGACGTGGCCCGAACGGCGCTCACCTTTGAGGTCAGCGGTCACCCTGCAAAGATCGATCGGTTCATCGAAGAGCTTGCCCATTACGGGGTGCTGGAAACGATGCGTACCGGTGCCTTGGGTATGGATCGGGGGGAACGGGTGCTTAGACTGAAGGCCCGTAAGGAGGCGGTATGAAGGTTTACCACGAACAGGACGCGGACCTAGGTTTTCTTTCCGGCAAGAAGGTGGCGGTGCTCGGTTTCGGATCCCAAGGGCACGCCCACGCCTTGAACTTGAGGGACTCCGGGGTCGAGGTGGTGGTCGGCCTCCGGCCCGGTTCCGCCCGCTGGGCCCAGGCCGAGGGGCAGGGGCTTTTGGTGCGGTCGGTGGCCGAGGCGGTGGCCGGGGCCGACGTGGTGATGGTGCTTTTGCCCGACGAGGTGCAAGCCGCTGTTTACCGGAGCGAGATCGAGCCGAACCTTAAGGAGGGTGCGGCGCTGGCTTTCGCCCACGGTTTTAACATCCACTTCGGTCAGATCCGCCCCCGTAACGACCTCGACGTGTGGATGGTGGCGCCGAAGGGTCCCGGTCACCTGGTGCGGAGCGAATACGTTGCCGGTCGGGGGGTGCCCGCGCTGGTTGCCGTTCACCAAGACGCGGGAGGGGCCGCCCTGCCCACCGCCCTGGCCTACGCCAAAGCCATTGGGGCGACCCGGGCGGGGGTTATCCCCACCTCCTTCGCCGAGGAAACCGAGACCGATTTGTTTGGCGAGCAGGCGGTCCTCTGCGGTGGCTTAACGCGCTTGATCGCTGCCGGGTTCGAAACCCTGGTCGAGGCCGGTTACCAGCCGGAGATCGCCTATTTCGAGACCCTGCACGAGGTCAAGCTGATCGTCGACCTGATCTACGAGGCGGGGTTCGCGGGCATGCGGTACTCGATCTCCAACACCGCCGAGTTCGGCGATTACACCCGGGGCGGTGCGGTGATCGGCCCCGAGGTTAAGGCCCGAATGAAGGAGGTGCTGGCCCAGATCCAGCGGGGCGAGTTCGCCCGCGAGTGGATTTTGGAAAACCATGCGGGTCGCCCGGTGCTCGAGGCCGAACGCCGGCGCTGGCAGTCCCATCCCATCGAGGAGGTGGGCAAGCGGCTCAGGGCCATGATGCCCTTCATAAAGGCCCGATTTGAGGAGGGGGAAGGTGCGACGGATTAGGATTTTTGACACCACGCTCAGGGACGGGGAGCAGTCGCCCGGGGTGGCGCTCACCCCCGAGGAGAAGCTGGCCATCGCTCATCAGCTGGCACGCCTTGGCGTCGATGTGATCGAGGCCGGTTTCCCGATCGCGAGCCCCGGCGATTTCGAGGCGGTGCGCCGGATCGCCGAGGAGGTTCGGGGCCCGGTGATCGCGGCGCTGGCCCGCGCGGCTCGGCCCGATATCGAGCGCGCCGCCGAGGCCATCGAGCCGGCGGAGAAAAAGCGTATACACACCTTCATCGCTACCAGCCCGATCCATATGGAGAAAAAGCTCCGGCTCACCCCCGATGAAGTGGTGGGGAGGGCGGTCTGGGCGGTGGAGTTCGCCAAAGGTTTCGTCGACGACGTGGAGTTCTCCGCCGAGGACGCGGGGCGTAGCGACCCCGATTTTCTGGTGCGGATCTTCGGCGAGGTCATCCGGGCCGGGGCCACGGTGATCAACATCCCCGATACCGTCGGCTACCAGGTGCCTTGGCAGTTTGCCGAGCTGGTTCGATACGTCATCGAGAACACCCCAGGCTCCGATCGGGTCGAGTGGAGCGTGCACTGCCACGACGACCTTGGCCTTGCGGTGGCCAACTCGCTGGCCGCGGTGCGGGTGGGGGCGACCCAGGTCGAGTGCACCGTTAACGGGATTGGTGAGCGCGCCGGGAACGCCTCGATGGAGGAGATCGTCATGGCGCTCTACACCCGGCGCGACTTCTTCCAAGCCGAGACCGGGATCAACACCAAGGAGCTTTACCGCACCTCCCGGCTTGTTTCCCAGCTCACCGGCATGCTGGTCCCCCCCAACAAGGCGGTGGTGGGTCAGAACGCCTTCGCCCACGAGTCCGGTATCCACCAGGACGGCGTCCTGAAGGACCGCCAGACCTACGAGATCATGAACGCCGAGCTGGTGGGGCGGGAGGCCGCAGTGCTGGTTCTCGGCAAGCATTCAGGCCGGCACGCTTTCAAAAAGGCCCTCGAGGAACTCGGCTATACCTTCTCGGATGAGGCGATCAAGCAGCTTTTTGCCCGTTTTAAGGAGATCGCCGATCGTAAGAAGCAGGTGACCGCCGAGGACCTGGTGGCCCTGGTCGAGGATGCCCGCACCAAAGCTCCGGAGCATTTCAAGCTGATCGACTTGCAGGTGCACTCCGGTACCCGCCTTACCCCGGTGGCCACCGTGCATCTTAAGACCCCCTCCGGCGAGGTCACCGAGGCCGCCACCGGCGATGGTCCGGTGGACGCGGTCTACAAGGCGATTGCCCGGGCGGTCGAGATGCAACCGGTGCTGGAGGCCTACCGTATCGAGGCCACCACCGGGGGGGCCGAGGCGCTCGGCGAGGTGGTGGTGCGGCTCCGTATGGGCTCGGTTACCGTCGGGGGGAGGGGGCTTGCTCCCGACGTGGTCGAAGCCTCGGCCAGAGCCTACCTTGACGCCTTGAATAAGCTCGTTGCCGGCGTGGGCACCCGCGAGGTGGTCGAGACCCCTTAGGGCGGGCGTTAGGGGGTGGGGGTGTTGAGCAGCGGCGAGTTGGCGGGGGCCCGGGTCGAGCTTCTCGATACCACCCTGCGCGACGGGACCCAGGGGGAAGGCTTTACCCTTACGGTCGAGGACAAGGCCGCGATCGCGCGGCGACTGGCTGGTTTTGGTATCCCCCTCATTGAGGGGGGATGGCCGGGTTCCAATCCCAAGGACCGCCGGTTTTTCCAGATGATGCGGGGGGTAGATCTGGGATCCAGCCGCCTGGCCGCCTTTGGGTCCACCCGAAGGAAGGGCGTCCCCGCCGAGGAGGACCCTTCCCTCGCCGACCTGTTGGACGCCGGTACTCCGGTGGCGGTCCTTTTCGGCAAGAGCTGGACGCTGCATGTCACCGAGGCTCTGGGCACCACCCTGGAGGAGAACCTGCGCATGATAGCCGATTCGGTGGCCTTCCTCAGGCAGGCGGGTCGCCGGGTTGTCTACGACGCCGAGCATTTCTTCGACGGGTACAAGGAGGACCCCGATTACGCCCTGGCCACCCTCGAGGCCGCCGCCCAAGCCGGGGCCGACACCCTGGTGCTGTGCGACACCAACGGCGGCAGCTTGCCGGAGGAGGTGGCGGAGATCACGGCCCGGGTCGTCGAGCGCTTTCCCGGAAGGAGGATTGGTATTCATCCCCACGACGACGCGGGGCTGGCGCTGGCGAACGCCCTGGCGGCGATCCGGGCCGGGGCTCGGCACGCCCAGGGAACCGTAGGGGGCTACGGCGAGCGGACCGGTAACCTGAACCTCCTCACCCTTATCCCCACCCTGCACTTCAAGTACGGCGTGCGCACCGTTCCCGAGGAAAGCCTGGCTGAGCTCACCGCCCTGGCGCGCTTCGTGGAGGAACGCGCCAACCTGCCCCACAACCCCCGGGCCCCCTATGTGGGGGCTTCGGCCTTTGCCCACAAGGGCGGGGTCCACGTCTCGGCGGTGCGGAAAAACCCGCGAACCTACGAGCACGTGCCCCCCGAGGCGGTGGGAAACCGGCGGCGGGTTCTGGTCTCCGATCTGTCCGGGCGGTCCAATCTGATTGCGCGGCTGGCCGAAGCGGGGGTGGCGCTCGCGGAAGACGAGGCGGCGGCTTTGCTAAACGAGGTGAAGTCCCTGGAGTACGCGGGCTACGCTTACGAGGACGCCGACGCAAGCTTTTGGCTTCTGGCCCACCGCCTTAAGGGTGGGGCCATGCCGTTTGACGTCCTGGGTTTCAGCGTCTTCGTGCACGATCGCGAGGGGGATGGCACCTGGTCGGAGGCCACCGTTCGGGTGCGGGTAGGGGAGGAGGTGCGGCACACCGCGGCCCATAGCCCCCACGGCCCGGTTTCGGCGCTCGACCGGGCCTTCCGTCAGGCTGTGCTCGGGTTTTACCCGCGGCTTTCCTCGGTCGAGCTGGCCGATTACAAGGTGCGGGTCCTGGCGGGTTCCGAGCGGGGGACCGAGAGCGTAGTAAGGGTCACGGTCTGGATGCGCCACCCCTCGCTGGGAACCTTTGCCGCGGTGGGTGCCAGCGAGAATATTCTGGCCGCGTCCCTCAAGGCGCTGGTGGACGGCTACGCCTACGCCTGGGCCTCCGTAAGTCGGAGCGGTGCCTAGGCCGCCGGCCGGGGCTGGCGCCGCGTGCCGCATTTGCCTTGCCCGATGGGCGGTCGCCTAGAGGCACGGGGGTTCGTTACGTCCGCCTAGCTCTCGCGGCCGCCTGCACTTGAAGGGCAAAGCGAACCAGCCGGAGCCCGCGGCGCCAGCGGCGGGGGTCGGTTCCCACCCGCCAGGCCCACTCCAGACCCAGTCGCCGGGTCCAGTCCGGGGCGCGCCGGGCGGCACCAGCGAGCACGTCAAGGGTCCCACCGACACCGATCGCAACCCGGGCGGCGAGTTCCCGACGGTGGCGTTCCACAAAGACCTCCTGGCGTTCGCCTAGAGCTACCAAAAGGAGATCGGGGTGGGCCCGGTCGATGGCCTCGAGCACCGGCGACGGATCTTGAAAGTAGCCGTGGTGGTAACCGGCGACCTCGATCCGGTAACGCTCCGCCGCCACCGCCGCCGCCCGTTCCGCGACCCCCGGCCGGGCCCCGAGAAAGAAGACCCGTAGGTTTTTCCCAAACCGGGCCAGAAGGGCTTCGGTGAGTTCGATACCGGTGACCCGTTCGGGTAGGCGGGTTCCCGCGAGCCTGGCGGCTGCCCAGAGGATGCCGACGCCGTCGGCGGTGACCAGGGAAGCCCGGTGCACCGCCGCCCGGAGGGTCGGGTCGCTGGCGGCGCGTACCACCAGCTCGGGGTTCAGGGTCACCACCGGGTCCAGCCCGGGTCTCGAGAGGAAACCCTCGATCCGGGTCAGGGCCTCTCTCCGGTCCACCGGGTCCAGGGGAAGGCCTAGGATTTCAATCCGTCCCATCGGCTTCAAACCGATAGACCGCCCGCCCCAGGTGGCTTTCTATCCCGGAAAGTCGCGGGACCGCCTGGTCGTGGCTGATGAGGCTGGCCCGGGCGAGGTCTTCGGTAAAGCCCCTCGAGCGGAGCAGCCTTCCGCTCGCCGAGTGCCAGAGGGCCTCCTGGGGATCAGGGAAGGCCCGCAGAAGGCTGCTGGCGATCAGGCTTCCGTCGTCGGGTGCAGCCTTGGGCAGAGCACGAAGCAGTTTTTTCGCCAGGAACCCGGCCCCTAGGGCGTCGTCCAGCGCTTCGTGGCCGCGGTGACCCACCGCCACCACCGCGATCTCCTCCTGGGCGGCACGAATGGCGGCGCGGGTTACCGCCCTGGCGTTCCGAAAGCTGCCCAGGTAAACGACCCGGGCCCCATGGGCCAGGGCCAGGGCCCGGGGAAGGTTTTCGCTGGTGTACACCACCCGCCGGCCGGACAGGTCGAGTTTTCCGATTTCGACCGGGGAAGTGCTGTGGTGAAAGCCCTCCGGGAGGATGCCTTCGCGCTCGGCCAGGCGGAGATCGGCGGGAAGCTCGCGGGCCACCCGCAGGCTGGCGGTCACCAGGACCTCGCTGGCGCCTTTTTCCAGTAGAAGCCCGATAGACGTGCTGGCCCGTAGGACGTCGACCAGCAGAACGACGTCGCGGTAGGGTCCCCGGGGCCAGAGTTCGACGCGCACGCGCATCCGCGCCCATTTTAAGGCAAGATGGAAGGGTGCGCCTGGACCGCCTAGGCGAGACCGCCCTGCACCGCCTCCTGGCCCCCATCGGTTACCCCAAAGGCGTTCCGCTGCCCCCCGGGGACGATGCCGGGGCTGTTTGGTTGGGGGCCCGTGCCCTGCTACTCAAGACCGATGGGTTCCGGGCTCGGGACGTTCGCCTGGCCGGGATGCCCGAGGAGGCTGTGGGGTGGCGGGCGGTAACCGCGGTGGCTTCGGATCTCCTGGCCAAGCTGGCCCAACCCCTCGGCTTCGTGCTCTCGATCTTTCTACCCCCAAGCGCCGAGGTAAAACGGGCCCGGTCGTGGGTGGTGGGCGCCGCCAGGGCCGCCGGGGCCTACGGTGCGGGTTTGCTCGGGGGCGACACCAACCGCGGGGAGGCTGCCCTTAGTGCGGCGGGTGTCGGGATCAGCGATGATCCTCTGCCGCGAGGAGGTGTGGCCGGCGACTGGGTGCTTCTGGTCGGGGATCGCTGGGGGAGGAGCGGGGCCGCGATCGACGCCCATTACCGGGGGGTGGACCTGGCGCCCTTTCCCAGGGTAAGGGCCGCCGGCCACTGGCCCCGGGCGCGGCTCGCCCTGCTCGGTCTCTCGACGTTCCGCCGCTGGCTCTCGGGGTCTGCCGACAGCTCCGACGGGCTCGCCGAAACCCTCTGGCAACTGGCCGAGGCCGCTGGGTTGGGTATCCAGGTGGACCGGATCCCGCTTTTCCCCGATGTTCGGAACTACGCCAGGGTTGCGGGGGTCGAACCCGAAGAGCTCGTGCTTTTTGGCGGCGAGGAGTACGAGGCGGTGGTGCTGGTGCGGCCCGAGGGGCGCGCCCTGGTGGGGGCGTGGCTTCGTTCGGTGGGGCTACCCCACACCTGGGCCGGTCGGGTTGGCGGCGAGGGGGTTCGGTTCCAGGGGGCGCGTCTACCGAGGCGGGGTTACCGCCAGTTCTGACGTCGGTAGCGCCGGGCCAGCTCGGCGTAGCGCCGGGCGTTCTCGGGGGGGTCAACCCTGCGGACTACCCGGGCCGGCACCCCGAGCACCAGGGTGCCTGGCGGCACCTCCATCCCCGGGGGGACCACCGCTCCGGCCCCCACCACCGCGCCGGCGCCGACCCTGGCCCGGTTGAGGACCACCGCGCCTATGCCCACCAGGGCCCCTGGCTCGACGCGCGCCCCGTGGACCACTGCCCGGTGGCCGATGGTGGCCCAGGCCCCGATTACCGTGGGATCGCCGGGATCGGCGTGGAGAACTGCGCCGTCCTGTACATTGGCCCCCTCGCCGATTTCGATCGTTTCAAGGTCGGCGCGCACAACGGCCCCAAACCAGACCGAGGCCAGTGGGCCCACCCGCACCGCCCCCACCAGGGTGGCGCCGGGGGCGATAAAGGCGGTGGATGCGATCTCGGGTTCACTTCCATCAAAGGGGAAGATGGGCACGGGCCTCCTCCAAAAGCTTCACGTCCTCGGGGAAATCAAGCCTGCGGACGGCCTCGGGTTTGGGAAAGAAACCGGCACCGGTGAGCCCCTTTTCCAGGCGGGGACGGCCTTCCCCATGCATCAAAAACCAGCGCACTTCCCGAATTACGCCGCGGTCGTTGGTGTAGCGGGTGGTGCCCAGGGGAGCGACCACCTGGGCCTCGATGCCGGTTTCCTCCCGGACCTCCCGGACCGCCGCTGCTTCGGGGGTTTCTCCGGGCTCGATGTGCCCTTTGGGGAAAACCCAGTACCCGTTGCGGTCGCGGATCAGAAGGAACTCCCCGCGGTCGTTCACCACCACACCGCCGGCCCCGGTTTCCGGCCTCACGAAAACCGCCTCCGTAGGTAGGCGAGCACCCCGGGTTCGAGGGCGGGACCGCCGCGGTAGCGC
This sequence comes from Thermaceae bacterium, assembly GCA_015488545.1. Classification (GTDB taxonomy): domain Bacteria; phylum Deinococcota; class Deinococci; order Deinococcales; family Marinithermaceae; genus WFXV01. The sequence continues at coordinate 10,438 of WFNN01000167.1, read as the reverse complement.
ATCTCCAGGTTTTCCCGCCCAAGGAGGCGCTTGAGCGCGGCCTCGAAAGCGGGGCCCCAGCCCTCGGGAACTTCGGTGAGCTCGCCTTCCGCGACCAGCAATTCGCCCAGCCAGGCGAGCTCATCGGCATCTAGGGGTTTGGGCTCGCCTGCGGGTTCGAAGTAAAGGCGGTGGAGTTCCAAAAGACGGGCGAGTTCGGGGACGGGGTCGGTGTGGTCGTCCACCCTAAGATCGATCCAGCGGTCGTTTTCCCCCCCGTACCCTTTGCCTTCCGCGACCACCAAAAGCGCCGCCGATTGTCGCCCCCGTCGGTCCCCACCAGCTCGATCGGCGGCCAGAAGGGCGGCCAAAAGGCGTTCAGGGAAGGGGAGATCGTTTTGTGCCTGCCAGGTTTCGGTGAGTGCCTCGACCACCTCAGGGCCGGCAAGGAGGTTCCCCTGGGCGGCAATGTTTTCGGCCGACGCGCCTCCGGCCCAGGGGTGGCACTCGCTGCCGGTAAAGGTCAGCGACTCGCCGCTCGCGGAGACGATGCCGTATTGCCGCAGGGGGTGTTCGTGGTCGGTTCCGGCGAAGGCCTCGTGAGCGTGGCGCGGGCGTCCGCCGGCGGCCATGATGCTGAGTGCCCGGGGTCCGTAGCTGGGGTTGGCGTAGGACTGCGTGGCCACCGCCCCCACCCCCGCGCGGGCGTAGGGGACCACCGCGCCCACCGCCAGGAACTTGCTGGCCACCGCCACCCCGAGCGCCCCCGTTTGGGGATCCCGGGCCACGATCGAGAAGGTCGCGACCGGCTGCATGCTCCTATTGTAAGAAAGGCGCCACCAGGGGCTTACCTGGTGGCGTCGGGCTTTCGGTTGGTTTAGTGGTGGTGCCCCTCGGGGCCGTGGGCGTGGCCGTGGGCCAGTTCCTCGGGACTGGCGTCCCGAACTTCAGCGATCACGACCTCAAACTCCAGCGTTTTTCCTGCTAGGGGATGGTTGAAGTCGATGGTCACGTCGTCCCCCTCAACCTTGGTAACGGTAAAGGGCATGGGCTGACCGCTTTGGTCCTGGGCGTAGAACTGCTCCCCCACCGCCACCTCGCTGTCTTCGGGGAAAGCCGAGCGAGGAACCACCTGGATGCCCTCGGGGTTGGGCTGGCCGTAGGCCTTTTCAGGGGGCACCACGGCGTGGACGGTCTCCCCCTGCTCGTGGCCCTCGAGGGCCTCCTCGAGGCCGGGGATGATCTGCCCATGACCGTGGAGGTAGGGCAGTTCGCCCTGGTCTACCACCTCCCCGTCGACGCGGAGGGTGTACTTTACGGTGACGACTTTGTCCTTTGCTACCTTCATGCAAACTCCCTTCCCTTCCATGGGAAGCACAACAAGTATAGTCGACGTGGGAGGGGAAAGATGAGGATTGAGGCCATGATCGGAGGTACCCCGACCGTTCAGCTCGTCCGGCTGGTTGAGCCGGGTTCTGCTGAGGTCTGGGTGAAACTCGAGGGCCAGAACCCCGGTGGGTCGGTGAAGGACCGCGCGGCCCTTTTCATGCTTCGCCGCGCTGAGGAAGAGGGGCGGCTGGTGCCTGGCCGGGGCCAGCTGATCGTGGAACCCACATCCGGAAACACCGGAATCGCCCTGGCCCTTTTGGCCGCCGTTCGGGGATACCGTCTGGTGTTAACCATGCCGGCCAACATGAGCGAGGAGCGCCGGCGGATACTCAGGGCCTACGGCGCTGAGCTGGTGCTGACGCCGCCCGAGGGGCGCATGCGGGGGGCCAGCGAAGAGGCGCACCGCATCGCCGAGGCCGAAGGTGGTTTGGTGCTCAACCAGTTCGAGAACCCGGCCAACCCGGAGGGGCATTACCGCACCACCGGCCCCGAACTGTGGGAAGCGCTAAAGGGCCGGATCGATGCCTTCGTGTACGGTTACGGCACGGGCGGGACCCTTACCGGGGTGGGGCGGTTTCTCAAGGAGCAAAACCCCCGCGTCCGCGTCTATGCGGTGGAGCCGGGTGGGGCGCCGGTGCTGGCCGAGGGCGAGCCTAGCGGGAAGGGGCACGGTTTTATGGGCATGGGCCCCGGTTTTGTTCCCAAAAACCTCGATACCGGCCTTCTCGACGGGGTGCTGACCGTACAGGAGGAGGAGGCTTTCCCGCTCGGCCTGGCGCTGGCCCGGACGGAGGGGCTTTTCCTGGGGCCGTCCTCCATGGCCAACCTGGCGGCCGCCCTGCGGGTGGCCCGGGAACTTGGCCCCGGTCGACGGGTCGCCACCGTAAGCCCGGATTACGGTTACAAGTACCTGAGCGTGCCGCCCTACCGAGGGCTTGCCTAGCCGTCGCCGTACCGGATGAACGCGGGGATTTCGTAATCCGTGAGGTCCACGTTGCGGGGCGACTGAAGGCTCCTTGAACCGTAACCCGAAGGGGCGACGTCGTTGAAGCCCGAAGCGATGAGAATGACCCGGAGTTCGTCGCTGGCGCGGGGTTCGTAGGTGATCCCGTAGAGGATGTCGGGGTCCTCAAGGCCAGTGGCCGAGCGAATCTTCTCCACCACTTCGGAGGCTTCGGCAAGCGAAATGTTTTCGTCGCCCACCACGTTCACCAGGAGCTGGCGCGCACCCTCGACGCTGCGATCGAGCAGGGGGCTCGTGATCGCCGACTCGGCGGCCTGTTCAACCCGGTTTTCGCCTCTCCCCGCCCCGATACCCATCAATACTTGGCCGGCGTCGGTGAGCATGGTACGTAGGTCGGCAAAGTCGACGTTGATCAACCCTGGGAGGTTGATCACGTCGCTAACGCCTTTCACCCCGTGGTAGAGAACTCGGTCGGCGATCAGGAAGGCCTCCTTCAGGGTCACCTTTTTGTCCACCGCCTGCAGGAGACGGTCATTATTCACCACGATCATGGCGTCGACGTGCTCGCGAAGCCGGTCGATACCGGCCTCGGCCACCCTGCGCCGTTTGGGCCCCTCAAAGGTGAACGGGCGGGTCACCACCGCCAGGGCAAGGGCTCCCAGTTTGGAAGCGATTTCGGCCACCACCGGGGCTGCCCCGGTTCCGGTGCCCCCGCCCATGCCGGCGGTGATGAAGACCAGGTCGGCACCCTCAAGCTGCTCGGCGATCAGGTCTTGGCTTTCCAGGGCGGCTTTCTCCCCGATCTCGGGATCGGCGCCAGCCCCGAGGCCCCGGGTCAGTTTGTCGCCCAGCTGGATCCGGGTGTCGGCCAGCGACTTAGCCAGCACCTGGGCGTCGGTGTTGGCCGCGATGAACTCCACCCCCGAAAGCCCGGCCTCGATCATGCGGTTGACCGCGTTGTTACCGGCGCCGCCCAGACCGATTACCTTGATAACTGCTCCGCCCATCTTTCCCCCATTCTAAAAGAAATCCTTGAAAAAGGCTTTGATTCGCTCCCAAAGGGCCGCCGGTTCAGCGGCGCGTTCCGGCGGCCGGGCCTTGGACGACCGCCGGACCCGAGCGCCCTCCCCGCTCAGGCGGCCGAAGTGGAGGAGACCGACCGCCGCCGCGTGGGTGGGGGAGGCGACGATATCGGCGAGACCCTCCACCCGGGCGGGGCGACCCATTCGAACCGGCAGACCGAACTCCCGGCGAGCGAGTTCTTCGGTGCCCGGGAGCAAAGCGCCCCCACCGGTGAGCACCAGCTTCCCCACCGCCACTTCCACCGGCCCCGTCCGCTCCTCCAATGCTTTGCGAGCGAGCATAAAGATCTCCCGCAGCCGGGGGCGGATGATACGGGCGAGCTCGGGTGCGGGGATGCCGCCGGCCGGGTGGCCGGCCTGGCTGACCTCGAGGACCAGCTCGGGGTCGGCCAGCTCAGGGAGGGCCGCACCGTACTTCTTCTTGATCCGCTCCGCCTCTTCGAAGGGGATCTTGAGCAGCTTGGCGATATCCCCGCTTACCAGCTCGGCTCCGAGCGGCAGCACCCCGGCGAAGGCCAGCCGGCCCTCCTTGAAGTACCCGATCCCGGTGGTGCCGGCCCCGAGGTCGAGAACCAGGACGTTCATCTCCTCTTCCTCCGGGGTTAGTACCCCGAGCCCGCTGGCGTAAGGCTGGGCTACCAGGCCACGCACCGTAAGGCCGGCGGCCTCCACCGCCCGGCGAAGGTTGGCCAGGGGGCCGGCGGCGGTGGAGACCAGCAGCACGTCGACTTCCAGCCGCACCCCGGTCATCCCCACCGGATCGTGGATGCCCTCCTGGCCGTCGACCCGAAACTCGAGGGGCTCCACGTGCAAAAGCTCCTGGTCCCCTTCCAAGGGGTAGGCCTTGGCTTGCTCGACCGCCCGTTCAACGTCGGCGGGGCGAATCGTCTGGCCCCGTCGGATGGCGGCCAGACCGTTGGAGGTTGCGCTCTCGATCTGCGGCCCGCCAACCCCGACGTGGACCTCACGGATCTCTACCCCGGCGACCCTCTCGGCGGCGCGGACGGCTTTCTTGATGGCCTCGGCGGTCCTTTCCAGGTTGACCACCGCGCCCCGCCGGATCCCCTCCGACGCCACGGTTCCTTCACCGATCACGTCGAGGATGCCGTCGGGGGCCACCTCTCCCACCACCGCGGTGACCTTGGTGGTCCCCACGTCGAGGCCTGCGAGTAGACGTTCGCTCATCTTCGGACGCTCACCCCCCACGCGTAGGCGTGCACCGCCCGGCCCGGGGTTCGGACCAGGGCCGCGAGTTCGTCGGCCGTTTTGGCCCAATACCGGCCCTTCTTCAAGTCTAGGCTATAGCCCCAGGGACCGTAGGTTATAGACCGGGCTTCGGGGAATCGCCGGGCCAGGACCAGGGCGTTGGCGAGCCCGGGGCCGGTGCCCCGGACGATAATCGGGGCGTTCCCGGTCGGCAGGGGATGCCCCTCCCGGTCCAGAACCAGGCCCAGGCGGCGTCCTCCGGGTACCCCTAGCCTTCCCGCTAGGACTACCAGCGGCCGGCGCTCCCTGATCTCGATGCGCACCACGCCCACCGAGGGCCGGGTTACCCGCGCGGCGACCACCCAGGGGAGGCGCGTGATCCGCCGGGCGGCCAGCGGGGGCAGGTAGAGCCAGGAGCCGCCCGCGTAGAGACCGGCGGCGCGCACCACGTAGCTGGAAGGCAGGCGTTGGGTCCCGGTGACCTCGATCCGCCGGATGGGAAGCCAGAGCCAGCTGGCCAAAAAGCCGAGCGCCGCCAGGAGCAAGGCGGCCAGCAACCGGGTCACGGATCGATCACCCCCCAGACCTCCCACTCGAGCTCGAGCGGAAGCTTCGCCCGGATGGCCTGGACCAGGCGCCAGATTTCCCGGGCGGTGGCTCCCCCCAAGTTTACGATGAAATTCGCGTGCTCTTCGCTGACCGCAGCTCGGCCGACCCGGAACCCTTTAAACCCGGCCTGGTCGATCAACCGCCCCGCGGCGTCGTGGTCCGGGTTTTTGAAGGCGCATCCAGCGCTTTTGCGCTTGGGCTGGCGTTTGCGAGCGGCGTCCACCGCCGCCATACGGGACGCGATAACCTCGCGGGGAGCCCGCTTCAGGTCAAAGCGCACCCGGGTTACGATGGCCCCCTGGGGCAAGCCGCTCTGCCGGTAGCCAAACCCGATTTCCTCGGGGGCTTTGCGGAAGAGCCGGCCTTGGTGGAAGTATTCGACCTCGGCGAGGGCGTCGGCGATGGATCCGAACCGGGTGCCGGCGTTCATCCGCACCGCTCCCCCCACGCTGGCGGGTATGCCGAGCAGGGGCTCAAGCCCCGAGAGACCCTGCCGGGCGGCTTCCTGGACCCAGAGGGGTAGAAGGCTGCCGGCGCCCACCCAGCCGGCGAGATCGCCTTCCAAAAACCGGCCGGCCAGCTTGATGACCCGCTCGGAAACGCCCGCGTCGGAAACCAAAAGGTTGGACCCGTTTCCTAGAACCCGGTAGGGGGCGGCGGTGGCTTCGGGGAGCTCGTCGGGGTGATCGACCTGCCAGAGTTCTGCCGGTCCGCCCACCGCCAGCGTGGTGTAGTCCCTAAGCAGGACCCGCTTTACTTCCACACCGACCGCGCCTCCTCGACGAGGGCACGTCCTAGCTTCCAGACGTCGCCAGCTCCCATGGTAAGGATAAGATCACCGGGTTGGGCGGTTTGGCGGAGGTAGGCGAGGGCCTCGTCCCATTCCATGTAGCGGGCGGGGGCCCCTAACCTCCGTGCGGTTTCGGCCACCTGGGCCCCGCCCACTCCGGGGATCGGTGGTTCACCGGCGGGGTAGACCTCCAGCACGATGGCTTCGTCGGCCAGTGCGAGCGCTTGGGCAAAACGATCGGCAAACCGCGCGGTACGCAGGTAGCGATGGGGTTGGAAGACCACCCGCACCCGCTTCCCGATCCGTCGGGCGGTCTTCAGGGTGGCCTCGACCTCGGTGGGGTGGTGGGCGTAGTCGTCGTAGACCCGTGCGCCGGCCACCTCGCCCACCAGCTCGAACCGGCGGCCGGTGCCCCGGAAGGCAAAAAGCCCCTCCCGGATGGCCGGGTAGGGTAGGCCGTAGACCAGCGCCGCTGCCGCAGCCGCCAGGGCGTTTTCCAGGTTGTGGCGGCCGGGTACCCGGAGTTCGACCAGACCAAGGGATCGCCCGCGGTAGGTGAGGGTAAAGCGGCTGCCCCAGGGGGTGAAGCTAGGGTCCTGGGCGCGAACCTCCCCCCGGGCCAAGCCGAATCCTAGGGCCCCCGGGGGAAGGAGCTCGGTGAGGTCCGGCCAGTCGGCGTTGAAAACCACCTGGCCGGCGGCGCCGAGCCAGCGCCCCACCGCTTCCCGGAGGGCGGCCTGGCTTTGGTGGTAGGTGGGCCGGTCCCCGGCTCCGACGTGGTCGTCCTCGAGGTTGGTAAGCACGGCTAGGTCTACCCGGGCTTCGGGGAAGTGGCGATCGGACTCATCGATCTCGGCAATCCGGGGGCCTTTGCCCAGCCGTGCGCCGCCCCGGTAGCCGGGTACCCGGGCCCCCACCAGGACCATGGGGTCTGCGCCCGCGGCCTGGAAGATCGCTCCTAGCATGGCGGTGGTGGTGGTTTTGCCGTGGGTCCCGGTGACCCCCAGGCTGGGTGCGGCGGCGAGCAGTCCCGCCAGGGCCTGGATGCGCTTTTGCACCCTGAGACCCTGCTGCCGGGCGGCAACCCGTTCGGGGTGATCCTCGGGTACCGCGTTGCTAACCACCAAAACCCCATGCTCGGGGAGGTGTTCGGGATCGTGGCCCGGGTGGACCACGATCCCTGCTTGGCCAAGGCGTTGGCTGGCGGGTCCGGGGTGCAGGTCGCAGCCATCGACGGCGTGCCCCAGGAAAGCTAGGGCCTCCGCCAGGGCGCTCATCCCCACGCCCTCGATGCCCATTAGGTGGTAGCGGATCGGCTTGGTCACCGGTTTCCCCCTTCCTCGATCGCGCGAACGATACGTTCGGTGCTTCCGGTGGGGTCGAAGCGGGCCAGGGCCTTGGCCACCGCCCGCCGCTGGGCGGGATCCAGCAGCGCCTTCACCTCGGCCACGACCCGGTCCCAGTCCCCCTCGGGGACCCAGCGGGCGGCCCCAGCCTCGGCGTAGAGGCGGGCGTTCTTGGTTTGGTGGTCGTCGGCGGCGTAGGGGTAGGGAACCAGCACCAGCGGAACCCGGTGGTAGGCGGCCTCGGCTAGGGTCATGGCCCCCGCCCGGGTGATCGCCAGATCGGCCGCCGACCAGGCCAGGGGGGCTTCAAAGAACGCCACGAAACGGTAGTCGGGGTGGTTCAGGTCAGGCACCCCCCGGCGGGCAGCCCCGGTCTGGTGAAGCACCTGGAGTTCGCCCAAAAGGGGTGCCAGGCGGTGGGGGAGCTCGCGGTTAAAGCTCATGGCGCCTTGGCTTCCCCCCATGACCAGGAGGGTGGTCTTGGCTGGATCGAGGCCCAGACGCCGGCGGGCTTCCGCTTTGGGGTGGCGAACCTCCAGGACGGGCATGCCCACCACCCACGCCCGGCGCTCAAGCCGCTCCGGCAGCGGCGCCGGTACCGCTAGGAAAAGCGCTTCGGCCAGCGGCGCCAGGAGTTGAACGGTGAGGCCCAGCCGGGCGTTTTGCTCGTGGAGAAAAAGCCGGCTTCCCAAAAGCCGGGCGGCGAGGGCGAAGGGGAAGGCCGCGTAGCCGCCGGTGGCCAGCACCGCCTGGGGCCGCAGCCGGCGGGCCAAAGCGAGCCCTCGGAGCAGGCCCATGGCGGTCTTGGCCAGCTCGCCGGGGCGGGGGCGGGTCCGGTCGAGCTTGCCGGCCGGGAGGGCGAAGAATGGAAGCCGTCCGGGGACCACCCGGGCCTCGAGCCCTTCAGACCCCACGAAGAAAACCTCGTGCCCCCGCTGCTTAAGCGCTTCCCCTACCGCCAGGGCGGGGAAGACGTGCCCCCCGGTACCGCCGCCGGTCACCACCACCCTCACGCCGCCTCCCCGCTTTCCCCGCCGGCTTCTTTAAAGGCCCGGCGGGCCGCCCCGTGCAGGAGGCCAAAGGCCACCCCGGTGGTCAGCATGGCGCTGCCCCCGTAGCTCACCAAGGGCAGCGGGAGCCCGGTGGCCGGCAGCAGCCCGAGCACCACCCCGATGTGGAGCACCGCTTCCAGCCCGATCATCCCGGTCAACCCGATGGCGGCTACGCTTAGGGCGCCCTCGAGGTGGGCGGCGATCTGCATTCCCCGGATGAAGACCACCGTGTAGGCTAGAAAGAGGATAACCACCCCAACCAACCCCAGGGCGAAGGCCACCGTCGCGAAGCTCATGTCGTTGTAGGCGTAGGGTACGTGGGGCATGGGGGCCCCGGGCCCTTGGCCGAGGAGGCCCCCCTCCAGGATCGCCCGGCGGGCGCGCTCGATCTGGTAGGTCAGTTCCCCGCCCTCGAGGTAGGCGTTGAAGCGGGCCAAAACGTGGCGGAACCGGCCGAGGTAGAGGCCCTGCAAGGCGGTGGCCATGAGTACGGTAGCGACGCCGATCGCGAGCAGCCGGCGCATCGGTACCCCGATCGCCAAAAGGATGAAAAGCGCCAAAAGAAGCAGAAAGACCGCTCCGGCAAAGTCGGGTTCCAGGGCCACCAGGGCAACCGCGAAGGCGATTGCGCTCACCGGCCCGAACACCGGGTAGTCGGGGCCGTGAACGGCGAAGAAGCGGGCGAGGTAGAACACTAGGAGCAGCTTGACGATCTCCGAGCTTTGCAGCAGGAAGCCCCCTAGCGAAAGCCACCGACGGGCGTGGTTGATCTCCACTCCCGCAAAGAGGGTCACGGCCAGCAGCAGAAGCCCCAGGAGGTAGAGGCCCCGGGCCTGGCGCACCAGCCAGGGGAGCGAGATCCGGGAGGCCAGCAGGGTGGCGAGCAGGGCGATTCCCGCCCGAACCAGGTGCCCCTGGAAAAGCTCAGGCCGGCTCACCGCCACCGCGTTGGCGCCAAGGGCCAGGAGGACCAGTTGGGCTACGAGGAGAAGGGGGTCCACGTTGCCTCCTTCACCGCTTCCCGAAAGGCCTGGGAGCGTTCGCGGTAGTTCGTGAACATGTCGAACGAAGCCGCCATCGGTGCCAGCAGCACGCTACCGTGATCGATCCGCGACAGCGCCTCGGCCACCGCCCGGCTGAGCGCCGCTCTTCCCCGCTCGCGGATCGGGACCACGGGTACGAGATCGCTGAAGGCTTGGGCCAGGCGGGGACCATCCTCGCCGATCGCCAGAATCACCGCTACCCGTTCGGCCACGAGAGGACGCAACCGTTCAGGGCTTGCGCCCTTGTCCCGGCCACCCAGAATCCAGGCGATGGGGGGCGGGGCCCGGCGGAGGGCCGCTTCGACCGCCAGCGCCCGGGTGGCGATGGAATCGTCGATGAAGACCACGTTTCCGAGGCTGCCCACGACCTCGAACCGGCCGGGGACCGGCGGCGCTTGCCGGGCGGCCTCGGCGATGGCCTCCGGGTTGGCGGCGAGACCGTGGATGGCGAGAAAAGCGCGCGCCGCCAGCGCCGCTGCTCGCCGGTTGGTGCGGTCGGCGTCGGGCTCCGGCCAAAAGGGGTATTTTTGAGCCGGACTGGCTTCGGCCGCCGAAAGAACGGCCGGGTCGGCGGCGTTGTAGACGATCGCGTCGGCGGGAGTAAGGTTGGCGAGCAGGCGGAGTTTGGCGCGGTGGTAGGCGGCCCGGTTCTTGTGGCGGTCGAGGTGGTCTACGCCGAGGTTCAGGATCACCGCGACCCGGGGGTGGAAACCCCGAACGCGCTCGAGCTGGAAGCTGGAGAGCTCGGCCACCACCACCCGCGCCCGTTCGGCCACCGTGACCAGAGGCGGACCGATGTTCCCGCCGGGGGTGGCGTTGACCCCCAGTTGGCGGAGGATCCAGGCGGTGTAGGCGGTGGTGGAGGTTTTGCCGGCGGTGCCGGTCACTGCCAGGATTTCCAGTTGGTTCTCGCGCCACGCCAGTTCGGCCTCCCCTATGACCGGGGCGCCGATGCGGGCGAGGAGGGGGTGGTCGAGG
>WFNN01000166.1 GCA_015488545.1 Thermaceae bacterium | reverse complement strand
GCCTCCGCCGCCGCCCACGCCGCCGCCGGAGAACCCGCCCCCCGAGCTCGAGGAGCTGGCGGTGGCCGACTGGTAGGCGGCGGCGAGGCCCCTGGCGAGGTCGCCGACCAGGAGGTTGGTGGCCCGGGCGGCGCTACCGGCGTCGCGGGCCGAGAAACCGCCGCCCTGGTACCAGGCGAAGGCCCCCCGGGCCTCGGTTTCCTCGGCCGCCCGCAGGGCCCGGGCCAGCCGGCGGGCGAAGGGCGCCTCGACCCCCAGCGCCACCGCGTAGGGGAAGAGCCGCTCGAGGTGGGCGGGGGTGTCCTCGGGGGCGCCGATGCGCCTAAGCTCGGCTTCGTCGGTAACCGCCAGGTAGCGGGCGAGCCCCAGGAGGTGGCTGCGGAGCCGAGCGCCCTCCTCGGTGTAGGCGGGCAGGAGGTGCCAGAAAAGGGCGGCCGAAAGCCCCAGGGCGAGGGTGGCGGCCCCGGCCGCGGGCCCCGCCAGCAGGAGGACCAAAAACCCCGCGGCTAGGGCCGGGAGGGCGAAGCCCACGAGGGCCAGGAACGCTTTGGCGAGCTCGGCCACCGGCCCCACCCCGGGCACCAGCCGGTAGCGTTCCCAGGCCAGGATCGCCAGTTGCAAAAGCCGGCCGGCCAGGAGCGTGAGGGCGAAGGCGAAGAAGGCCGCGAAGAGGGCGGTGGCGAAGTCGCCGCCGCCGGCCCGGAAGGCCAGCCAACCCAGGGCCAGGGCGAAGGCCAGCGGGCCGGCCAGGGGCACCGCCCCGCCCTTTTGGTAATAGCGACCGAGCCGGCTGGCCAGGGCCCGCGCGAAGGCTCGGCGGGCGGCAAGCAGGCGGCTACGGTCGGTCTTCTCGAGCCGCACCTCGCCCCGGTCGGCGAACAGCCCCCGTTCCAGCGCCTTAAGCTCGGGCGGCAGCTCGCCGGTCACCGCGTGGCGGGGTCGAAGGCGGTAGAAGCGGTCCTTCTGGATGACCAGCCCGCCCCGGGCGGCGAGGTCCAGAAGGGCGGCGACGAAGACCCGGGGATCGTCCATGCCCCGGACCAGGTGGCGCGCCAGGGCGGCGCTCACCCCCTCGGGCGGGCGAAAGCGAGGGATCGGCGGCGGCCCGGCGGGGTCCCGGCCGGAGCGGTACCAAAAGAGCAGGTTGAAGGCCAGGACGCCGAGAAAGAGCACCCAGAGACCGGTGCCCAGGGGGTCGCGGGCCGGGGCGATCGGGTAGGCCCCGGCGGCAAAGCGGGCCCATAGGGTAAGCCCTTCCCCGGGGGCAAGGTTTCGGGCTTCCGCCCGCCACCCGTCGTCGTCCGGGGCCACCGGGACCTCGGCCCGGCTGCCGTAGGCCCCCACGTAGGCGCGGACCTCGCCGGGTGGGTAGGCGGCCCTAAGGGCGAACCCGGCCCGGCGGATGGGAAAGGCCCAACCGTTGCCGGTGACGTTCCAGAAGAGAACCTGGCCGTTTTTTTCCTGGGTCACGGCCCCCCGAACGCGATAGTCCAGCTCATAGACATGGTCGCCGGGGGGAAGGTAGCGGGTGGGGTCGCCAAGGTAAACCCGGAGCGTCTTCAGGCTTCGCTCCAGGCGGTAGGGGACCGGCGCCCCGTCCAGCCGGGCAGCTTTTATTTCGACGGTGATCCGCTGGCGGGCGAAGGGGTTATCGGGGGCGAGCTTGAGGTCGCGGTAGATGCCGTGCCGGATGCGGCGCCCTTCGGCGTGGACCACGATGCGCTCATTAACCGCGAGGTCCCCGGCCGGCCTGAGTCGGAGCTCGGCCTGAAAGGACGCCAGGTACTCGGCGGCCAGCGCCGGTGCCAGGACAAGGAGAAGGACCAGGGCGCGTTTCATAGCTCCACCTTGGGGGCGAGCCGCTCGCTGGCGGTGGTTACCTCGAAGTAGCGGGCGGGCTTGAAGCCCAGGGCCCCGGCCACCAGGTTGGCGGGGAAGGAGGCCAGCAGGGTGTTGTAGACCCGCACCGCCCCGTTGTAGTAGCGGCGGGCCAGCTGCAGGGCTTCTTCGACCTCCGCCAGGTTTCGCTGGAGCTCTAGGAAGTTCTCGCTGGCTTTTAGCTCGGGGTAGGCCTCGGCGACCATGAGCATCCGGGCCAGCCCGTCGCTGATCGCCTGCTCCGCTTCGGGGTCGAAGCCGGTCCGGAGGGTGGCCAGCTTCTCGAGGAGTCCCCGCTCGTAGCTAGCGTAGGCCCGGGTGGCCTCGGCCAGCCGGGGCACCAGGTCGTGGCGGCGCTTGAGCTGGACCTCGACTCCGCTCCATGCCTCCCGAACCGCGTTTTTGGCCGCCACCAGGCGGTTGTAGAGGACAGCCGCGCCGACCGCGAGGAAAAGCGCGAGGGCCCAGAGGGTGGCCGCCAACGGGGGCATACCCCTATGCTAAACCCCGATGGGCGCCGCCTCCTTTTCCCTCGAACCGGGGCCGGGCCGCGTTCCCCTTCGCGACCGGCCGGTGGTGGTCTTGGTTGGGCTTACAGGAGCCGGAAAGACCACCCTGGCCCGGCGCCTCGGGATGCCGGCCCTGCCCAACCGCCGTGAGCTCGTCGACCGCTTCGTCCTCGGGGAGCCGGTGACCGACCGGGTGGAACGCTTCCGGCGGGTGGCCGCCTGGCGGGAGGCCCACCCGGGCGGGGTGGCCGAGCTGCTTGCGCGAGGTTTTGTCCCGCCGGAACCGGTCTGGCTCTTCGACGGGCTCCGGGGGGAGGGGGAGCTCGCGTACGCCCTGTCCCATCTGCCGGGGGCGCGGTTTTTGGTCCTCGAGGCCGACCCTGCAACCCGCCTTCTCCGCCTGCTTTCCCGGCGGGACGCCTTCGACCGCACCGGCGGCGCCGGGGAGCTCCGGACCCTGGCCGACGGGATGGTCTCCGAAGAGGTGCTGGCCGAGGCCCTAAGGCTGGCCCCCGCTCGGGAGGTCGCCGAGAAGCTCCGGATCGTGGTGGAGGAGTCGCGGAATTACGGCTACGAGGGGGTCAGGCGGGTCCTTGCCGGGAGCCCCCGGGCGCTCTTCCTGGACGCTCGGGCTCCGGTGGACGAGCTCACCGAGCGGGCCCGGGCTTGGCTGGAGGTTTCACTTGCGGATCGCTGATCTAAGGATCCGGTTCTTTCGCCTTCCCCTGAAGGGGGCGCTCGCCTGGGGGAAGGCGAGCCGGTTGGAGGCCCTCTTCCACGGCTTGGTGGAGGTGGTCCTCGAGGACGGCACGGTGGGCCGGGGCGAGGTCGCGATCCGCCCCACCATCTACGGCGAAACCCCGGAGTCGGTGGTGGGGGCGCTTGGCTACCTGAAGCCGGCGCTTCTGGGTCGCCGGGTGGAGGACCGGGAGGGGCTAGGCGAGGTGCTCGGGCGCCTGCCCTGCAACCTCGCCGCCCGGGGCGGGCTCGACCTGGCGCTGTGGGACGCCCGTGCCCGTGCCCGGGGCCGGGCTCTGCGGGACCTTTTGCCGCCCACGCGGGAGCGGGTCGAGGTGGCCTACATCCTGGGGCTCGGCGACGACGCGGCGGTGCTCGCCGACGCCGAGTTCGCCTACCGGCACGGGGTGCGGGTCTTCAAGGTCAAGGTGGGGCGCGACCTGGCCGCCGATACCCGGCGGATCGAGCGGCTTAGGGCCCGCTTCCCCGACGCCAAGCTTTACGCTGACGCCAACGAGACCCTGGACCCGGGGGAGGCGGCCCAGTACCTTGCGGCTTGGCGGGCGCTCGGCCTCTTGTACGTCGAGGAGCCGCTGCCGGTGGAGCGCGTGCGCGAGCGGGCGGCCCTTAAGGCCGCGGGCGTTCTTCCGCTCATCGCCGACGACTCCGCGTTTACGCCGCGGGCGCTTCTGCGCGAGCTAGCCCTGGACACCTTCGACGTCCTAAACGTGAAGCCCGCCCGGACCGGGTTCACCGCCAGCCTCGCCATGCTGGAACGGGCCCGAAAGGCCGGCAAGCGAACCATGGTGGGCAGCCAGGCCTTCTCCAGCTTCGGGGCCTACCACGCGCTCCTGGTCGCGTTGCAGGCCAGCGTTACCGAGCCCAGCGAGCTCGCCTTTCACCTGAAGGCCGAAGGCGGCTTCTTCCCCTTCCCCCCGATACGGGAAGGTTTCATCTACGCCCGCGATCTCCCTGAGGAGATCTTCGACGAGGAGGCGTTGGCCGCCTACGAGGTGCGCACCAGCCTGAGCTTGTAGTTTCCCCGGGCAGTGCGGCCGATGAGCTCGGCCACCCGCACCCGGCCGAGCCCTTCGGCCTCGAGGACGCTACCCACCCGGACCGCGTCCCGGGCCTTGGCGACGCGGCCGTCCAGGCGGACGTGGCCCTCCTTGATGCCCTTTTGGAAGTAGCTCCGGGACACTCCGAAGCCCTTGGCCCCCACCGTATCCACCCGGAGGGCGGGCACCACCGCCACGATTTCCCTCTCCACGAGGGGTATTCTACCCCCGTGCCGCGGTGGCTCCCCCTCTACCTGGCCCTGGTCCCGGTCTTTCCGCCGCTGTACCTTGCGGCCTTCGCCGGGCTTCGCTTCCTCCGTGGGCTTACGCCCCTGGCCCGGGTTGGGCTCGGGGCCTTTTTGGGGCTCGAGCTGCTCGCCGCGCTCTTTAGCCCCCGCCCGCTGGTCTCCCTGGCGCTCGCCCTTCTCCGCGGGCTCTTCGTCCTTGGCCTGCTGGGAATCGGCGTTTGGCTCAAGGATCGCCGCTGGTTGGGCTACGCCCTTTACGGGTACGCGGTGGTCTACCTGGTGGCCCTCGGGGTGAGCGCCCGGGTGCTCGGCCCGGCCCTCCTCCACCACGCCCGGCTGGTGCACCCCTACTACACCACCGTTTCCCTGGGGCTTTCGGGGGCGGTGGGGATTTTACTGGCGGTCGCAGTGCCGGCGCTCCCCCGGTGGCTCCGCTTCGGGGCAGGGGCGCTGGCCTTCGTGGTGCTCCTTCTGGCCGGCAGTCGAGGGGCGGTGCTGGCGCTTTTCGTGGGGGTGGCGGCGGCGGCGCTTTTGGGCGGGGCCCGGTACGTAAG
>WFNN01000165.1 GCA_015488545.1 Thermaceae bacterium | reverse complement strand
CTCTTTGACCTTGCCCACGACCTGCCCCCCGGCGATCTGCGCCGGGCCGCCTACGCCCTTTACGCCGCCGCCCCCTACCTCCCCGAGGGGGCGGTGGTGCTGGCGGTGGTCGACCCGGGGGTCGGGTCGCCCCGGCGGGCGGTGGCGGTGGCCACCCAAAGGCTTTATTACGTTGCCCCGGACAACGGTCTGCTCACCCTGGCCCTGGCCGAGGACCCGCCCCGGCGGGCGGTGGCGCTCGCGGTTCCGCCAGGTGCCAGCGCCACCTTCCACGGCCGCGACGTCTTCGCCCCCGCCGCCGCCGATCTGGCCCGGGGGGTGCCCCTGGCACGGCTGGGCGCCGCCTTCGACCCCGAAACCCTGGTCCGCCTACCTGTCGAGCTCACCCCGGGCCCCGAGGGCGAGGTCCTCACCTTCGACCGCTTTGGCAACGCGATCACCACCCTAAGGGGCCCGGCCCCCGAGGGGGCGCGCCTTTGGATCGCCGGGCGGGCCCTCCCCTGCCGCCGCACCTTCGCCGACGTTGCCCCGGGCGAGGCCCTTTGCTACCTGGGCTCGGCCGGTTTGCTGGAAGCCGCGGTCCGGGATGGGTCGGCCCGGGCGGTCCTCAATCTTCAAGCGGGCCTTCCAGTCCGGCTTTTAGCACCGGCATGAGGGCGGGATCGGCGAAGTCGAGGTTGATCGGGGTCACCGCCACGTAGCCTTCCTCGATCGCCCAGAGGTCGGTGCCCGGTTCCGAGCGGCGGGTGGGTTCGCCGGCGATCCAGTAGTAAGGGACCCCGGCGGGGTCGGTGCGTTCGATCACCTGGTCCTCGAAGTACCGCTCCACCAGCCCCACCACCCGTACCCCCCGGGGCCTTCGGGCCGGTACGTTGACGTTCAGCAGTACCTTGGGCGGAAGCCCGTGGGCGATCACCCAGCGCACCACCCGCTTGGCGGCCCGGGCGGCGTGGCCAAAGTCGAGCTCCTCCATCCGCACGGTGTCCAGGCTCACCGCCACCGCCGGCAGCCCCAGGCTTACCCCCTCCATGGCCCCGGCGACGGTCCCTGAACTGGTGATATCGAGCCCCAGGTTCACCCCCAGATTGATCCCCGAAACCACCAGGTCGAAAGGCCCCTTAAGGTGCACCCCGAGGACCACGCAGTCGGCGGGGGTGCCGTCCACCCGGTAGGCGGGGATCGGGTCCAGCCCGGCGCTGGCGGTGTGCTTAAAGCGCAAGGGACGGCGGAGGGTCAGGCCGTGGCCAACCGCCGAGCGCTCGATGTCCGGGGC
Organism: Thermaceae bacterium; assembly: GCA_015488545.1. Taxonomy (GTDB): domain Bacteria; phylum Deinococcota; class Deinococci; order Deinococcales; family Marinithermaceae; genus WFXV01. Next base: position 5,095 of record WFNN01000165.1, on the reverse strand, counting down.
CACCACCACCACTTCCCCGAATGCTTCCATGGCTCGCGCCAGCGCCTTGATACCGGGGGAGAAAATGCCGTCGTCGTTGGTGACCAGGATCCGCATGGGGCCAGTCTACGCTTGCCAAATCCACCCCGCCCCGGTGAGAATGCGGGCATGTTCCCGGTGGCCGACATCAACCGCGCCCGGAGGCCGGTGGTTTGGGTCAAGCTGCTGGTGGCGGCCAATGTCCTCGTCTTTCTTTTCGAGCTCACCCTCTCGCACCGGGAACTTCAGGCGCTCTTCTTCACCTACGGCTTTGTACCCCAGCTTTTCTGGGCCGATCCCATCGGGCGGGCCTACACCCTCTTTACCAGCATGTTCCTCCACGGCGGGGTGGCCCACATCCTGGGCAACATGTGGTTCCTCTGGGTCTTTGGCGACAACGTCGAGGACCGGCTGGGCGGGGGGCGGTTCCTGCTCTTTTACCTGATCGGAGGGGCAGCGGCCGCCCTCAGCCAGGGCCTTTTCCTGCCCCATTCCCCGTCGCCGATGATCGGCGCCTCGGGGGCGATCAGCGCGGTGCTGGGCGGGTACATCGTTCTCTTCCCGCGGGCCCCGGTGCTGACCATGGTGCTCCTATTCATCTACCCCGTCTTCTTCTACCTCCCGGCCTGGTTCTACCTGGGGTACTGGGCCTTCCTGCAGTTCGTCGAGGGGGTGATGGGGGTGCCGGGGATCGCCTTCTGGGCGCACCTTGGGGGGTTTGTTTTCGGGGCCCTCACGGTCCGGTCGTTTTTGCCCCGCCACCGCTGGGTGCGTTGGTAGATTAGGGGCGTGGCGCTTTCGGAGCAGCTCGTCCGCTACGCCGAGGACCTGGCCCGGGTTTACGCCGAGACCGAGCGCACCCTGGACGAGCTCCTTTCCGCCTGGGTGCAGCTTTTGGAGGCCAAGTTCCCCGAGCTCAAGGGGCACGCTGCCCGCGTCGCCTACTGGGCGGAGCGGCTTAACCAGGTGCTGGATCGTCCCCTGCCTGCCCGGGAGCTAAGGCGGGCCGCCTGGCTGCACGACATCGGCTTTCTGGCCCAACCCGAGGGGGAAACCCGGCGCTGGTTCCAAGCCGCCGCGCAAGCCCGAAGCGCCCGCAACGCTGGCGAGGCCCACCTCTTCGCCCACGCCGAGCTGGGGGCACGGCTCCTGGCTCCGGTCGAGGCCTTTCGCCCCTTCCTGACCTGGATCCGCCACCACCATGAGCGCTGGGACGGGAGCGGTCCCCCCGAGGGGCGCGCGGGCCAGGCCATTCCGCTGGGGGCCCGGGTGCTGGCGGTGGCCGAGGTGATGGAGTTCTACACCCGGCTGGCCCAGCCGCTTTCGATGGCCGGGGTCCGTAAGCGTCTCGGTGAGCTGGCCGGGAGCCACCTTGATCCCGATCTGGTTGAGGTCTTCCTGGACCTTCCGCTGGAGGAGCTCGCGGAGAATTACCGCTGGCTGGAGGCGTATGCGGGTTCTGGTGGTTGAGGACGAACCGCTGATGGAGGCCCTTCTACGGGCCACCTTCGAGCCCCTTGGGCACGAGGTCTACTACAGCCCGACCGGGGACGCGATCGAGGACCTCATGGAGCGCCACGACCCCGACCTGGTGGTGCTCGACGTGCTGCTTTTCGGGAGCAAAAGCGACGGGTTCGAGGTCGCCCGTCGCATCAAGTCCTCCCCGTACCGGGACGCCTTCGTGGTGCTCCTTACCGCCCTGGATGATCCCGAGAGCCGGGCCCGGGGCCGGGCGTCGGGGGCCGACGCCTACCTGACCAAGCCCTTCAGCCCGCTGGAGCTTCTTGAGCTGGTCGAATCCCGGGCCTGAGGGGTAGTTCGAAGAAGAACACAATGCGCCCCGCGCCCTTGCGGTAGCCGGCCCGCCCCCCGTGGGCCTCGGCCACCTCTCGCACCAGCGAGAGCCCGAGCCCCCACCCTTCCTGCCCCCGGTGCTCCTGAAGCCGGGCAAACGGGGCAAAAAGCCGTTCGGCGGAGGCGGGGTCGAGCTCGCCTTCGCTCTCGACCTCGAGGCGAACCCGCCCCCCTTCCTCGACCAGGCGGAGGGCAACCCCACCGCGGCCGTACTTGGCGGCGTTTTCCAGGAGGTTCAAAAGGGCGTGGACCACGCGGTTGGGGTCCACCCTTGCGACCGGCCCCTTTTCCGGAAGTTCGGCCGAGAAGCGAACCCGGGGGAACGCGCCCCGCGCGATTTCCAGCGCCCCCCGGGCGATCGCCGCCAGGTCGCTATCGACCGGTTCGATGGCGATCGCGCCGGTGGTCTCCAGCCGGTGGAGGTCGAGGAAGGTCGAAAGCGCCGCGCGCATCCGCTGGCTGGCCCGGGAGAGGCTGGCCAGGTGGCGCCGGCGGCTTTCCTCGTCGGGCGCGTGGGCGGCGAGTTCGGCGAACCCGGCGACCGCCGCCAGCGGGGTTTTGAGCTCGTGGGCCACCAAGCCTAAAAGCCTCGACTTAAAGGCGGTTTCGTTTTCCAAAAGGGCGATCCGTTGGGCCTGGGACCTTTGGAGCTGGTCCTGGAAGTAGAGGATGAGGGCCGCCGCAAGGAGCAGTAGCCCGAGCCCGAACAGCAGCGTGCCCTGGGTGCTGCGGATCCGGGCCTTGATCTCGGCCCGGAGCCGGTTGGCCAGGGTGACCGCTTCGACCTGGACCGGGAAGACCCGTTCGGCCCAGGCGGCGAGGGCCCGGCAATCCCGACGAGAACCCAGCTCGGGAAGGCGGGCCTTGAGCTCCCGCACCAGGTGCTTGGCCTGGGGCGAGAGCAGGTCCCAGTTGGTGCTGTTTTCGGCCAAGTACACCCGGTCGGCGATGGCCTCGAGGTCCTTCCCCGAAAGCCGCCCCTCCTGGCAGGCCTCCGCCGCCCGGTAAAGAAACCGCACCACCTGGCTGTACTGGTAGGCGGTGTCGGCCCGCTGGGCTTCGTCGAGCGCCCGGTGCAGCCGGGACAGGGTGGCAAGGGCGTAGCCCCCGTAGGCGACGATGAGCGCAAGCAGCAGGTACCCCGCCCACCGGCTGGCCCGGAGGCTTAGCGTTCGACGACGATGCGTTTTAGCTTCCACACCCAGTAGGAATTGTAGGCCACCGGGTCGGGTTTGAGCCGGTGGTAGGGGAAGACCACCCAGGCCGGGGCGAATATACGGGGCAGGGGCTTGCCGTTCATGTAGAGCGCCAGCATGGGGTCGAAGGCCCCGATTTTCCGCCAGTCGGCGATGATGCGGTAGTCGTCCCAGGCTTCGAACCGGACCCGTGCAGGGTTCGGTACCCCAAGCTCTTTGAAAAGGTCGGCGAAACGCACCCCTTCGAAGGTGGCGACCTTGTTCTTCTTTTCGTCGGGGTGGTACTTGGTGGTGAGGCGGACCCAGGTAAGCTGGCGAAGCGCCGCCTCGTCCAGGGGATACTCGCCCCGGGGGGTGACCACCGTGACCACCACCTTGCCCGTCGGCGCCGGCACCCGCCCTTCCCAGGACCCGGTGTGCACCACCCGGTAATCGGCCCCGCCCCGGCAGGCGGCCAGCAAAAACCCAAGGCCCAATAGGAACGCCCGATAGGCAAGCCGCATACTGGGTCCGCATTATACCGGGCCGGCGGTTTGCTTTTTCGCTAAGGAAAGTTGAGTTTATAATTTTAAGGAGGTGACCGCGATGAAGCGCAGGGTCCACGCGCCCAGGGGTCTCGCCGCCGAGCGGGCGGGGAACGAGCGGATCCGCCTGCGCTTTTACGGCGACGTCGAGGAAGAGGAGCTGGTGGTCGAGGCGATCGAGCTCGCCGAGGCGCTGGCCCGGCTGGAGGCCCCCGGCTACCCCACCATGCCCCCCGGCGAGCTCGAGGACGAGCCCGACGACGTGCCCAACTACACCACCGCCGAGCTTCCGGTCTGGAGCCCGGGCGGGGTCATGGTGTTGCGGCGGATCAAGCTCCCGGGCCCCGACCTGCTGGAGTTTTCCACCCCTTCGGGTTCGGTCTACGAGTTCCCTTACGGCCAGACGGTGCGCTACCTGAGGGGCCTGCTACCCCGCTAGCCGCCCCCTATGATGGGGAGGATGGGGGCCCTTTACCGGAAGAAGCGCCCCACCCGCTTCGAGGCGGTGGTGGGCCAGGAGCACGTCAAGGCGGTGCTCCAAAACGCCATACGCAAGGATCAACTGGCGCAGGCCTACCTGTTCTCCGGGCCCCGCGGGGTAGGGAAGACCACGGTGGCCCGGCTCCTGGCCATGGCGGTGGGCTGCCAGGCCCCGGCCGAGGAGCGCCCCTGTGGCACCTGTGAGCACTGCCGTCGGGTGGCCGACGGGCACCACCCCGACGTGCTGGAGATCGACGCCGCCAGCAACAACTCGGTGGACGATGTGCGGGCGCTAAAGGAGCGGCTGTTGCTGGCGCCCATGCTGGCCCCCAAGAAGGTGGTGATCCTCGACGAGGCCCACATGATGTCAAAAAGCGCCTTTAATGCGCTTTTAAAGACCCTCGAGGAACCCCCCGAGCACGTGCTCTTCATCTTCGCCACCACCGAGCCCGAGCGGGTGCCGGCCACGATCAAAAGCCGAACCCAGCACTTTCGCTTCCGACGGCTTTCCGAGGAGGAGATCGCCAGCAAGCTGCGGGCCATCGCCCGCGAGGCCGGCGTCGAGGTGGAGGAGGAGGCCCTGGCCCTCATCGCCCGGGCCGCCGAGGGGGCCATGCGGGACGCCGAGAGCCTCTTTGAGCGGGTGCTGGCCCTGGGCAAGTCGCCGTTTACCCGATCCGACGCCGAGGCGCTTTTGGGCTTGCCCCCGGAGGAGACCCTGGCCCGGCTGGGGGCGGCGATTCTTGAGGGCGAGATCGAGGCCGCGCTGGAGGAAGCCCGGGCCCGGTTCCTCGAGGGCTACGCCCCCCGCACGCTGATCACCGAGCTCAAGCGCCACCTCAGGGACCGCCTGCTGGAAAACCCCGGCGACGCTTTGCTCGCCGCCGTCCTGGCCCTGGACGAGGCCGATGAGCACCTGGCCAAGAACGAGGGGCCCCTGGCGCTGGAGCTCGCCCTGCTCCGGGCCTACCGGGCGATCCGCCCGGCCCCCACGGCGGCGCCGGGGCCGGCGCCGCCGTGGGG
>WFNN01000164.1 GCA_015488545.1 Thermaceae bacterium | reverse complement strand
GTTCCCCCCCACGTGCCGGTGGAGAACGTCGATTTTCTCGCCGGCCTTTCCCGGTTGGCGTACTTTATCAAGGAAGGGGTTGGAGAGGAGTGGGTAGGATGAAGCGTTGGATCTTCGCCGGGTTGCTGGCCGCGGTGGGCTTGGGGCTTTCTGCCTGTAGCAACTTCAGCTTTCAGCACCCCATCGGGGTACCGACCGTGGTCGTGAGCGTGGGCGATAACAGCCTGACGCAGGACCCTACCACTGGCAATTGGGTGTTGGCATTTCAGCTCGAGGCCCGCACCCTTCCGGGTTCTCCTGGGGGGGTAATCGTTTCGTTTTCCCTGGATAGCGGGGGTAAGCTGGATGCCGGTCGCCGGGTCGAACGTTGCCCGGTAACCGAAAAGGACCCCTGCGGCCCCTTCGTTACTAACTACAAGCGCGAGTTTACCAGCTACCCGCCGGCGGGAAGCTACGTGATCAACGGGCTAACCGTTATGGGTGAAAACGGCGTCGTGTTGCACCAGACGTTGGGATCACCGATTCGCATTCACTGAGCCGGTATACTCGATCCGGTGGAGGTCGAGGCGGCTACCCCTTTTCTTGAGCGGTTTGATCGCGCCCTGCGCGAGCTGCTGCGGTCCGAGGTCGAGTTCATCCAGCTCATCGAGGACGATCTGGTCTACGCTGGGGGCAAGCGGGTGCGCCCCCGGCTCGCTTATCTGGCGAGCCGCAGCTTGGCCGCGGGCGGTGTCCCCCACGAGATGAAGCTCGCCATGGCGGTCGAGCTTTTACATTCGGCGACGCTTCTTCATGACGATCTGGTGGACAGCGCAGAAACCCGCCGGGGTCGCGAAGCCGCCTACCGCAAGTACGGTAACGCGGTGAGCGTGCTCTCGGGGGATTACCTACTATCGAGGTTGCTCTTTTTGCTAGCAGAAACCGGCCGGATGGCGCTTGTCCATCTCTTTGCCGAGGTGGCCCGCCAGCTGGCCGAGGCCGAAGTCCTGCAGTTCCAGGTGGCGGCGCTGGAGGACCACCGGTTAGAACACTACTTCCGGATCATCCGGGGCAAGACCGCGGCGCTGATGCAGGCGGCTACCGAGGGTGCGGCGATCCTTGCTGGCCTGGCCGAGGGCCATCCCCACCGACGGGCGCTGGCCACCTTTGGTGAGGCCTACGGGCTTGCCTTCCAGATGCGCGACGATTACCTGGACCTTATGGGTGAGCCCGATCAATTGGGCAAGCCGGTGGGGGGCGACGTGCGGGAAGGGAAGCTCACGCTGCTTTTGCTCCGTATGCTGGAGCGTGCTCCCGAGGAAGTGCGCCCGATTCTCGCCCGCAAGGGGGCGGACGCGGGCGATATCGACCGCCTACGAACCCTGGCGCGGACCACCGGTGCGGCCGAGGCCACGGTGGCGGCGATTGCCCACGAGGTCAGCCGCGCCGAAGCCGCGCTCGAGATGCTCCCTCCCAGCCCGGCGCGGGAGGAGCTTCGCGCCCTGGCCCGGGCTGAGCTCGGTCGGGTTAGGTAATATGCCCCATCCTTCCGAGCTATAATCCGCCCGGTGATAGGAGGTGGGCATGCAAAGCCAGGTCTGGAAACCGCCGGGTAACCCGGGGCTCTGGGGGGATTTCCTCGAGTACCTGGGCCGCGCCGAAGGCGGTGAGCGGGTGCATCCGGTGACCCACGAGTACCTGGTGCACCCGCGGCGTGTTTTGACCATGTCGCTGCCGGTGCGGCTCGAGGACGGGCGGGTTTACACCTTTGCGGGTTACCGGGTGGTGCACAACATCTCCCGCGGTCCCTCGATCGGGGGCGTGCGCTACGATCCCGCCCTCACCGTGGGCGACGTTGCCGGCTTGGCCGCTTGGAACACCCTGAAGGCAGCGGTTTTGAATCTTCCTTTCGGGGGAGCTGCCGGCGGGGTGGTGCTTTCCCGAAACGAGCTGGCCACTCCGGAGATTGAGCGGGTTAGCCGACGGTATATGGCCGAGCTTATTAACCTGGCGGGCCCTGAGGTGGATATCCTGGCCCCGGATTACGGGACCGATGAACAAGTTATGGCTTGGTTCATGGACACCTATTCCCAGGGCCGCGGTTTTATTGAGCCAGCAGTGGTGGTCGGCAAGCCCGAACGTTTGGGCGGCACCCGTGGTCGGAACGACGCGGTTGCGGTGGGACTTGTTCACGTCACCGAGCGCTTCGCGGCCCGCCACGGCATGGCCCTCAAGGGCGCCGAGGTGGCGGTGCAAGGCTTCGGGCAGGTGGGCCGCGCGGTGGCGCGGGTCCTCCACCGAATGGGGGCCAAGGTGGTTGCGGTATCGATGGATGTCGGCGGGGTCTTCGACGGGCAGGGAATCGATGTGCCGGCGCTGGAGGCCCACTACGATCGGGAGGGCACCTTTGAGGGCTTCCCCGCCGCCCCGATCAGCAACGCGGAGTTGCTTTCGCTTTCCGTCGACTACCTGGTGCTCGCCGCCTACCAGCACGTGATCCACGAAGGGAACGCGGAGGAGATCCACGCCAGGGTGGTGGTTGAAGGGGCGAACGTCCCGATCACCGCTGAGGCCGACCGGATCCTGGCCGAGCGAGGCGTTTTGGTGGTGCCGCACGTGCTTGCGGCCGGCGGCAATCTGGTGGTCGGCTACTACGAGTGGGTGCAGGACCTCAACCAGTACTTCTGGGACGAGGCCCGGGTCCGGGGTCAGCTTAAGGCCGCCCTGGTACGGGCCTACGACCAGGTGGAGGCGCGGGCTGAACGCGAGGGCATTCGGCTTCGCTGCGCCGCCCACCGCATGGCGATCGAACGGGTGGACGAGGCCACCCGGCTTAGAGGGGTGTATCCATGAAGCACGCACCGCTTTCCTTCCTTCCCGACGAGGCCCAGGGCCCGTGGAAGACCTACCTCGAGCAGGTGGACCGGGTCATCCCCCACCTGGGCTCGCTGGCCTACTGGGCCGAAACCCTGAAACGGCCCAAGCGGATCTTGATCGTCGATGTGCCCATCCGCATGGACGACGGCACCGTGGCCCACTTCGAGGGTTATCGGGTGCACCACAACACCTCTCGGGGGCCGGCCAAGGGTGGGGTTCGCTACCACCCGGCGGTAACCCTCTCCGAGGTCATGGCCTTGGCCGCCTGGATGACCATCAAGAACGCGGCGGTGGGGCTCCCCTACGGGGG
>WFNN01000163.1 GCA_015488545.1 Thermaceae bacterium | reverse complement strand
GTTCCTCGGGCGCGCCGTGGGCGCGGAAGGCCGCCGCCCCCTCCCGGACCCAGCGTTCGGCCTCCAACCAAAAGCGGTGGCCGCGGCGGAGCTCCTCGGCCGCCATCCAGACCTTGGCGCCGGCGGCCTCGAGGTCCCCGGCGAGGGCGTAGTGATCGGGGTGGTGGTGGGTGAGGATCACCGCGTCAAGGTCGGCCGGGGTGATCCCCCGCTCGGCCAGCGCCTCGGCCAGCGCGCGACGGGAGACGCCGGTGTCCACCAAGGCCAGGCCGTCGCCCTCCAGCAGGTAAACGTGGACGTGGCCGACCGGGTAGGGAATCTTGAGGGTGATCCGGTGGATGCCGGGGGCGTTCATGGGAGCAGCCCGACCCGCCTTAGTTCGGCCTCCACCGCCGCCAGCACTTTGGGATAGGCGGCCTCGAGGTCCAGCCCCGGCAGGGTGGCCCCGGCGGCGGGCACGTGGCCCCCGCCACCGAGCGCCAGCGCGATTCGCTGGGCGCTGACCCCGTTTTTGGAACGAATCGAAACCTTAACCCCGTCTTCCCGTTCCTTGAAGAAGACCGCCACCACCGAGCCCTCGGCGGTTTTCAGAAGGCCCACGAAGTCGTCGGAGTCCTCTTCGGCGGCGCCGGCCTCCTCGACCATGGAACGGGTCACGTGGGCGGTGACCAAAAGCCCCCCGAAGTGGAACGCGACCGTGCCCAGCACCAGGCTGGTGAGCTTGAAGTACTCCGGCGGCCGCCAGGAGAGCCGGTCGGCGAGCTCGGCGTAGGCCACCCCATGTTCCACCAACTCGGCGGCGACCCGAAAGACCTCGGGGGTGGTGTTGGTGTTCTTGAAGAAACCGGTGTCGGTCATGATCCCGGTCAGCACCGGGGTGGCGATCTCCGGGTCCCAGGGGACCTCGAGGAGGTCGATCAGGTCCTTCACCATCATGGCCACCGCCGGCCGCGTGGGGTCGACCAGGTGGAGCTGACCGAAACGGGAGTTGGAGCCGTGGTGGTCGATGTTGATCACGAAGCCCTCGACCGGGGCCCCCACCGCCCGGTCGCGGTCGCCGGCGTCGAGCACCACCAGGGTGGCGTTCTCGGGCAGCCGTTCCAGGGGCGGGTGGTACTCCTCCTCCTTGGGAAGGAACCGCAGGAAGCGGGGGGGATCCATGATCCAGATCGCTTCCTTGCCGAGCTTTTTAAGCGCCCGGTAGAGGCCCAGCGTGCTTCCCAGTGCGTCGCCGTCGGGGTCCTCGTGGGCGATGATCACCACCGGTCCCTCGACGGCCTTCAGGGTGGCGGCGATCAGTCGGAGCTTTTCCCAGTAACGCGGTTCGGGGGCGTTGTTCGCGCTCATGACCCTTGAGTATACACGCGGACCGAAAAGCCAAGCGCGGCCAGTCGGTCGAAGTAGTCGGGAAAGGTTTTGGATACGGTGCCCGGGTTTTCAATTGAAAGGCCCGGGGCCCTAAGCGAAAGGAGCGCCAGGCTCATCGCGATCCGGTGGTCGTCGTGGCTATCGAGGAGAGCCGGCCGGGGGGTTTGGGGGTATACGGTGAGCCCGTCTTCGTGCTCCTTGACCGGGACCTCCGCTTTCCTGAGTTCCCGGGCCATCGCCGCGATGCGGTCGGTTTCGTGGTGGCGAACGTGGGCCACCTCGGTGATGCGCACGGGGGCGTCGGCCAGGGCCGCCAGGGCAGCCAGGGTGGGGGTCTGGTCGCTCATCAGGAAGAGCGATTGGGTGAACCCGCCCTTAAGCCGCCGGCTGCCCCGTACCTCGGTGGCCTCCGGGGTCTTTTCGACGGCGGCGCCCATCCGCGCGAGCACGTCGACGAACCCAAGGTCGGGCTGGAGGGTCCGGCTCCCCAGGTTCAAGACCCGAACCCGCCCCCCGCTCGCCGCCGCCAGGGCGAAAAAGTAGGCGGCGCTCGAGGCGTCGGCCTCGAGCCCGACCTCGCTGCCCCGGTAGCCGGTGGGCTCAACCCGAAAGCCCTCCCGTTCCTCCTGCACCCGGGCGCCAAAGGCCTCCATCATGCGGGCGGTGATGCGCACGTAGTCGGGCTGGACAATGCCCCCTTCCACCCGCACGAAAAAGGGCCTTTCAGCGAGTGCGCCCGCGAGCAAGAGGGCGCTCACAAACTGGCTCGAGGTCACCCCCGAGATCCGGGCCTCACCTCCTTGGATCCGCCGGCCCTCGAGGACGAAAGGAAACCGGCCTTCCTCCTCGAGGAAGCGAATGCCCACCCCCAGCCGGGCGAGAGCCTCAAGCAGCGGGGCGATAGGCCGGCGCTGCATCTGGGGGCTGGCCCGGAGGAGCCAGCGGCCCGGGGTGAAGGCGAGCATCGCGGTGAGGAAGCGGGCGAGCGTTCCCGCCGAGCCCACGAAGACCTCGGCCTCTTGCTTTTTCGGCCCCCCGCCCTCGACGTGGGCGGTCTCGCCCTCGACACGGACCTCGATCCCGAGGGTTTTCAGCGCCTCGACCGCCCAGTAGGCGTCGTCGCTCTTAAGGATGCCCTTCAGGGTCGAAGGGCCCTTGGCGAAGCCGGCGAGCAGGAGGGACCGGTTGGTCGCGCTTTTGGACCCAGGGACCCGGAGCTCGGCTTCGATCGGCCCGGGCGGGGGGTAGAGGGCCACCCGCTCAATCCCTTCTAGTCTGGCCCAGGGGGAGCGCATGCTACCTACTCGCTCCCGGTACCGGGTAGGTGGGGACGGGGAAGAGCCCGGAGTCGTAGGGCACGATCATGAAGGTGTTGGTCTTGGACTGCCCGAGCTCCTTGATCGCCTGGATTTGGTACCACTTGAGGTAGTTCTCGGTCAGCGAGCCCGCGATCAGGCGGTTGGCCTGAGCGATGCCCTCGGCCTCGATCTTCTTGCGCTCGGCCTCCTTTTGCTCCTTCTGCAAAACGAACTGCATCCGCTCGGCCTCCTGCTTGGCCACGATCTTGCGCTGGATCGCCTCCACCACCGACTGGGGCAGCACCACGTTGCGGATGTTCACCTGGACCACTTGGAAATAAGGGTTTTCTAGCGATTCCAGCGCTTGCATGATGCCGGCGTCCACCTCGGCCCGTTTTTCGTAGTACTCGGTGGAGAGGTAGGCCGAGGCCACCTTCCGCAGGGCCGACCGGATCGCCGGCACCACCAGCCCCTGTTCGATCTCGGTGTACTCCAGGAGGGCGTCGCAGGCCTTGTCGGCCCGTATGCGGTAGCCGATGGTGATGTCCATGTGGATCCTAAGGCCGTCCTTGGCCAGGACCTCGACCCCCTTGTAGTCCAGGATCCGGGTGTGGATGGGTACGGTGGCCATGGACTCCACCGGGACCAAGACCCAGTGGAGCCCGGGCGGGGTCTCCCTGGTTTGGATCTGGCCCAGCCGGATCCGGCAGCCGACGTGGCGGTTGTCGACGATCCGGGTGCCGAAGGCGGCCCAGGCAAGGAGAAGGAGCAGGACGACCAAAAAGGCTCCGATGGCGGTTTGCCCTAAACGGTTCATGCCAGTTCCAGGGTTGCACGGCCGGCGGCGTTCCTCAACCGCCCCCTCGCTGCTTCTTAATCTCCTCCTCCCGGAGGGTCCGCCTCAGGATCTTGCCCACCGCGGTCTTGGGGAGTTCATCCCGGAACTCCCAGAGCTTCGGGACCTTGTAGGCGGCCAGGCGCTCGCGGGCGAAGGCCTCGAGGTCCTTCTCGGTCACCTTGCCCTTGTATTCCTCCTTGAGCACCACGTAGGCCTTTACCGTCTCGCCCCGGTAGGGGTCGGGTACCCCGGCGACCGCGGCTTCCTTCACCGCTTCGTGCTGGTAGAGCACCTCCTCGATCTCCCGGGGGTAGATGTTGTAGCCCCCGGCGATGATCATGTCCTTCTTGCGGTCGACGATGTAGAAAAACCCCTGTTCGTCCATGCGGGCGATGTCGCCGGTCAAAAGCCAACCGTCCACCAGCGCGGCCTTGGTCTCCTCTGGCCGGTTCCAGTAGCCCAGCATGACGTTGGGTCCCTTCACCGCGAGCTCACCGGTCTCGCCCTGGGGCAGATCGACGAACTCGGGGGTCACCACCTTGGCGTCGACGCTGGGGAGGGGAAGCCCGATCGAGCCCTTCTTCCGTTCGCCGTAGATGGGGTTGCAGTGGGTGACCGGCGAGGCCTCGGAGAGCCCGTACCCCTCGACCAGCTTGGCTCCGGTGAGGGCTTCGAATCGCTCCTGAACCTCGACCGGCAGGGGGGCGGCCCCCGAGATGCAGACCTTGATCGAGCGGATGTTGCGCTTCTCGATTCCAGGGAAGGTGTTGAAGGCGACGTACATGGTGGGCACGCCGGGGAAGAGGGTGACCCGGTGATGCTCGATGGCCTGGACCACCTGGTGGATTTCAAACCGCGGCAGGAGGACGATCTTGGCCCCCAGCGCCACCCCGAAGTTCATCGCCACCGTCATGCCGTAGACGTGGAAGAACGGGAGCACCCCGAGCATAACCTCCTTGCCGGGTTCCAGCCCCGGGGCCCAGGCCAGGACCTGAAAGACGTTGGCCATCAGGTTGCGGTGGCTCAGCATCGCCCCTTTGGGGGTGCCGGTGGTGCCCCCGGTGTACTGCAAGAGGGCGAGGTCGTCGGGGCTGGGTTCGTCCTCGGGTGCGATCGGCGGGTTTCCCCGGAGAAGGGACCGCCAGTCGCGGCGGCGGGGGTCTTCGGGTAGGTCGATCCACTTCCCCTGCCGCTTCATCAAGAGGGGGTAGAGCAGGTTCTTGGGGAAGGGCAGGTAGTCCTGAATTCCGGTGGTGATCACGCGCTCGGTGGGCACCTCGCCGGCGATCTCGGCGTAGCGGGGCCAGAGGAGGTCGAGCAAGACCAAAAACCGGGCCCCCGAGTCCTTGAGCTGGTGGGCGAGTTCGCGGGGGGTGTAGAGGGGGTTGGTGTTCACCACCACCCCGCCGGCCAGCAGGGTTCCGTAGAAGGCGATCAGGAACTGGGGGCTGTTTGGGAGCATCACCGCCACCCGGTCCCCTCTGGTTATCCCCAGGGCTTTGAGGGCGGCGGCGAAGCGCCGGGTTTCCTCCCAGAGTTCGGCGTAGGGGATCCGCTTGCCCATAAACTCGGCCCCCACCTGGCGCGGGAACCGGCGGGCGGCTTCGGCCAGCAGGTGGTAGAGCGGGCGCTCGGGGTAGTCGACCTCCCGGGGTACCCCGGGGTCGTAATGGGCGTACCAGGGCTTATCCATGGGCGCACCTCCTTGGTTTTTCACTCCCCAGCATAGACGCTTAACCTCAGTATAAGTTTATACCCGGTTCAATACGGTTCGTGTACCTTGGGGCCGTGGAACTCGTCTACGCGTTGCCCGCCGACCGGCTCCCCCCTCCGCAAAACCGTCTTTTGCCTCTAGACGAGGATCTTTGGCGCCGGGTGAACAAGGAAGGCGCTTTTTACCCCCGGGCGGGCCTCGAGGCCGACGAACGCTACCGCCAGATCATCCCCTACGCGATCGTCGCCTACCGGGGGCGGGTGCTGCTTTTGCGCCGCATCCGGGGCAGCACCGAGGGTCGGTTGGTGGGGCTTTACTCCATTGGGGTCGGCGGCCACATCAACCCCGAGGACACCTGCCGGGAGCCGGTGACCTGGGGGCTTTTCCGGGAGCTGTGGGAAGAGGTGGGGGTGCGGGCGGCGACCGTGCGCCGGCTTGGCCTCATCCTGACCGCCGGCACCGCGGTGGAGCGGGTGCACGCCGGGGTGCTCTTTTGGGTCGGGGCCGACCGCCGCCCCGAGGTGCGGGAGCCGGCGAAGCTGGAGGCGGATCTTGTGGAACCGTCAGCGCTGGCCGCCTACCGCGACCGAATGGAGGGGTGGTCGCGGCTTGCCCTTTCGGCGGTCTCGGTATAAATTTATACTCGGTATAAGGAGGTGGGCATGCGGATTAAAAAGATCGGTGTGGTCGGTGCGGGCACCATGGGGGCGGGTATCGCCGCCCTGGCGGCCAGCGCCGGCATCCCGGTGGTGCTCCTGGACATTCCGGCCGAGGGCGATGACCGAAACGCCATCGTGAAAAAGGGCCTTGAACGGGCCCTAAAAGCCCGACCGGCGGCCTTCATGGATAGGGACCGTGCGCGTCTGATCGAGATTGGAAACACCGAGGACGATCTGGGGAAGCTGGGGGACGTCGACTGGGTGGTCGAGGCCATTATCGAAAAGCCCGAGCCCAAGCAGGCGCTCTTCGCCCGCCTGGAGGGGGTTTTAAAGCCTGACGCGATCGTCTCCACCAACACCTCGGGGATTCCCATGAAAATCCTCACCGAGGGGCGGAGCGAGGCGTTTAAGAAGCGCTTTCTAGGCACGCACTTCTTTAACCCCCCGCGGTATCTGCACCTTCTGGAGATCATCCCCGGCGAGGCCACCGACCCCGAGGTCACGGCCGCCATGGAGGCCTTCGCCGAGCGGGTGCTCGGCAAGGGGGTGGTCCGGGCCAAGGACGTGCCCGGGTTCGTGGCCAACCGCCTCGGGGTCTACGGCATGGTCCAGGCGGTCCGGCTCATGGAAAAGCACGGGCTCTCCATCGAGGCGGTGGACACCCTGCTCGGCCCCCTCACCGGGCGTCCGAAGAGCGCGATCTTCCGCACCGCCGACCTTACCGGCCTGGATGTGCTTCTCTTCGTCGCGGGCGAGCTCGCCGAGGCCACTGGCGAGGACTTCGCGCTCCCTGAGTGGGTGAAAAAGCTCGTCGAGATGGGGCGGCTCGGCGAGAAGACCAAGGCCGGCTTCTACAAGAAGGAAGGTAAGGAGATCCTTGCGCTGGACCCGGCCACCCTCGAGTACCGGCCCCGCGAAAAGCCCCAAATCCCGGGGTATTCCGAGATCAAGGACTTGCCGCTAGAGGACCGTCTCCCGAAGGTTCTCGAGCTGCCCGCGCCGTACGGCCCCTTCCTAAAGGAGTTCTTCGCCATTACCAGCCACTACACCCTGGCGAAGGCCCCTGAAATCGCCTACGACCTGGTGGCCGTGGACCGGGCCATGCGTTGGGGCTTTGGCTTCGAGATGGGGCCGTTCGAGCAGATGGACGCGGTGGGGCTGGAGAGGGTCAAGGCGCTTTTCGCCGAATTTGGCCTTTCCACCCCGGCCCTTTTGGAAAAGGCCGAGGGGCGCTTTTACCGGCGGGAGGAGGGCGGGAAGCTTTACCTCACCTTTGAGGGCGGCTACGCCCCGGTGCCCTCGGTTCCCGGCCAGATTCTCCTCGCCGAACTCCACGAGGAAGGCCGGGTGGTCAAGGCGAACAAGGAAGCGGCCCTTTTGGACCTGGGCGACGGCGTGCTTCTCCTCGAATTCCGGGGCAAGATGAACGCGATTGGCGAGGGCGTCCTTTCGCTCACCGACTGGGCCCTTAAATACATCGAAAAGGAGGGGCTCAACGGCCTGGTCGTTGCCAACGACGATCCCCGGACCTTCTCCGCCGGCGCCAACCTGGGTCTGATCGCCATGCTCATTCAGGAGGGCGACTGGGACGAGCTCGACCAGGCGGTGCGCACCTTCCAGCGAGCCACCATGGGGCTTCGCTACGCCCCCTTCCCGGTGGTGGTGGCGCCCGCCGGGCTCGCCCTGGGCGGGGGGGCGGAGTACACCCTGCACGCCGATCGCGTGGTGGCCCACGCCGAGCTCTACATGGGCCTGGTCGAGGTGGGCGTGGGGCTCATCCCCGCAGGGGGCGGCACCAAGGAGCTGCTTTTCCGCTTCAGCGAGGAGCTGGCCTCCTACGGCGAGGCGGATCCCTTCGCCGGCGTGCGCCGGGCCTTCGAGACCATCGCCATGGCCAAGACCTCGACCAGCGCCCTCGAGGCGAAAGGCCTCGGCTACCTCCGGCCCGCCGACGAGATCGTCATGAACCGCGACCGCCTAATTGGCCGGGCCAAGGCGGCGGTGCTGCACCTCGCCGAAAACTACGTACCCCCGGTTCGGGGCTTCCGGCGGGTGCGGGTGCTCGGGAAGGAGGCCTTCGGCAACTTAAAGTACGCCATCTGGCAGTTCAGGGAGGCCGGCCAGATCACCGACCACGAGGTCAAAATCGCCACCGAGCTCGCCTACGTCCTCTCGGGTGGCGACGGGCCGCCCCGCGAGGTGAGCGAAGACGAGATCCTGGACCTTGAGCGTGAGGCCTTCCTGAAGCTCGCGGGTACCCGGAAAACCCTCGAGCGGGTGCTCGCGGTTTTGAAGACCGGTAAGCCGATCCGGAACTAGGAGGCAGTTATGCGCGAAGCCGTGATCGTAAGCGCGGTTCGGAGCCCCGTGGCTCGGGGCAAGAAGAACGGGGCGCTGGCCACCGTTCATCCGGTGGACCTCTCGGCGGTGGTGATGAAAGCGGCCCTCGAGCGGGTGGCGTTCGACCCCAAGGGACTCGACGACGTGCTTTGGGGCTGCGCCATGCCCGAGGCTTCCCAGGGACTCAACATTGCCCGGCTCGCCCTGCTCCGGGCCGGGTTGCCGGTGGAGGTGCCAGGGGCCACCGTCAACCGTTTCTGCTCCTCCGGGCTTCAGACCATCGCCATGGCCGCCCAGGCGGTGATGACCGGGATGGCCGACGCGGTGCTCGCTGGCGGGGTGGAGATGATGAGCCAGGTGCCGATGAGCGGCTACCACTACCGCCTTCACCCCGCCCTCACCCCGGACACCTGGAGCAAGGACACCTACTCCGCCTACATCGGCATGGGCTACACCGCCGAGCGGGTCGCCGAGCGCTTCGGCATCAGCCGCGAGGACCAGGACAAGTGGGCGCTCAGAAGCCACCAGCTCGCCGCCAAGGCCTGGGAAGAGGGCCGCTTCGACGGGCAGGTCGTCAAGATTCCGGTGGAGAAGGTTCGCTACAAGGGCACCAAGAAGCTTACTGAGACCGTCTACTTCGAACGCGACGAGACCATCCGCCCCGACACCACCCTGGAGAAGCTAGCCGGCCTCCGGCCTGCTTTCAAGGAGGGCGGCACGGTTACCGCCGGTAACGCCTCGCCCTACTCCGACGGCGCCGCCGCCGTGCTGGTGATGAGCCGGGAAAAGGCGGAGGCGCTGGGCCTTCCCATTCTCGCCAAGTTCCTTACCTTCCAGGTGGCGGGTGTTGAGCCCGACATCATGGGCATCGGCCCCATGTACGCGGTGCCCAAGGCCTTCGAAAAGGCCGGGATCACCATGAACGACGTGGACCTTATCGAGTTCAACGAGGCCTTCGCCGCCCAGGTGCTGGCGGTGATGCGGGAGCTAGGCATGCCCGAGGAAAAGACCAACGTCAACGGTGGCGCGATTGCGCTGGGTCACCCCCTCGGGGCCACCGGCGCCAAGCTCACCACCCAGCTCGTTTACGAGCTCGGCCGCCGAGGCGGGGGGATCGGGCTCGTCACCATGTGCATTGGCGGCGGCATGGGGGCCGCCGGGCTTTTCGAGGTCTATTCCGAAGGAGGGAAGCGATGAGCGAAAAACCCCTATGGAAAAAGGGCGGGGGCTTTCTCCTTGAACGTGCGAAAGAGGTCTACGCTCCAGAGGACTTCGACGACACCGTTCGCATGATCGCCGAGACCACCCGCACCTTCGTGGAGCGCGAGGTGCTCCCGGTTCTTTCCGATATGGAGGAATCGAAGGACCGGATGCTCGAGGAAAGCCCGAAGCTCATGAAGAAGGCCGGCGAGCTCGGGCTCCTCGCCCCCGACATCCCGGAGGCGTACGGGGGCCTCGAGCTTCCCAAAATAGTCTCCTCGGTGATCGCGGAAAACCTCTCCGAGGCCGGGGGCTTTGCGGTCACGGTGGGGGCCCACACCGGCATCGGTACCCTGCCTATCGTGTACTTCGGCACCGAGGAGCAGAAGAAGAAGTACCTTCCCTTGCTCGCCTCCGGTGAGTGGGTGGCGGCGTACGCCCTAACCGAACCCGGCGCGGGCTCCGACGCGCTCGGCATCAAGACCACCGCCACCCCCACCGAGGACGGCAAGTACTACGTGCTAAACGGCACCAAGCAGTTCATCTCGAACGCCGGCTTCGCCCAGCTCTTCATCGTCTTCGCCAAGGTGAAAGGCGAGCAGTTCACCGCCTTCCTGGTCGAGCGGGACACCCCGGGGCTCTCCTTCGGCCCCGAGGAGCACAAGATGGGCATCAAGGCGTCCTCGACCCGCCAGGTGATCCTCGAGGACGTCAAGGTGCCCGCCGAGAACGTGGTGGGGGAGATCGGCAAGGGGCACAAGATCGCCTTCCTGGTCCTCGACGTGGGCCGCTACAAGCTGGGGGCCGGGGCGGTGGGCGGGGCCAAGGTGGCCCTCCGCGACGCCGCCAAGTACGCGAAGCAAAGGGTGCAGTTCGGGATTCCCATCGCCAAGTTCGGGGCGATCAAGGAAAAGCTTGCCCGCATGGCGATCTACACCTACGCCGCCGAGAGCGCCACCTACCGCACCGTGGGCCTGATCGACGAGGAGATCGCGCGACGGGGTAAGGACGAGGCGGTGCGGGCGATCGATGAGTACGCGGTCGAGGCCAGCATCATCAAGGTGCTTGGCTCCGAAGTGCTCGACTACGCGGTGGACGAGGCGGTGCAGATCCACGGCGGCTACGGCTACATCGCCGAGTACCCGGTGGAGCGGGCCTACCGCGATAGCCGCATCAACCGGATCTTCGAGGGGACGAACGAGATCAACCGGCTTTTGATTCCGGGAATGCTCCTCCGTCGGGCGCTCAAGGGCGAGCTGCCGCTTTACGAGGCGGCGATGAAGCTCCAGGAGGAGCTCCTCGAGCCCGCCCTTTCCGAGCCCCCGGAGGATGCCTTCGAGCGGCTCTTCGGCTACGTGGATAATCTGAAAAAGCTTGCCCTCATGACCGCCGGTATCGCCGCCCAAAAGTTCGGAGAGAAGATCGCTAAAGAAGAGGAGGTGCTTCTCCGGGTCGCCGACATCGCCATCGCCGCCTACGCCGCCGAGAGCGCCCTCCTTCGGGCGGAAAAGCGCGGCGACGAGCTCGCCCTTCTCGCCACCGAGTACTACCTCACCGAGCAGATGGACAAAGCCAGCGCCGAGGCCCAGGCGCTATTGCCCTACCTCGAGGAGGGCTCCGACCTTCGCATGCTGATGAGCGCCGCCCGGCGGCTTACCAAGCACGACCCGGTGGACCGGATTGGGATCCAGAAGAAGGTCGCCGACGCGGTCCTCGAGGCCGAGGGGTACCCCTTCTAGCCCGGCCCCGCGCCTTTTGGCCCCGGCGCTTGCGCCGGGGCCTTTTGCTTCGCTTGTGCGCAAAGCAAACTTTGCTTGATAATGGATGCATGCCTACGACGACCGTGAGCAGGCGCTATCAGATCACGCTTCCTGCTGAGGTGCGCAAAGCGCTCGGCATCAGGCCAGGGGATCGCCTTGAGGTCGAGATCGAGGGCGGGAAGATCGTTCTCCGCCTGGTGCGGCCCCCGATAAAAGCGCTTTTGAAAAAACTCCTAGCGGAAGAGGCCGAGGCGGTGCGGAAGCTCGGCGAGGCTACCGGCCACGACGCGGTCGCTTATGTCCGGCGCTTAAGGGGCAGGGACGACGATGACCTTTGAGGTGATTTATCTGGACACCAACGTGGTCATCGCAGCCCTCGACCCCAAGGACCTCCACCACGAAGCGGCGGTGACCTTTTTGGAGGCGCACGCGTCCGACCCGCTCGTTTTGCCGGCAGCGGTCTACGCCGAGGTGCGGGTGGCGCCGGAGGCGGAGCTTGTGAAACGGTTCTTGGACGCTTACCGGCTGCGGCCGGTCTTTGCCTGCATGGAAAGCGCCCAAGTTTGGGAACTCGCGGCCGAGCGGTTCGCGCGGTACGCGGAGAACCGTAGGAGATCCCATAAAGAAGGTCCCCGTAGAATCCTTGCCGATTTTCTGATTGGAGCCCAGGCTTTAGTGGGATCGAGCTCGGAGGCGGACCCGGTATTGGCGACCTTTGATGCACGATTTTTCCGCCGTTATTTTCCCGAGCTCGGGGTTTTTGATTTGGCGAGTCGCTAGCCCGGGGCGCACGCGGCCGCGGACTTTTAAAAAGCGGATTGACATTGGGCGCCGATCTCTGGTGGCGCTTTACCCTGGCGCGGGCCCCGTGTTTTTGCCCTTGGCAGATAGCGTGAGCAGGGCCTCCAGGCGACTGATCTCGGCCGCGGCGGCCTGGTGGGCGCCGGGTAGGTAGTCGAAGAGGACGTGGGTGGCGCCGAGCCGCCGGGCGGCTTCGAGGAAGGTGCTTTTGAGCCCGCGGGTGTCGAGCGCCAAGGGCACAAGGCCACGGGCCACCGGGTTGCCCAGCACGAAGGCCGCGGCCCCTGCTTCGTCGGTCCAGGCCAGCACGTATTTCACCGCCCCGGCGGTGAGGGTGAGGTGTTCGCCGGGGCGGTCCCGGTCCTCGAGGACGTACCAGGTTTGCTCGGCGATTTCCACCCAGCCCCCCGGCGGCTAGCCGGCGTCCTGCCCCTCCTCGAGGCGGAAGCCGACCTCGAGCACCACCTGGAACTCGGCCACCTCGCCGTTTTCAATTCGTCCCCGCACCTCCTTGATCTCGAACCAGTCGAGGTGGCGGAGGGTCTCCGAAGCCCGCTTGATCGCCCCCTTAACCGCCGGTCCGATGCCGTCGGGGCTGGTGCCTACCAGGGTGATCTTCTTATAAACCTTGCCCATAGTTTCCTCCTCCACTTCCATACTACGTCCTAGCGGGGGCAGGCGGCCTCCCCTTGGTCCCAGACCTTGCCGCTTGTGTCCACGAAGCGAAAGCGGTAGCCGCCGGGGTAGAGCTTGAGCTCGAGAACCCCGTGGCGTTGATCCACCACTGCTCGGGAGCCGACTCGCCGGCGCCAGACCCGGCGTAGGGGGGCGCCGCCGGTACCCACCACAAATTGAACGGGCCCGCCTAACTCGATCCGCTCGTAGTGATGATCGTGGCCGGCGAGGGCCAGGGCGAAGCCGGCCTTGGCAAGCTGGGACCATAGTGTATCGAGGGCGGCATCGTCGCCGTGCACCCCGGAACTGTAGCGGGGGTGGTGGAAGAAGGCCAGCTTGCAGGTTGCGGGGTCGTTTTGTAGGCGTTCGGTAAGCCACGTGTATTGGGGTGACCCCGGGCCACAGCCGCCGATCGATTGGCAGTTGCTGTTCAGGGCGTAGAGGGCCCAACCGGCTAGCTGGACCCGGTAGTAGCCACCCGGGGGCCGGGCCCGTGCACCGAAGAAGCCGTAGTAGCCCGCGGCGTTTCGGGTGTAGTACTCGTGGTTGCCCGGAACCGGCAAGGTGCGGGAGAGGAAGCGGCCCCAACTAGGGGCGTAGCAGGACGCGAAGTCCTGGGGCCGGCCGCGTGGGTAGGCCAGGTCGCCGAGAGCGAGCACCCACCAGGCCGGTCGCGCGGAGGCCAGCCGCTCGACGAGCCTGGCGGTCGCCTCGTCCCCGCTCAAGCCGCAGGCGGCGATGTCTCCGGCGGCAAACACCGTCGCGGCTTCGGCGGGCGCGGGGGCCGACGCCCGGCAGCCGGCGACGAGGAAGACCGCCGCCAGCGCAAGGAGGCTTGGCCACCGCTTCACAGAAAGAGCTCCGCGATCTCCACCGCGTTCAAGGCCGCGCCCCTTAGGAGCTGGTCGCCGACAACGAAAAAGTCGAGGGCGTTTTCGAAGGCGAGGTTCTTGCGGATGCGCCCAACCTCGACGTCCCACTTCTCGGTGGCGGTGAGGGGCATGGGGTAGCGGTTTTCGCTCGGCTCGTCCGCCACCCGGACGCCGGGGGCCTTCTCCAGGACCTCTCGGGCCGCTTCCGGGGTAACGGGGCGCTCGAAGAGGACGGTAGCGGCCTCGGCGTGGGCGCGCAGGGTGGGGATCCGCACCGCGGTGCAGCTGATCTTCATCCCTGGGGCGTCGAAGATCTTCTGGGTCTCCCAGACCACCTTCATCTCCTCGCGGGTGTAGTCGTTTTCCAAGAAGCGGTCGATGTGGGGGATGACGTTGAAGGGGAGGGGGTGCTGGAAGACCCTGGCTTCGGGGGTTCGGCCTTCGAGGAAGGCCCGGGTGCCCTCGATCAGTTCCTGCATGCCCTCTGCCCCGGCGCCCGAGGCCGCCTGGTAGGTGGACACCACCACGTGGGTGGCGCCGAAGGCCTGGTGCAGCGGCCAGAGCGCCATGGCCAGGATGGCGGTGGTGCAGTTGGGGTTCGCGATGATGCCCCGGTGCTTTTTTGCCGCTTCGGGGTTGATCTGGGGGATGACCAGGGGCACCTCCGGGTCGTAGCGCCAGGCCGAGGAGTTGTCGATGACCAGGGCGCCCCCCTCGACCCAGACGGGGGCAAGCTTTTTGGATAGGCTACCGCCCGCGCTCGCGAGCACCAGATCCGCGGGGAGCGGTCCCTCGGGCAGGGCCTCGACCGGGATCGCCTCGCCCTTAAAGGGGAGCTTCGTGCCTGCCGAGCGGGGGCTGGCGTAGAGCAGAAGCTCGGTGAGCGGGAAGTCCTTCTGCTCCAGAACCCTCAGGATTTCGCGACCGACCGCGCCGGTGGCGCCCACGACGGCGACCTTCATGGGGGACAGGCTAGCACCTCGTGAAAAGTTATGCAAATGGCCGGCAACCTGCGTTCCGCCGCCTGCGGGTGGGGACAGGCGGCAAGCCCCGGGCCGCCGGTTGTCTCTACCCCCCGATCGCTTCCAGCGCCCCCAGCCGCCGCAACGCGTCGCGCACACGTGCGAGCAGGGCCAGGCGGTTACGCCGAAGTTCGGGGTCCTCTACCATGACCAGCACAGTATCGAGGTAGCGGTCGAGGACCTCCTTAAAGGCTGCGATGGCGCTTATGGACGCGGCGAAAGCCTCGCCGCTGACCGGGGGAAGGGGGGCGGCGG
>WFNN01000162.1 GCA_015488545.1 Thermaceae bacterium | reverse complement strand
GCGCCACAAAACGGGCCAGCCGGGGACCGCTTTCGGTGAAGAGGCGCCGCACTTCACCCAGGTCCACCACTAGTAGCCGCTCGCTGACCCTAAGGGAACCCCTCATTCCTCCTCCCAAACCGGTAGCACCACCGGGCCGAGCTCCGAAGCCGCCACCCGGGCCCAGCCGCTATAAAGCCGGGCCACCTCGGGAAGCACCGCCCGGTAACTCCCCTCGGCCAGCTTCCGCCCCCCCGCCAGCACCACCACCCGGTCCGCGCTGCGGGCGTGGTTGGGGTCGTGGAGCACGGTCAGCACGCCGATGCCTTCGTCCCTCAAGCGGGCTAGCAGCCGGAGCAGGCGCGCCTGGTGGGCAAGGTCGAGGTGGTTGGTGGGCTCGTCGAGAAAGAGGTACCGGGGCCGGGCGGCCAGGGCCCGGGCCAGGAAAACCCGCTGACGTTCGCCACCGGAAAGCGCGGCCACGTAGCGGTCGGCGAAGGCCGTCACCTCGGTCACCGCCATCGCCCAGGCCACCGCCTCGTAATCCTCGGGTCCCTCACGCCCCAAAAGCCCCTGGTGGGGTAGCCGGCCGAGCGCCACCACCTCGCGCACCCGCAGGCCATCGGGGACGGGGGTTTCCTGGGGCAGAAAGGCCACCGTTCGCCCGCGCTCCCAGCTGGATAGCTCCCCGAGGGAACGGCCGTCGAAGCGAACCTCCCCCTCCCCTTGAAGAAGGCCCAAAAGGGCCAGCATGAGGGTGGTCTTGCCGGAGCCGTTGGGCCCCAGTAGGGCCACCCACTCGCCGGGGGCGAGGGCGAAGTCGAGCCGATCGATCACCCGGGTTCGGCCGTAACCGACCGATAGCCCCCTAGCCTCGAGCACGCATCCTCCAGAGCAGGTAGAGGAAGAAGGGCCCGCCGAGCAGGGTGGTTACCACCCCCACCGGTAGCTCGGCGGGCCGCACCAGCACCCGGGCAAGCAGGTCGGCGAAGACCAGGAGCACCGCCCCTCCCAGCGCCGAGGCTGGGATCAGAAAGCGGTAGTCGCCGCCCCCCAGCCGCCGGAGCGTGTGGGGCACCACCAGCCCGACGAAGCCAATGATGCCGGCTTCGGCCACCGCCCCGGCGGTGACCAGGGTGGCCGCCGCCACCAAGAGCAGCTTAAGGGCATCAAGGGGAAGCCCCAGGGTCCGAGCCACCGTCTCCCCTAGCTGCATCGCGTTCAGCACCCGGGCAAGGCCGACCAGCACCGGCATCGCCAGGGCCAGGTACACCGCCAGCCGGACCACTTCGGGCCAGCCCAGGAAGGCCAGGTTTCCCAGCGTGTAGGCGAACACCGCCCGCACCCGGTCGGCCCCGGCAAGCATGAGGTAGGTGGTGAGCCCGGTCAACACCGACCCCACCACCACTCCGGAGAGAATGAGTTCCCGGGTTCGCCCCACCCCACCGGCTAGAACCACCGCCAAACCGACGGCAAAAAGCGCCCCCAGGAAGGCGAAAAGGGGCACCGCCAAACCGCCGCCGGCCCGGATCCAGTGGGCGTAGGCGGGCGAGAGCTGGCCCTCGAGGCCCAGCGCCACCGCCGCCCCGAAGGCGGCGCCGGACGCGGTGCCCATTAGGTAGGGATCGGCGAGGGGGTTCTTAAAAAGCCCCTGGTAGGCGGCCCCGGACACGCCCAGGCTGGCACCCACCAGCATGGCCCCCAGCACCCGGGGAAGGCGAAGGTCGAAGACGATCGGGTTGGCCGCGGGATGCAGAAGGCCTCGCAGCACCACGGGCCAGGGCAGGGCCACCGCCCCCACCGCCACCCCCAGGAGGAAAGCAACGGCCAGGAGGAAAACCAGCCCTGCCCAGACCCAGGCCCGCGACATCGGTTACTTGAGGACCTCGGGGTGAATGCAGCGAATCAATACTCTTAGCCCCTCGGCCACCCGGGGGCCCGGACGATGGATCACGTCGGTCTCGGCTTTGGAAAGCTCGCAAACCCGGTGATCCCGGACCGCCCGGATGCCCGCCCACCCGGGGCGGGCCTTGATCTTGGCGTAGGTCACCCCGTAGGGGGCGTCCCCCAGGATGATCACCTCAGGGTTTTTGGCCACCACCAGCTCGGGGCTGATCTTGGGGAAAAGCCCGAGGCTTTCCGGAATGATGTTCTCGCCCCGGGCCTTTTGAATCAGCACCCCGATAAACGAACGCGGCCCCACCGTGTACGGGGTGGCGTCGATCTCGTAGTACACCGAAGGGCGGGTCTTGGCCTTGGCGGCCCGGGACTCCAACCGGTAGACCTGGGCCTGGATCCGCGCCACCAGGGCCTCCGCCTGGGCCTCGCGGTTCACCAACCGGCCAAGCTCGCGCGCAGTCTTGAAGATGTCCGGGTAGGTTTCGGTTTTCACCGCGAACACCGGAATCCCCGCCCGCTCCAACGCCGGCACCAACTTGCCGTATTTGGAGGCCACCACCAGGTCGGGCTTAAGGGCCACGATCTTCTCGATGCTGGGGTTATATAGCCCCCCCAGCTTGGGAAGTTTTTGGACCGACGCCGGCCAGTTGGAGTAGGTGTCGGTCCCCACGATCCGGTCGCAAGCCCCGATGGCGCAGAGGGTCTCGGTGGCCGATGGCAGCATCACCACGATGCGGTGGGGCTCGGAGGGAAGGGTGACCCTCCGCCCCAGGTCGTCGGTGACGACCAGGGGGTAGGAGGTCGCAAGGGCCACGCCGAGAAGCCAAAAGACCGCAATCCAACGTTTCAACACACAGACCACCTCCCGTTGCCGGTCGCCGCCGGAGGTGGGGAAGGGAAGCGCCCCACCGGGGAACGGTGGGGCGGAAGACACGCTTCGTACCCCCCTTTTCCCCTCTTCCGCGAGAGGTGCCCGGGGTGGGGACCCCAGGGCTCCCCTGGCAGGTATTCGGGCTTCCGGGCTACGACGAAGGGCACTTTGCCTTACCCGGTTACCGTTGCGGGACAGCGCCGGACTTTCACCGGACTTCCCCACTTTAAGCCTGGGCTACGCGCTCCAGGCACCAGGGGCCTCGAATGGCGACCGCGACTCCCCCTAGCGGGGGCACCTACAGCCTAGCACCCGCCGGGTTTTCTTGACAGCCCTCCCTCCGGTTTCTAAGATGATACGTGCGCGTCGGACGCCGGGATGGCGGAATTGGTAGACGCGCTAGCTTGAGGGGCTAGTGGGCGGTTAGCCCGTAGGGGTTCAAGTCCCCTTCCCGGCACCAGCGAGGACCCCCCCGATAACGGGGGGTCCGTTTGCTAAAATGGTCCCGAGAGGCTGGGATCCCCTCCCCTGGTATCCAAGCCATGCCCGAGGTTACCGTCGACACCCTGTGGGAGGAGCTTCGTCCCAAAATCGCCTACCTGGACCCGGCGGCCCAGGGCGAGGTGCGGGACGCCCTTGCCTTCGCCTACCAGGCTCACCGGGGCCAGGTTCGGCGAAGCGGGGAGCCCTACATCACCCACCCGGTGGCGGTCGCCGGTATTCTCGCCGACCTGCACATGGACAAGGAGAGCCTCGAGGCCGGCCTCCTTCACGACACGGTAGAGGACACCGAGGTGACCTTCGAGGCCATCGAGGCCCGGTTCGGACCCGGGGTGCGGCGGATCGTCGAGGGCGAGACCAAGGTCTCCAAACTGCCCAAGCTGGCCGAGCGACTCGAGGACGAGCAGGCGGAGAACCTCCGCCAGATGTTCATCGCCATGACCGAGGACGTGCGCATCGTGATCGTCAAGCTGGCCGACCGCCTCCACAACATGCGCACCCTGGCGTTCATGCCCCCGGAAAAGCAGCAGCGGATCAGCAAGGAGACGCTGGAGATCTTCGCCCCCCTGGCTCATCGGTTGGGCATCGGTCAGATCAAGCTGGAGCTTGAGGACCTGGCCTTCCGCTACCTCTACCCGGTCGAGTACCAGGCCCTCAAAAAGCGCCTGGAGGCCCACCGGGCCATCCGGCAGGAGGTGGTCGAGCGGGCCCGGGATCGGATCCAACGGGTGCTCTCGGCCGACGCCTTTCTCGCTCAAGCGCTAAAGGGCTTCGCGGTGGCGGGGCGCACCAAGCACCTCTACTCGATCTGGCGCAAAATGCAGCGGGAGCAGAAGCGCCTGGAACAGATCTACGACCTCTTAGCGCTCCGGATCGTACTCGAACCCCGGGACGAGGAAACCCTGGGCAAGCAGGTCTGCTACCACGCGCTGGGGATCGTCCACCAGCTGTGGCAGCCGATCCCGGGGCGGATCAAGGATTACCTAGCGATCCCCAAGCCAAACGGCTACCAGAGCTTGCACACCACGGTGATCACCGAGGAGGGGACCCCCCTCGAGGTCCAGATCCGCACCCTGGAGATGCACCGGGTGGCCGAATACGGGGTCGCCGCCCACTGGCTTTACAAGGAGGGGATCACCGACCCCCGCGAGGTCGAACGGCGCATGGGCTGGATGCGGGCGATCCAGGAATGGCAGGCGGAGTTCTCCAGCTCCCGGGACTTCGTCGAGGCGGTGGCCCGGGAGGTTTTCGGCAGCCGGGTGTTCGTTTTCACCCCCAAGGGCAAGGTGATCAACCTCCCCAAGGGGGCCACCGTGATCGACTTCGCCTACCACATCCACACCGAGGTCGGCCACCGGATGATCGGCGCCAAGGTCAACGGCCGCATCGTGCCGTTCTCCTACGAGCTGGAGAACGCCGACATGGTGGAGATCATCACCGCCAAGAACGCCAGCCCCTCCAAGGACTGGCTCACCTACGCCCGCACCCGGAGCGCCCGCCAAAAGATCCGCCATTACTTCCGGGCACGGGAACGGGAGGAGGAGCTGGAAAAGGGCCGCCGGGCCCTGGAACGCTACCTGAAACGCCGGGGTCTGCCTTTCCCCCGCGAGTCCGAGCTCGAGCGGGCGGCGGGGGCGCTGGCGGGCCATCCCGCCCCCGAGGACCTTTTCCTGGCCCTGGCCCACGGGAGGGTCACCCCCCAGCAGGTCGCCCGCTTCTTCCACCCCAAGCCGGCCCCAACGCCCCGAAAGACCAAATCAACCCCGGGAAACCGGCTTCCCATTCGCCTGGAAGGCGGCCTGAAAGCCCCCCTCAAGCTAGCCTCCTGCTGCCGCCCGGTGCGGGGTGACGCCATCCTGGGCTACGTCACCCGCGGACGGGGGGTCACCGTCCACCGCGCCGACTGCCCCAATATGCGACGCTTCCTAGCCACCGAACCCGAAAGGGTGGTCCCGGCCAGCTGGGAGGAAGGGCAGGGGAACTTTCCGGTGGTGCTTCGGCTGGAGGCCGACGACCGGGCCGGCCTGCTCCGCGACGTGATGGACATCTTCGCCGGCATGGGCAAGTCGGTCCAGGGGGCCGACACCCAGGTCAACGGGGCCACCGCCCGGATGCAGATTCGCTTCGACGTCCGGGACGAGGAAGAGCTCGCGCGCATCAAGGAACGACTGCTCGCCCTACCCGAGATCCGCCGGGTGAGCCGGGCCTAGGGCCGTATTCTTAGGGCATGGGCGTGCTCAAGCAGGAAGACCGGGGGGCGGTCCGGTACCTGACCCTGGCCGAGCCCGAACGCCGAAACCCCCTGACCCAAGCGATGGTCGCCGAACTCCAGGAGGCTCTCGACCGCGCCGAGCGCGATCGGAACGTCCGGGCGGTGGTGATCACCGGCGAGGGCAAGGCCTTCTCGGCCGGGGCCGACCTCGCCTACCTCGAACGCCTCACCGAGCTCCCCGCCGAGGAAAACCTGGCCCACTCCGCCGAGCTCCGGGCCCTTTTCCAGCGGCTTTATACCTTCCCCAAACCGGTGGTGGCAGCGGTGAACGGTCCGGCGGTGGCGGGCGGAGCGGGTCTGGTCCTGGCCAGCGACCTCTGCGTTATGGCCGAGGAGGCCAGGATCGGCTTCACCGAAGTAAAGATCGGCTTTGTCGCCGCACTGGTGGCGGTTTTGCTGGTGCGGCATGTGGGCGAGAAACTGGCCCGCGAACTCCTGCTCACCGCTGAGCTGATCCCCGCCCGTGAGGCCCACCGCATGGGGCTTGCCAACCGGGTGGTGCCGGGGGAAGAGCTCCTCGAGGCAGCCCAGGACCTCGCCGAGCGGGCCTCAAGCGGCGCCCCCACATCCATCCAGCTCACCAAGTCCCTGCTCGCCGGGCTTCCCGGCATGGGCCTGGAAGAAGCCTTTGCCCACGCCACCTTGGCCAACGCCTGGGCGCGGGAAACCGAGGACCTCAAGGAAGGTCTACGGGCCTTCTTCGAAAAGCGGCGGCCCCGGTTCTAAATCCCCGATGGGTGGAAGCGTGCCAACCGAGCTGATCACCGCCCCGGTTTTGGTCTCGCCCCACGGGTTCACCACCCGCCGGGGCGGGGTGTCTACCGGCCCCTACCGTAGCCTGAACCTTTCACCAGGGGTGGGGGACGACCCCGACCGGGTGGCCGAGAACCGGCGGCGGGTGCTGGCCCTCTTTGGCCATCCACCGCTGGCCGAGCTCGATCAGGAACACGGCGCCCGGGTAGCGGTGGTGCGGGCACCGGGCCGGTACCCGGGGGACGCCCTGGTCACCGACCGCCCCGGCCTCCTCCTACGGGTATCGGCGGCCGACTGCTACCCTGTTCTCCTCGAGGACCCCGCCACCGGAGCGGTGGCCGCCGCCCACGCCGGCTGGCGCGGGGTGGCCGCGGGGGTGATGGAAAACGTGGTGGGTGCCCTAGCCGAGGTCGCCGGCGCACCCCCGGATCGCCTGGCCGTCGCCATCGGCCCGGGCATCTGCGGGGGCTGCTACCAGGTCGGCCCGGAGGTGATCGCGGCGGTGGCCCGCCCCGGCCTCCCCGAAACCTGGCGCCCCGATCCCCGCGACCAAGGCCGGTACCTCCTCGATCTCCAGGCCGCCATCGTCGCCCGGCTGCGATCCCTCGGGGTCACCCGGATCTGGGCCAGCAACCGCTGCACGTTCGAAGACGAAGAACTCTTCTCTTACCGCCGCCAGGGACCGAAGAGCGGACGGATGTGGGGGTTGATCCAGCGGGGGGCGGCGTGAGCCTCTGCACCCCCGACCTTACCGCCGAAAGGGCCTGGGCGCTGACCCCCGAGCTTCTAGCGAACCGCGGCGTGGCCGGGCTTCTGCTCGATCTCGACAACACGCTCATCCCTTACGGCTACGAGGGGCCGGTACCAGCTGAGGTGGCCGGCTGGCTTGCCGCCCTCCGCCAGGCCGGCATCGCCGCCGCCCTGGTCACCAACGCACGGCCCTCGCGGTCCCGCCGCTGGGGAAAAAAGCTCGGCCTGCCGGCCTTACCCTTCGCCGCCAAGCCCCTCCCCCTGGCAATCTTCTGGGCGGCCAAGGCCCTGGGCCTGCCCCGCAAGAAGCTCCTTTTGGTCGGGGACCAGATCTTCACCGATCTGCTCGCTGCCCGCCTGGCCGGCGTGCGGGTGGCCCTGGTTCGCCCGCTCGCCCCCAAAGAACTTCCCCACACCCGGTGGTTACGTCGTCTGGAGCGACGCTGCCGCGGCGACTACAATAGGGAAGATCGTCCGGCCGGAGGTCCGGGAGGGGAAGATGAGCACGCTAACGCTAACCGATAAGCGTCTGGGCGCGGCCCTGATCGAGGGCGGGTTCGTATCCGACGAGGACCTCCAGCGGGCCCTTGAGCGGCAGGCCACCGTGGGCGGCCGGCTGGCCGACACCCTGGTGGAGATGGGCTTCCTGTCGGAACGGCGGATCGCCCAGGCAATCGAGGAGAAGTTCGGTATCCCCCTGGTCGATCTCCACGAACTCGAAATCCCCCCCGAGGTCCGGGCCCTGCTTCCCGCCGAAAGGGCGCGCGAGCTCGAGGCCATTCCCTTCGCCCGCGAGGGGGAGAAGCTCCGGGTGGCCTTCACCGACCCCCTCGACAACCTCAAGATCGAGGAGGTCGAGGAGCTCACTGGCCTGGAGGTCGAGCCCTACCAGGCCTTGCGTTCAGCCTTCCAGTACGCGCTAGCCAAGAACTATCCCGAGCTCGGCCTCGAGGTCCCGGAAAAGCCCAAGCCCATCCCCGATGACCAGCTCCACCTAGGCCAGTTCCTGGTGGAAAAGGGGCTTATCACCCCAAAGCAGCTCGAGCAGGCCCTGGCCGAGCAAGAGAAGACCGGCGAGCTCCTGGGGCGAATCCTCGCCCGGCGGGGTTGGGTCGACGAACGCACCCTGTACCGGGCTATCGCAGAGAAGGATGGCATCCGGTTCATCGAAACCACCGACGACCTGGACCCCGATCCCGCGGTGGCGTCGCTCCTCTTGCGCTCCGATGCCCTCCGCTACCGGGCGATCCCGGTGGAAGAGCGACGGGGCCAGGTGACGGTGGTTCTCGGCGATCCGCGTTACCGCACCAGGATCCAGGAGCTCCTCAAACGAAAAGTGCGCTTTCTGCTCACCACCCCCGAAGCCTGGGACCGCCTTTTCAAGCGGGTCTACCCCGAACGGCCGCGGCTAGGCGAAACCCTGGTCGAATCGGGAAAACTCGGCCGGGAGGAGCTCGCCGAAGCCCTATTGGTGCAGTCAAAGCTGGGAAAAACCCGCCCCCTGGGCGAGATCCTGGTGGAGCTTGGGTTCGTCTCCGCCGAGGACGTCGAGGAAGCGTTGAAAAAGCAGCGGGCCGGGGGGGGCAAGCTCGAGGACACCCTGATCCAGTCCGGGAAGATCAGCCCGGAGATGCTGGCCAAGTCGCTGGCCATCCAGCTCGGCTACCCCTACATCGACCCCGACGAACAGCCCCCCGATCCCCTCGCCGCCGAGATGATCCCCGAGGCCGCCGCCCGCCGCTACACCGTCTTTCCCCACCACCTTGAAGGCAACGCCCTCGTGGTCCTGATGAAGGACCCCCGGAACATCTTCGCGATCGACGACCTCCGCATCCTTACCGGCAAGGAAATCCGCCCGGCGGTGGCTACTGAGGAAAAGATCGTCAAGCAAATCGAACGCTACTACGGCTCCGCCGGCGACCTCTCGGAGCTGGCCAAGGAACTCGCGGCCGGAAGCCACCCCGAGGAAGAGGTCGAGGAAAGCGCCCTCGACGACAACGCGGTGGTCCGGCTGGTCAACCAGATCATCCGCGAAGCCTACCTCCAGGACGCCTCCGACATCCACGTCGAGCCCCGGGAAGACCACGTTCTGGTGCGAATCCGGATCGACGGGGCCCTCCGCGAGTACACCCGGTTACCCAAAAGCGCGGCCAACGCGGTGATCGCCCGCATCAAGATCATGGGGCGCCTCAACATCGCGGAGAAGCGGCTCCCGCAGGACGGCCGCGTCCGCTTTAAAGACCGCTCGATTGACGTGGACCTCCGGCTTTCGACCATCCCCACCGTCTACGGCGAGAAGGCGGTAATGCGCCTTTTGCGCAAGGCGGCCGAAATCCCCGAGATCGAGCAGCTAGGGTTTGCCCCCGATACCCTTGAAAAATTCAAGGAGGTCATAGCCAAGCCCTACGGGATCTTCCTGATCACCGGCCCCACCGGGTCCGGTAAGTCCTTCACCACCTTCTCGATCCTGAAGCGGATCTCCACGCCCGACAAGAACACGATGACGGTGGAGGACCCGGTGGAGTACGAGATCCCCGGAATCAACCAAGTCCAGGTGAACCCCCGAGCCGGGCTCGACTTCGCCCGGGCCCTCCGGTCCTTCCTGCGCCAGGACCCGGACATCATCATGGTCGGCGAGATCCGCGACACCGAGACCGCCAAGATCGCGGTGGAGGCCGCCCTTACCGGCCACCTGGTGATCGCTACCCTGCACACCAACGACGCCGCCGGGGCGATCACCCGGCTCGACGAGATGGGGGTCGAGCTCTTTAACATCTCGGCCTCGCTAATCGCCGTCCTGGCCCAGCGGCTGGTGCGCAAGGTCTGCGACCACTGCAAGGTCGAGGTGGAACCGGATCCCGAGGTCCTCCGCCGGCTCGGCCTTAAGCCCGAGGACCTAAACGGCGCCACCCTTTACCGCGGCGCTGGTTGCGAACGCTGCAACGGCACCGGCTACAAGGGCCGCTACGCTATCCACGAACTCCTTATCATCGACGACGAGATACGTCGCGCGATCGTCGAAGGCAAATCGGCCACCGAGATCAAGGAGCTCGCCCGCAGGAAGGGCATGCGAACGCTCCGCGAAGACGGCATCCAGAAGGCCCTTCAGGGCATCACCACCCTGGAAGAGGTCATGGCCCGGACGATCGAATAGGGAGGTACCTATGGCGGACCTGGACATCGTTGATCTTTTAAAGCTAGCCAAAAGACGGGGCGCCTCCGACCTGGTGATCACCGTGGGCATCCCCCCCATGCTCAAGATCGACGGTGAGTTCGTGCCCACCGAGCACAAAAAGCTCACCCCGCAGGAGACCCGGCGGCTGATGTACGCCCTAATGGACGAAAAGCAACAAAGGGTCTTCGAGGAACAGCGCGAGCTCGACTTCTCCTTCAGCCTTCCTGGCGAAGGGCGCTTTCGTATCAACGTGTTCCACCAGCGCGGCTCGGTGGGCGGGGTTATGCGGGTGGTTCCCGACCTCGACAAGAGCTTTGACGAACTCGGGCTCCCCAAGATTATCGCCGAGCTGGCCCTGCGGCCGCGGGGCCTCTTCCTGGTAACCGGCCCCACCGGTTCCGGTAAGTCCACGACCCTGGCGGCGATGGTCGACTACATCAACCAGAACCGCCGCTGCCACATCGTCACCATCGAGGACCCCATCGAGTTTTTCCACTCCCACAAGCTGGCGATCGTCAACCAGCGGGAGGTGGGATCCGATACCCCGAACTTTGCCCGGGCCCTAAGAAGCGTCCTCCGGCAGGCCCCCGACGTGATCATGGTCGGTGAGATGCGCGACCTGGAAACGATTCAAATGGCCATCACCGCCGCGGAAACCGGCCACCTGGTGCTGGCCACCCTTCACACCAACTCAGCGCCCGAAACCGTCGACCGCATCGTCGACGCCTTCCCCCACAACCAGCAAGCCCAGGTGCGGGTGCAGCTTTCCAACAACCTGGTCGGGGTGCTCACCCAGCAGCTCCTCCCCCGTATCGACGGCAACGGCCGGGTCCTAGCCTACGAGCTGATGATCGCCACGCCGGCGGTACGGGCCCTCATTCGCGAAGGGAAGAGCCACCAGCTTACCAGCGTGATCCAAACCAGCGGTCAGCACGGGATGATCACCATGGACGCGCACCTCGCCGAGCTGTACAAAAAGCGGATCATCAGCTACGAGGTGGGCCTTGCCCGCTCGGTGGACCCCAAGGAGTTTACCCGTCTAGCCGGGGCGGCCCCGGCTAGACCCGTCCAGCGCTAGCGCCCCTCCCCCGGCGTATGATGGGCCCGTATGCCGGGGGTTGCAATTATCGGTGCCCAGTGGGGCGACGAGGGAAAGGGCAAGGTCACCGACGCCCTGGTCGAGAACGCCGACTACGTGGTCCGCTACCAGGGCGGGGCCAACGCCGGCCATACGGTGGTGGTGGGCGAGGAGGTCTTTAAGCTCCACCACCTACCCACCGGGGTGATCCACCCCCACGCGGTGAGCGTGCTGGCCGACGGCATGGTGATCGACGCCCTGGCGTTCAACGAGGAGCTGAAAGCCCTGAAGGAGCGGGGCCTCGACCCCGACATCCGGATATCCGAGCGGGCCCACCTCGTGCTTCCCCACCACAAGTACGTCGAATCGCGGAGGAACTTCGTAGGCACCACCGGACGGGGCATCGGACCCGCCTACGCCGACCGCGCCCGGCGGATCGGCATCCGCGTGGGGGATCTCTTCGACGACGCGATCCTTCGCGACCGGGTCGAGAGGCTGCTGGCGGCCAAACCCAACTCGACCCAAGCGGTGGGCTGGACCGATCCCCAGGCGGCCCTACGCGACCTAGAGCCCATGCGCGAGATCCTCGCGCCCTTCGTGACCGATACCGGGGCGCTTTTGCGCGAAGCCCACGCCCGGGGCAAGCGGATTCTCTTCGAAGGAGCCCAGGGCACGCTGCTCGACCTTAACTACGGCACCTACCCCTACGTGACCAGCTCCCATCCCACGGTGGGCGGGATCCTGGTGGGGACCGGGCTCTCCCACAAAGCGATCACCAAAGTGTACGGGGTTGCCAAAGCCTACGCCACCCGGGTGGGCCACGGCCCCTTCCCCACCGAGATCACCGGCCCCCTGGCCGACGAACTCCGCGAGAAGGGCGGGGAGTACGGGGTGACCACCGGCCGCCCCCGCCGGGTCGGATGGCTGGACGCCGTGCTGCTCCGCTACGCGGTGCAGCTCAACGGCATGGACGGGCTGGTTCTCACCAAGCTCGACGTCCTTTCCGGGTTCGAAAAGGTCAAGATCGCCGTCGAACACACCAAGAACGGTTCGGTCGTCTACCAAGAACTGCCTGGCTGGGGCGACCTGACCGGGATTCGCCGGCGGGAAGACCTTCCCGCGAGCCTGCTCGCCTTCATCCAGCGCATCGAAGAACTCACCGGGGTACCGGTGGTCATGTTCTCGACCAGCCCCCGCCGCGAGGACACCTTCGGCAGCGTGAGCTGGGTGTAGCCCACCCCCAAACGCGGGGCCTTTGGGGGGCCAGCGCGCTCTATACTCAGAGCGTGCTCACCTGGCTCGACGTCCTGGCGCTCTTCACCGCCGCGGCCGCCACCGCTGTGGGGGCGCGCAAGGGCCTGGCCTTTTTGCTCGTTTTCCCGCTCGCCCTGATGCTCTACATTGCGGCCCTGCCCCTCCTGCCGCCGCTTCTCTGGCCGGTCGCCGCCCTGGTAGCGGGGCTTTTGGCAGCGCAAACCGCAGGCCGGCTCTACTTCTACCTGGGCGGATTTTGGGAGAACGTGCTCGGGGGTGTGGCCGGCTTGATCTGGGGCGTTTTGCTGGCGGTGAGCCTTTGGACCGGCCTGCCGGCCCAGTACTCGGTGGCCACCGGCGCCTACCGCTACCCCTCGCCCAAGCTGCCCCTGGTGGTGCAGGAAGCGGTGGCCAAAAGCCCCTTCGCGCTACCGCTTTTCGACCTCGTCCAACGGCAGCCGCTGCTCCGCAAGCTGTTGATCGGCGCCAACCACCCGGCCGAGCCGGCCCCGCGAAAGGAAGCGTCAACCCGCCAGTGAACGGGCTAGGTCAACCAGCTCGAGGTTGATCGGCTTCTTCTTGCTGACCGCGTCGTGCAGCGGGGTAAGGGTGATCTCTCCCTCGACCTCCCCGATCATGACCCCGCTGGTGCCCTCGATAAGGGTCCGGGTCGCCGCGGCCCCCAAGCGGCTGGCCAGCACCCGGTCCTTGGCGGTGGGGCTACCCCCCCGCTGGATGTGCCCGAGGACGGTTACCCGGGCCTCGAACCCGGTGAGGCCGTGCACCGCCTTGAAAAGCGCCTGGGCCCCGCCGGGGTAGGCCCCCTCGGCCACCACGATGATCGAGGATCGCTTGCCCTTCTTGAAGGATTCGGTGATGGTATCGGCGATCTCCTGCGGGCTCACCGGCACCTCGGGGAGGGCGATGACCTCGGCCCCTCCGGCGATGCCCACCTCCAGCGCGATAAACCCGGCAAACCGACCCATCACCTCGATGAAGAAAACCCGCTCGTGGCTGGCGGCGGTATCGCGTATGCGGTCGATCGCGTCCAGGGCGGTGTTCACCGCGGTATCGAAGCCGATGGTGTAATCGGTACCGTAAAGGTCGTTGTCGATGGTACCGGGGATGCCCACCACCGGAATCCGGTGCTCCTCGATCAGGCGCTCGGCGCCGCGGAAGGTGCCGTCGCCGCCCACCGCCACCAGGCCTTGAATCCCGGCCTCGGCCAGCTTCTCGGCCGCCTTGGCCCGGCCCTCCTCGCTCAAAAAGGCCTTGGAACGGGCGGTGAGGAGAATCGTGCCCCCGCGCTGAATAATGTTGGCCACATCCCGGGGCCCCAGCGGCACGAATTCGCCCTCGATCATCCCGGCGTAGCCGCGGCGGATCCCCACCACTTCAACCCCGAGGCCGGCGGCTGTTCGCACCACCGCCCGGATACCGGCGTTCATGCCCGGCGCGTCACCGCCGCTGGTGAAGACCCCGATCCGTTTCATGCCCCCTATTTTAGGGCCAGCCGGTAGGCCCGGTTGCGAGGAACCCCGGCCTCGACCAGGGCCTCGACCAGGTCCCGTCCAGCAAGCCCGCGTGCCCGAAGCGCGTCCAAAAGCGCCGCCTCGTCGGGGGGCGCGGGGGGCGCGGGAGGGACCACCAGCACGAACTCGCCCCGGGGTTCCCGGAAGTGTTCGAGGGCCTCCCCCAGGCGCCCCCGGAACACCTCCTCGTGCCGCTTGGTGAGCTCCCGGGCCACCGCCACCGGGTGATCGGCCCCGAACAACCGGGCGAGCTCGGCCAGGGTGGTCCGAAGCCGCCGGGGGGACTCGTAGATCACGGTGGGGCGGTCGTCGGCCCGGATCCGGGCCAGCCGTTCCTTGCGCTCCCTGCCCTTTTTGGGCAGGAAACCCTCGAAGGCGAATCGGCGCACGTCGAACCCCGAGGCCACCAGCGCTGGCACGAAGGCGGTGGGACCCGGAAGGGCTTCGACCGACCCGCCCCGGGCCAGCACCCAGGCCACCAGCTCGGCCCCGGGGTCGCTGATCCCGGGGGTACCGGCGTCGGTGACGTAGGCCAGGGTGGGGTAGCGCGCGAAGAGCGAGGGGAGCCGATCGAGGGTGTGCTGATCGAGCCGAACCAGGGGGGTGGTGATCCCGTAGCGATCGAGCAGCACCCGGCTCCGGCGGGTATCCTCAGCGGCCACCGCGTCGGCCTCCTTGAGCGCGCGGAGTGCCCGGAGGGTGATGTCCTCGAGGTTCCCGATCGGGGTCGGCACCAAAACCAGACGCACCGGACCCAGCCTACCTGCCAAGCTGGCTGTAGAGGGTGGCGGCAAGCACCAGCGCCCCGCCCACCAGGCCCCGGGGCCCAAGCGCCTCACCCAGCAGCAGGTAGGCGAAAACCGCCGCCCACACCGGTTCCAGGGCGTAGATCACCGCCGCCTCGGCGGCCGAAACCCGGCTCTGGCCCAGGGAGATCAGCCAGGTGGCCAGGGCGGTGGCCACCACCCCGAGGTAGAGCACCGCTGGCCAGGGAACCGCCGCCGGACCGGGACGGGCAAGCCCCACCCAGAGGCCGGCCCATACCAGCACCCCGAAGACCTGGGCCGCTGTCAGGCTGCCCACCGATAGCCGGCGGGCGTAGTCCTCTAAACGGAGGATAAGAACGGCGTAGGTCACCGCTGTGCCCAGGGTCCAGAGGTCGCCGCGGTTCGGAGGGGCGCCGTCGTAGGTTAAGAAACCGACCCCGGCGAAGGCGAGCGCCGCCCCCACCCAAACCCGTCGGGGCACCGCCCGCCCGAGCAACCCGGCGAAGACCGGCACCAGCACCACGCTAAGGGCGGTGATAAAGGCGCTCCGCCCGGCGGTGGTGTAGGCGAGCCCCACCGCCTGGGTGCCGTAACCGAGGACCAGCCAGAACCCGAGCTCGAGCCCGGCCAAACCAAAACCCCGCCACCTGAGCGCCCAGGGCAGGAGCAGGAGAGCCGCCACCAGGAACCGGAGAAAGACCAAGAGGCTCGGGGGAAAAGCGGCCACCGCCCCCCGGATTACCGCAAACGAGGAACCCCAAATCAGGGTCAAGAGAACCAGAATGAGCGCTCCCGATAGTCGGGGGCTCACGGCCGACCCCGGCCAAAGAGCGCAAGCAGAAACGCCACCAGGTTCAGCACCAGGGTAAGGAGCACCGACAACACCAGCATGGAGGCCAGGGGAACGTACACCCGCACCCCGTCGCGTTCGATCCGAATGTCGCCGGGGAGGTGGCCGAACCACCCCAAAAGCCGGGGGGCGTAGAGCAAAAGGGCCCCCACCAAGGCCAAGATCAACCCCAACACCAAAAGCCAGCGGCCGAGCTCCATCGGCTAGCTTTCTACCCCATCCCGGCGACGGGAACAAGCCGGCCGGTTAGGCTAAGGGCATGGAGTTTTCGATCCGCGAGGCCGAAACCCTGGAGGACGCCCTGGCCACCGAGGAGCTCCAGGTCGCCGCCTGGAACTTTTCGGACCGCGAGGTGGTTCCGCACTCCTCGATGATCGTCGCCCGCCACACCGGCGGGCTGGTGGCTCTCGCCTGGGTGGGCGATCGACCGGCGGGCTTCGTGTACGGCCTGGCCGCCTGCGAGGGGAACCGTCGGTGGCAGCACTCCCACATGCTGGCGGTGCACCCTGATTTCCGGGGCACCGGCATCGCCCCCGCCCTCAAGTGGTTTCAGCGGGACTGGGCGCTTAGACACGGCATCGACCTGGTGACCTGGACCTTCGACCCCCTGCTTACCCGGAACGCCCGGCTCAACTTCGGCAAGCTCGGGGCCTACGCCGACACCTACTACGAAGACTTCTACGGCATCCGCACCGGCCTCTACGCCGGTCTCCCCGCCGACCGCCTTTACGT
>WFNN01000161.1 GCA_015488545.1 Thermaceae bacterium | reverse complement strand
TCGCCGCCCCCTCCACCGAAGCCCAGAAGGGCCATCCCCAACCCCGCCAGAGCAATTCCCAGGTACCCCGAAAGGGAGAGCCGCTCCCCTAACCAGAGGTAGGCGACCAGAGCCAACCAAGCGGGGTTGGTGGCATTGGCCACCGCGGCTATCGAGGCCGGGGTGCGGAGCACGCCCTCCATCAAGAACCACTGGAAAAGTCCGTTGCCCACGAAGCCGAAAGCGAGGATCCAGAGGGCGTCCCGACGCGGAATCCGGCGAAGCCCCGCGCCCCGGGACAGCATGAGAAAACCGGCGGCGGCCACCAGGGTCCGGAAGGTGTTCATCGTGTGGGGCGGCAACACCCCGACCAGCACCTTTAAAAGGACAAAGTTCAGGCCCCAGAAAGTGACCGCGGTAAGGGGGTAAACGAAGGCCGGCACCCCCCTATCTTACTGACCCATCGGTCATATACGGGCGAAGACCCCGACCTCCAGCGATCGCTCGGGCGGCAGGCGGAAGTAGATCACCGGGCTCTCGGCGTTCCGGCGCATGAACGAGAACAGGAGCTCCCGCCACTTCGGCATGTACCGACCGGTGGGCACCACCAGCTCCCGGCCGAGGAAAAAGTGCGACTCGTAGGGCTCGATACCGAGATCCGGCCGCTCGTGCAGCTCTAGGGTGAGGTTCGGGGTTTCCATAAACCCATAGATCAGAATCAGGCGCTCGATCCCCTCCCCCACCGGCTTCCGGAACGCCCGCCGTTCGGGAAGCACCCGCGGGCGCTCGGCGGTGCGTACGCTGCAAATCACCACGCGTTCGTGAAGCACGCCGTGGTGGTGCAGGTGGGCGAGCAAGACGTCGGGGGCCGAGCGGGGGTTGGCGGTCATGTAGACCGCGGTACCCGGCACCCGGGGATAGCGGCCCGCCTTGAGGTTCTCCACCAACTCCTCAAGCGAAACCGAACCTGTGTGGAGCGCCCGCATGAGAGCCTCCCGCCCTTGCTTCCAGGTGCTCATCAGAGTGTAGACGGTAAACGCCACCACCAGCGGCACCCAGCCGCCCTGGGGAACCTTTATCAGGTTGGTAAGCCAGAACGAGGTGTCCACGGTGATGAAGGCAAGGAACATAAGCCCGACCCCGAGCCCCGGCCACTTCCATAGCTTGAAAGCAATCAGGGAGAAAAGCAGGGTGGTGAAAACCATATCGGTGGAAACCCCGACACCGTAGGCCCCGGCCAGGTTGGACGAGCTGCGGAAGCCAACCACCAGCGAGAGGGTCAGAAACATCAGCGTCCAGTTCACGAAGGGCACGTAAACCTGGCCGCGCTCCTCGCTGGAGGTTTGCACGACCCGCATGCGGGGCAGGTAACCGAGCTGAATGGCCTGGCGGGTCAACGAAAACGACCCTGAGATCACCGCCTGGGAGGCGATCACGGTGGCCGCGGCGGCTAGCAGGACCAAAGGGTAGCCGGCCCAGGCCGGGGCCATGAGGAAAAAGGGGCTTTCCAGGGCGTTGGGGTCCCTCAGAAGGAGGGCGCCCTGCCCGAAGTAGTTGAGCAAAAGGGCTGGAAAGACATAGAAGAACCAGGCGATGCGGATCGGGGCCCGGCCGAAGTGGCCCAGGTCAGCGTATAGGGCCTCGCCGCCAGTGACCACCAGGAAGACCGAGCCCAGCACCAAAAAGGCCCGAAGGCCGTGGTGAAAGAGGAAACCGATCGCGTGGTGCGGCAAGAGCGCCGCCAGCACCGCCGGGTTCTGGACCAGCTGCACGGCCCCGAGCACCGCCAGGGTGGCGAACCAAAGCAGCATTACCGGGCCAAAGAGCTTTCCGACGCCGCCGGTCCCCCGTGCCTGCAGCAAAAAGAGGCCAACCAGAATCGCAAGCGTGATCGGGATCACGTAAGGGGAAAGGGCAGGCGAAGCGACCTCGAGACCCTCCACCGCGCTCAACACCGAGATCGCCGGCGTGATCATGCCATCGCCGTAGAGCAGGGCGGCCCCAAAAATCCCCAGCACGGTGGCCAGGATCCGCCAGCTCTGGGCGTTTTCCTCCCTGGGCATGACCAGCGCGGTAAGGGCCATGATCCCCCCCTCGCCGTGGTTGTCGGCCTGCATCACAAAGATCAGGTACTTGATCGAGATCACCACCACCAGCGACCAGAAGATCAGCGACAAGACCCCGAGGACCGACTCGGGGCTGAGGCCGATGCCGTGGCGAGGTGAGAGGGACTCCCGAACGGCGTAGAGCGGGCTGGTACCGATGTCGCCAAAGACCACCCCGAGGGCGGCGAGGGCGAGCTTCAAGGTGTAACCGGGTGTGGTTTTCGCGTTCTTCATAGCCAAGGCCGCTTAACGATACCGCAGCGTGACCTCGTAGACGTAGCTCCAGCGGCCGCCGGCGGCCAGGTCAAGGGCCAGGCGATAACCCCCGGGCACCCGCTCGGCGCCAACGATCTTGAGGTCGTAGCCGCGCGTGGGAAAGCGCTCCTCGATCTCGATATGCACCGGCTCGGTGCGGCGGTTTTCCAACCGGGTGGTAACCCGGTAGCGGGCGCGATCGCGGGTTTCCTCGAGGACCTCCACCCGCCGTTCTGCGTAACCGAGGGGATCGGCCCCCAGCCAGAGGTCCACCGGTTCCCCTTCGGGGGCGTCGGGAACCGACGCTTGCCCCAAAAAGGTTCCCGCCTTCCAGATCGAGACCCGGCCGGCTGCAAGCGGCCAGGGAGCGGAAAAACGGTAGCCACGAACGAAGGTCAGGCGACGCCCCTTCACGAACGTCCCCTGGTATCGCCAGAGAAAGGTGGGCTTCACCGACCCCCGTTTAAAGGGGAGCTCGGTGGTCCCCTGGACCAGCACGGCGGATCCCGGAAAGCGGTAGCGGAAAACCCCTCCGGCCGCCCCCTGGTAGGTTGCCCCGGCCGGGGCCGCGGTCAAGGCGAGCCCCTTGACCGCCCGTTTGGCCTCGAGGCCGCCCCCCAACAGGGGCACCTCCCCGGCCACGAAGAGGAGTTCATCGGCCCGAAGGCTGGGGCCGCGGTTTTCCACCGCGACCCAGGCGGTGAGAACCCCCTGGTCAAGGTCCAGATAGTAAGCGAGACGGGCCGAAAGCGATCGGGTCAGGTAGCTGAGCCGGGCCGGGCCAGCCCCCTCGGTGAAGAAGATCACCGCGTTCCCCTGCCAGACCCTTTTCCGCTCAGGAAGGCCCACCAGCCGAAGGGTTCCGGGAACCGGCGAGGCATCCCCCGGGTTCCACAGAAAGACCCCGTCCTCCACCACCACCGGCCGATCCACCTCGGCAAAGCCGCGGTAGAGAACCACGCGGGTCCCCTCTCCGGCAGCCAGCGCCAAGCCGGCCGCCAGGACCAGCAGCCAGACCACGAACGGGTACCGTTGCCGCATACGCCCCATTGTACGGGGCGAGCAAGGGTGTTAAAGGATGTCGTCCCGAATGCAGGCCTTGTAGTGCCCCGGGGCGACTTCGCGAAGCTCGGGAACGGTCTCCGCGCACTCCGGGATCGCGTAACGGCAGCGGGTACGGAACACGCAACCCGAAGGCGGGTTGATGGGGCTCGGAATGTCGCCCTCGAGGACAATGCGCTCCCGCTTGATGGTGGGGTCGGGAATCGGGACCGCCGAAAGCAGCGCCTCGGTGTAGGGGTGTTTGGGGTTTTGGTAGAGCTCCTTGGCAGGGGCCAGCTCCATCAACTTGCCGAGGTACATCACCGCCACCCGATCGGAGATGTACTCGACCACGGCCAGGTCGTGGGCGATGAAAAGGAGGGTGAGCCCGAGCTCCTCCTTGAGGTCCTGGAGCAAGTTGACCACCTGGGCCTGGATGGAAACGTCGAGGGCACTGACCGGCTCGTCGGCCACGATGAATTCGGGGGAAACCGCCAGGGCACGGGCGATCCCAATGCGCTGGCGCTGGCCGCCGGAGAACTCGTGGGGGTAACGGCGCATGTGGTCGGGGGAAAGCCCAACCAGCTTAAGGAGCTCGGCCACCCGCTCCACCCGCTCCTTCGGGGTTTTGGCCAGCCTGTGGATGACCAGCGGCTCCCCGATGATATCCCCCACCGTCATCCGGGGGTTCAACGAGGCGAACGGGTCCTGGAAGATGATCTGCATCTTCCGGCGGAAGGGGCGAAGGGCGCCCTTGGGGAGCTTGGCGATGTCGGTATCGCCGTAGAGAATAGCGCCCCCGGTGGGCTCGATGAGCCTCAGGATGGTCCGGCCCACGGTGGTCTTCCCCGAACCCGACTCCCCCACCAGGCCCAGCACCTCGCCCTTCTTGATCGCAAAGCTTACGTCGTTAACCGCCTTGACGTGCCCGACCGTGCGGGAAAGTATCCCACCCTTAATGGGGAACCAGGTCTTCAGGTGCT
Source organism: Thermaceae bacterium (assembly GCA_015488545.1). Taxonomy (GTDB): domain Bacteria; phylum Deinococcota; class Deinococci; order Deinococcales; family Marinithermaceae; genus WFXV01. The sequence continues at coordinate 9,863 of WFNN01000161.1, read as the reverse complement.
CAACCCGGAGCAGGGTGCCGTTTTCCTGATTCATCCCCTCACCCCCTCGCGGATCTCCTGCCAGCGGAAGCAGCGCACCATCCGCCCGTCGCGGGTGGCCTCGAGGTCGGGCACCGCCGCGTCGCAGCGGCCTTGCTCAAACCAGCGGCAACGCGGGTGAAACGCGCACCCCTTGGGCAGGAAAAGCGGGTTGGGCACGTTCCCCGGGATCGCCTCCAATCGCTGCTGCTTGTCGGCGGCCACGTCCACCCGGGGCACCGAGTTCAAAAGACCCATGGTGTAGGGGTGCAGGGGGTCTTTAAAAATCGGCACCACGTCGGCCTCCTCCACCGCTCGCCCGGCGTACATCACCACCACCCGGTCGGCGATCTCGGCCACCACCCCGAGGTTGTGGGTGATGAAGAGCACGCTCATGCCGATCTCCTCCTGAAGCTGCTTGATGAGCTCCAGGATCTGCGCCTGGATGGTCACGTCGAGGGCGGTGGTGGGCTCGTCGGCGATCAACAGGCTCGGGTTGCAGGAGAGCGCCATGGCGATCATCACCCGCTGGCGCATACCCCCCGACATCTGGTGAGGGTAGTTCGACAGGCGCTTTTTGGCCTCGGGGATCCCCACCAGGTCCAGCATCTCGGCGGCCAGCTCCAGGGCTTCCTTCTTGGTCTTCTTCTGGTGGAGAACGATCGCCTCGGCGATCTGGTCGCCCACCGTGTAGACCGGGTTCAGGCTGGTCATCGGCTCCTGGAAGATCATGGCGATATCGTTGCCACGGATTTTTCGCATCTCCGACTCGGGGAGCCGTACCAGATCCTTCTCCACGCCGTCCTTACCGCGGAACCGGACCGCCCCGTCGACGATCCGCCCGGGGGGGCTGGGGATCAGGCGCATGATGGCCAGCGAGGTCACCGATTTGCCGGACCCGGATTCCCCCACCACCGCCAGGGTTTCCCCCTTGTCGATGTGGAAGGAAACCCCATCCACCGCCTTGACCACACCCTCGTCGGTGAAGAAGTGAACTTTGAGGTTTTCAACTTCGAGCAAGCGGTTCGCTTCCATCGGTTCTCCCTAGACGTTCACCCCTACGTTATACCGTACCCGGCCGGGCGCCCAAACGCGCTAGCGTCGCCGACGCGGGTCGAACGCGTCCCGAAGACCGTCCCCCACAAAGTTCCACGTAAGAACCGCCAGAAAGATCGCGAACCCCGGGGCGAGCACCCACGGACGGTCGGCAAAGGAGGCAAACCCTCCGTCCTGGGCCGCCTTCAGCAGCAGCCCCCAGCTGGTGTAGGGCTCGGTGATCCCGAAGCCGATAAAAGAGAGCCCGGACTCCGCCAGGATGAAGCTGGGAATGGCCAGCGAGGCGTAAACGATGGTGTAGCTGGCGGTGGCCGGCAGCACGTGCCGGAGGATGATCCCAAACTCCCTCACCCCGAGCGCCCGGGCGGCGGTGACGTAATCCATTTCGCGAAGGGAGAGCACCATCCCCCGCACGGTCCTGGCCAGCCCACCCCACCCGATCAGGGAAAGTATGGCCACCACAATATAGAAGGTCATCAACGGGTCAATATCGCTGGGAAAAACGCTCCGCAAGGTTACCAGCAGGAAAAGGCCAGGGATCGCGGCCAGGATCTCCACCAACCGCATCACCAGGTCGTCGGGGTCGAAGGTGAAGGGCCGGAAAAGCCCGCGGGAGAACGCCCAGAGCGCCGCCGGCACCAAAAGCAGGGTCTCCACCACCTGCTCACCAAGGCCGCTGTACCCGGTAAGCACCCAAAGCCCATAGATTAGCCCCACTCCCAGCCCAACCCAGAAGGCCAGGCTGGCTGCGAGCAGTACGAACCGGAAAGCCACCCGGAAAACCCGCCCCAGACCGCGGTGTTCGCTAGCGGCCAGGTAGGACCAGGTGCGCCTGGAAATCAGCGGAAGCGCCAGGTGAATCCGGGTTCCCTGGTAGAACCCCGAAAGTCCCCCCAGGAGCAGCCCCAGAACCAAGGAAACCAGCACCGCCAAAATCCCGATGGTCAGCGAAACCTGCCCGCCGTAGACCATCCGGCTCCAAAGGTCCCGGCCGAAGTTGTCGGAACCGAGCAGGTAGAGCCGAGCTCCCTCGGCGGTGGCCTTCTCCCCCAGTCCGAAGAGGCGGAGGTCGGTTTTGAACACCTTAAAGATCGTGTAGGGGTGGTGGGGGGTACGAACGAAGAAGAGGATCGGGTAGCGCCGCGTTTTGTCCTCGGTGTACCTTTCCACAAAGGTATTTAGGTCAAGGGTCTTCTTGATGCCGTAGACAAAGGGGCGGGTAAGCCGACCGGTATCCGGGTCGCGGAAGTGGATGGGCGTGGGCGGCGCATAACGGTAAACCGGCGAAAGGGTGTAGAAGTTGGGATCGTAGGGGCTAAAGAACCCGGCAAAAGCGGCCAGGGTATAGAGGACGAGCAGAATACCCCCGCCCAAAAGGGCCAGCCGGTGCCGCTTGAACTGCTGCCAGACCAACTGCCAGTGGCTTTTCGTCTCGTATTCGCCCATCGCTCACCCGTACCGGATCCGGGGATCAACCACCGCCAGGAGCAGATCCCCAAGGATATTGCCAACGATTAGAAGGAAGGTGGAAAGGGCGATGATCCCGGTGTTGACGTAGAGGTCCTGCTGGTTGATGGCATCGAGCAAGAGCGGCGTCATGCCCGGCCAGTTGGCCACCACCTCAACCAGGCCCGCACCGCTGATCAGGGTGGGGAGAAGCCCCCCGATGGTGGCGATCACCGGGATTATCGCGTTTCGGAGCGCGTGCTTATAGAGCACCACCCGCTCCGGGAGCCCCTTTGCCCGAGCGGTGCGGATGTAGTCCTGGCCCAAGACCTCCATAACCAAGCCCCGCATGACCCGGGTGAGGCTGGACATGTCAGCGGTGACCACCACGAAGGCCGGTAGGACGGCGTGCCACAGCACGTCGAGGATCTGCCGCCACTGGGGGAAGTGCTCGAAACCCTGGCTGGTCATTCCCCCAATCGGGAAGGGGGTCCAGCCATGGGCAAACTTGAACTGCACCAGCAGGTAAATCAGAATAAGCATGAAGAAGAAGTTGGGGATCGCGATGCCGAAGTAGGCCAGGAAGCTGATCGCGTAGTCCCCTGGGGTGTAGGGCCTGAGCGCCTGGTAGACCCCAATGGGGATACCGATCAAGTAGAGGAAAAGGATCGAAAAGCCCACCAGAACCAGCGAGTTTAGGATGCGGGGCCAGATGACCTCGAGCACCGGCTGCTGGTACATAAACGAGTGACCGAGGTCACCGTGGAGCAGGTTTTTCAACCAGATCAAATACTGCACCAGGACCGGGCGGTCGAGGCCAAAGTTGTGGCGCATAAGCGCGATGGTCTCGGGCCGAATCTTGGGGTCCAGGGCCCAGCGGGTGAGGAAGTCACCGGGGGCGAGCTGGAGCACGATAAAGGCCAGAAAGGTAGCTCCCAGAAAGGTCGGAATAAGGTGGATAAGCCGGCGAACCAAGTAAGCGCTCAAGACGGCCTCCGAAAAACCCTCCCCGGGGGCGGCCCCCGGGGAGGGCCTGCCAGGCTAGTTTACTTCGCCCGGAAAAGGAGCGGAAGCTCCCCGGAACCCCAGATCGAGGAGATGATCTTGTCCGGGTGCCACCCGCCGATCCGGTTGTTCCAGGCGGTGTGGTAGTTGGGCCCGGCGATGTAGACGATGGGCAGGAGCTCGCCCTCGACCTCCTGGAGCTTGTAGCCGATCTGCACCCGCTTCTCGAAGTCGAGGGTGGTGCGGCCCTTGTAGTAGTAGTACTCCATCAGGGTTTCGCGGGGGTCGAGGCAGGTACCGGCGCGGTTCCACATGTGCAGGTTGCCCCGGCAGGGCACCACGTTGGAGCCGAACGGCCAGTCGAGCCCGCCACCGGTCAGGCCGATGATGATCGCGTCGAAGGGGCGGTCCGGCCCCTTGGAGAGAAGCTGGCCCACCAGGGTGTTGAAGTCGATGGGCCGGAAGTTGATCTTGACCCCAACCTTCTTGGCCTCGTCGACGAAAAGCTTGGCGATCTGCTCGCGCTGCTTGTTGCCAGCGTTGGTGGCCAGGTTGAACTCAAGCCGCCGGCCCTGGGCGTCGGCCAAGTACCCCTCGGCGTCCTTCTTGGTGAAGCCAAGCTCGGCCAAGAGCTTCTTCGCCGCCTCGGGGTCGTAGGGGTACTTGGGGGCGTCCTTGTTGATCCACTGGGTGAGCACGGGGTAAACCGAGCCGTACATCGGGGTGCCCAGCCCCCCGTAGACCACCTCGACCACCGCCTGGCGGTTGATGAGGTGGCTCATGGCTTTGCGGAACTTGGCCGAGCGGAAGAGCTTCTCCTTGAAGGGGTCGGACTTCTTGTTCCAGTTAAAGACCACGAACTGGCTGGAGGCGATCGGCGAGGCGTTGACCTTGAGGGTGGCGTCCAGCTTGCCGGCGTTGATCGCCTTCTTGATCTGGGCGATCTGCTCCACCGTGGCCGGGTTCATCTGGTCGATCTCGCCGGTGAGGAAGGCAGCGAGCTCGGCGTTGGTGTCCTTGACGATGTTGACCTGGTACGCGTCAAGGTAGGGCAGCGGGTTGCCGGCGGCGTCCTTGTTCCACTCGCCGAAGTAGGGGTTGCGCTTAAAGATCACCCGCTCGCCGGGGCGGTAGGCGGCGACCACGAAGGGCCCCCAGGTAACGATCTTTGCCGGATCCTCGTTCAAGCCCCACATCTTCTTGATGCCGTCGGCTCCCTGCTTTTCGTAGACGGGACCGAAGACGTGGGCCGGCCAGGGCGAGAAGCTAGCAATGGCGAAGGCCTCGGCGTCGGGCTTGGGGTAGATGAAGCGGAGGGTGTAGTCGTCGATCTTCTCAACCTTCACCACCTTGTCGCCGATGAAGAAGGAGTCGCGGAGGTTGGAACCCACCTTGGGGTCCATGTGGATGCGGTAGGTCATGATCCAGTCGTCGGCGGTGATCGGCTGGCCGTCCGACCACTTCATGCCTCGCCGGATCTTGAAGGTGATCTCGGTCTGATCCTTACTGACCTTCCAGGAGGTGGCCATGTAAGGAATCCACTTGCCGGTGGTGGGGTCCCGGGTCACCAGGCCGATGCCGTTTAAGGTCATGCGATCGGGAATGCTACCGGCCTCTGCGGTGAGGAAGGGGTTCATGGTGCGGAAGTCGGAGATGGTGGCCTCAATGTAGGTGCCGCCGCGCTTCGCCTCCCCCGGCTTCGCCCGGGTCCAGCTCGCCGGCCAGGTGAAGGCCTGGGCCAGGGCCGCCGAGGCCAGCACCAGCGAAAGAGCCAAGATGCCGCTGATCGATCTTTTCATACGAACTACCTCCTTTGCAATGAAGCCCCAAACGAAGGCGCTCCGTGACCTCGCTTGGGCCTTGTACTTACGCTACTGGTGGGCTCCACCCCTGTCAAGGAAAAGGCGCGGCCCGACTGGGCCGCGCCTTTTGGTTCGGGGTCTAAAGCTGCCAGGTACCGATGAGGAGAGCAAGGAGGAGAAAACCGATCCCCAAGTAGATGGTCAGCCGGTAAAGCCCACCGGTGAGCCCCCGGGCGGCGAAGAGGTCGGTGGCACCGCCCCCGAAGATATCGCCCCCCCCGGTCTTGGGTTCCTGAAGGATGACCACCCAAACCAAGGCGGCCGCCGCCACCAGATACACGATCAAAAGAAGCGCTTGCAGTAGGTTCATCGCCGAGCCTCCTCTAGCTGGTGCCGGGAGCGGGACTCGAACCCGCACGGGCTATTCACCCAGCAGATTTTGAGTCTGCCGCGTCTACCAATTCCGCCATCCCGGCCCGCGGCCAAAAGGCACTATAGCAGACCGAAGCGCTAGAGGGCAAAGGCCAACCCATCGGCCCGTGGCTCGCTGGCAGCCAGGAGAACGCCCTCCCGCCGGAGAACGATCTGGCCGCGGCCGAAACGGGCGTGCTCCGGCTCCACCCGTACGCGGTGCCCGCGGTCGGCCAAAGCGAGGGCGAGGTCGGCCCCGAACCCGGGCTCAAGCAGGAGCACCTGACCGGCGAAAGCGAGCTGCCACCGGGGGGCGTCGAGGGCCGCTTGCGGGTTTTGCCGCTCCTCCACCATCCGGAGCAAAAGCTGAAGGTGCCCCTGCGGCTGCATGAACCCGCCCATGAGGCCGAAGGGCCCGCGGAACCCGCCTGGCAGCTCGAGGAACCCCGGAATGATCGTGTGGTAGGGTCGGCGCCCCGGGGCGCGGGCGTTCGGGTGCCCTGGGGTAAGGACGAAGCCAAGCCCCCGGTTTTGCAGGGCGATTCCGGTGCCTGGCACCAGCACCCCGGAACCAAACCCCTGGTAATTCGACTGTATTAGGCTAACCGAAAGCGCGCGGTCGGCCGCGGCCAGGTAGACGGTGCCCCCGGGAACGAGCGAGGGGGCCGGCCAGGGGCCGGCCGCCCGGCCCACCGCCGCCCGCACCTCGCCCACCGCCTCCTCGCTCAAAAGCGCCTCGGCCGCTCCGGGGTGCTGCTCGGGGTCGGCCACCCGGGCAAAGGCCTGGGCAAACGCCGCCTTGGTGGCTTCGATCGCCAGGTGCAGGGCGTCCTCGGCCGGGTAGGCGGAAAGATCAAAGGCCTCCAGCGCCTTGAGCGCGAGAAGCGCGACCACCCCCTGCCCGTTAGGGGGAAGTTCGTACACCCGTGCCCCGCGGTAGTTGACCGAAAGGGGTTCCACCCAAAGCGGGGCGTGCTCGGCAAGGTCGCCAAGGGACAGCGTTCCCCCGGTCTTGGCGGCGAAGGCCGCCATCCGCTCGGCTAGCTCACCCCGGTAAAAGGCTTCGCCCTCGCTCTCGGCGATGGCCTCCAGGGTACGTGCGTGGCCCTCGCTCCGGAAAACCTCGCCGGGCCGGGGGGCGCGGCCTCCGGGAAAAAACACCCGTTTGAAGGGGTCGAAGACCGGGTCCTCTAGGGGCAGGTAGACCTGCTCTGCCCTCCGCCAAGCCCGGGCCACCTCGGGAGCGACCGGGTGCCCCTCGCGGGCGAAGCGAACCGCGGGCTCCAGCACCTCGGCCAAGGGCAAGCGGCCAAACCGCCGCCACAGGGCGACCCAGCCCGAGACCGCCCCCGGCACGGTGACCGCCGCCCAGCCAAACGGGGGTATCCGGTCCGCGGGGACCGGCACTAGCCGGCGAGGGCTTTTTCCCGAGGCGTTCAGGCCGAAAAGCCGGCCCCGGTCCTCGACGATGGCGAACAGATCCCCACCGATGCCGTTGGCGGTTGGCTCCAGCACGGTGAGCGCCGCGGCCATGGCGATGGCAGCATCCACCGCGTTACCGCCCCGCTCGAGCACAGAAACCCCGGCGGCCACCGCCAGCGGGTGGCTGGCCGCCAGGGCCGCGCGGGTGCCCAGAACCACCCGGCGACCCGAGGGGTAGGGGTACCGGTCGAGCCGCACCGCTAGCGCACCACCAACTTCTGCAGGTAACCGTCCAGGGCAGCTTCGAAAAGCTGCCCTGGGTGCACCGCCACCAACTTCCCCTGGGCATCGAAGAAATAGGTGGTGGGCAGGCCGCCAGCGTGGAGGGTCCGGCTTAGCTCGGAGTCGGGGTCCAGGATCACCCAACCAAGGGCCAGCCCGGTATCGCTCAGGAAGCTGTGGATCGCGGATTCGGCTTCACCTTGGTTGGCAAAGACGAAGGTGACCCCCCGGTAACGCCCCTGGGCCTCGGCCAAAAGCGGCATTTCGGCCCGGCAGGGCGGGCACCAGCTAGCCCAGAGATTGAGCACGAGGGGCCTCCCCAAAAACTGCCTGAGGCGCACCGATCCTCCGCCGTAACGCTTGAAGTTCAGATCGGGGAGCTCGATCGCCGGCGCGCTCGGCGCCCTGCCGAGCACCTTGGCGGGGTCTTCGGGAGCGGTGGAAAGCGGGTAACCCTTTTGAATCCAGGCCAGGGTTCCTCCGGTGACGTTCCTCAGGTTGCGAAACCCCTTTTCTTTGAGGAACTCCGCGGCTTTGGTGGAGCGGTGCCCGGTTCGGCAGATCAGGTAGACGGTCCGGTCCCGGGGAAGGTCCCTGTACCAGTTTTCAATCTCCTGGAGGGGGAGGTTGATAGCCCGGGGAACGTGCCCCTGCACATACTCTGCCGGGGTACGCACGTCGACGACGATCACCTTGGGGTCGTCGAGGTGGGCTTTGAGATCGTCGGGGGAAACGTTCTGGTAGGCGCCCTTGCCACCGCAAGCGGCGAGCAGGGCGGCCAGTAACCATACCAGCGGGGCCAGGCGTCGCATGGACGTATGCTACAAAAGCCCCCTGAGAAAAGGAAAGCGCCGGGGGCGACCCCGGCGCCGATACCCCCCGGGCTTAGGCGGTGGCGCCCACCGCTCGACGGATCGCATCGAGAAAGGCGGAAACCGGCTGGGCCCCAAGAATGCGCTGGGCCCCGTGGTTGATCACCGTGTCCGGCACCCCCGAGATGTGGTACTTGTCGGCAAGCGAAGGAAACTCCTGGGCCTCGATCATCTCCCCCATGACCTTGGGCGAGGCGTAGGCGAAGCGGTGGCTGGTGCGCACCGCCTGCGGGCAGTAGGGACAGGTCGGGGTGACGAAGACTTGAAGGATGACCTCCTGCGGCAGCTCGCTGAGTTCCTTGACCACCTCGTCGGGAAGACCGTGGCCGTCGCGACCGATCATCTCGATGTCCTCGAGGAGGCTGGCGAACTCGTAGCCGGCGGGGATGCCCCGGTAGCGGATGTTCACCGCATCGGAGCCCTTCTCCCGGAGGATGATGGTGGGGGCAGCCTCCACCCGCATGGCCTCGGCCTTCGCCTTACCCTCCTCGTTGGCCAGGTCGTAGACGACAAGGCTAACCTTATCGGAGAGCGGTTCGATCTCCCTTAGAAGCTGCTCGGTCTCCTTGCAGTAAATGCAGGGTTCCTTGCCGGGGGCGATCACCGTTGAGCTATCGGTGAAGAGTACGATTTCCACGTCCCGGGTGAGGTTCCCGAGACGTTCCCTAACGATCTGCTGTTCCTGTTCTCCTAAAAGCGGCATGCTTCCCTCCAGTTTTGGGCAGGATTCCCCCGCGCGGGGGATTCTCCAGATACCAAAGTGTAGTATACGGGTTTCGACCTGTAAACCTTCGTATTCCGGCGCACATACCGGGCGGGGGTAGCCGCACCGGTAGACTCGGGGCATGCGGGTCTACCTGGCGGCGGTGCAGGCCGAGGTCCACCCCACGATTTACCGGGACGCGGCTCGCTTTGCGGAGGCGGTCGACCGGTGGGTGGCCGAGGCGCTCCAGGACGCCCCCGAAGGGGTGCCTCGGCTGGTAGCCTTCCCCGAGCTCTTCGCCCTCCCGCTCCTCTTCTGGCTTGACGCCCCCCCGGAAGTCCGCCGGGCGAAAACGCTCCTTGCCGCCGCGGCGACCTGGCTACGCCGGCTCGGACGGCCGGCGCTGCTCGGCCCCTGGGGTTTTTACCGTGCCCGGGCGCTGGCGGTCTGGCCCGCCTACCTGGGCGCCTTCCGGGACGCCGCCCGCCGACACCGGACCTATCTGGCGGCGGGTACCCTCTTCGCGCCCCGACTCGACGAGGAACCCGCCCGGGGGCTCTACCCCACCGAACTCGCCCCGCGCAACCTCGGGCTCCTGCTCAACCCGGAAGGCCGGGTGCTCGCTCGACCCGAAAAGGTGCGGCTCATGCCCGAGGAACGGCGTGCCCAGCTTCGCCCCGGGGATCCCGCCAGCCAGATCGCGCGCACCCGAATCGGAACCGTGGCCACCCTGATCTGCCTCGACGCCTTCCACGAGGCGCTCCTGGAGCGGGCCGACGCCGCCGGGGCCTGGCTTGTCATCCAGCCCTCGGCCAGCCAGGCTTCCCCCTCGGTGCGGCCGGGGTC
>WFNN01000160.1 GCA_015488545.1 Thermaceae bacterium | reverse complement strand
GTCGAACCGGGGGGGCGGGGGGTCGCCGACGGTGAGGGTAAAGGTGCGGGTAAGGGCCCCGAGGGCGGCGTCGCGGACCGTCACCTCAAAGCGGTAGGTCCCTTTCTTCGTGGGGGTGCCCTCGATGCGCCCGCCCACGAACCGAAGCCCGGGGGGGAGATCGCCCCTCTCCTCGTAGGCGTAGGGGCGCACCCCGCCGGCCGCCAGCACCTCGGTGCGGTAGGGCTCGCCAAGGTAGGCGGGGGGCAGCTTGGTATCGAGCCGAAGGGGCTCGGCCGGAAGCCCCTGGTCGGTGCCGCAGGCGACCAGCAGGAGAACCAGCCCCCAAAGCCCCCAAAGCCGTCGCATCAAGAGGATTTTAGCCCGGCGAGATGAGGGCCGGCTATGCTGGGGGGGTGCCGACGCTGACCGCTCCCATCGCCCTGGCCTACGGCCTCTCCTGGGCGCTGGCCGCGGGCCTCTTCCTCGCGGGCGGTCGCTTCCCCGACCCCAACCGCCCGCTCCTCGCCCTGGCCTTCGCCCTCGCCTACATGTGGGGCCCCGGGGTGAGCGCCTTGCTCTTCGCCCGGCGCGAGAGGCTCCGGTTGCCGGTCCTCGGCCGACCCAACCGCTACTGGCTCTGGGCTTGGCTTTTGCCCCCCATCTGGGTGGGGCTTTCGGTGCTGCTCTCCCTTCCCCTGGGCCGGTGGCAAGGCCTGGCCGCGCTCCGGGCCGGGTTCCAGGGCCCCCTGGCCGGCCTCCCCGACCCCCTGCTGCTCCTTGTGCTGCTCCTGCAAGCCCTCCTCGCCGCCGCCAGCGTGAACCTGGTCTTCGCCCTGGGGGAGGAGCTCTTCTGGCGCGGCTACCTCTGGGAGCGGCTCCGGGACCAGGGGCTCTGGCCCGCCTCGCTCACCATCGGGCTCCTTTGGGGCCTTTGGCACGCCCCTTTGGTGCTGCTCTTCGGGTACAACTACCCCCAGCACCGCCTGATCGGGGTGTTCTTCATGGTCGCCCTTACCACCCTGCTCACCCCCGCCCACCTCTGGGTCCGGGAACGGGGGGGTTCGCTGATCCCCGCCGCACTGCTCCACGGCGGGGTCAACGCGATCGCCGGCCTGCCCCTCTTGCTTTTTGCCGGCAGCGACCTCACCATCGGCCTCGCCGGCCTACCCGGTCTGGCGGTCCTGGCTGGGTTTAACCTGTGGCTACGTAGGAGGGAGCCCATTGATCCACCTGCCGGGTCGCATTGAGCTCCCCGGGCTCGCGCTCCGCGAGCCCCGGCTGGAGGACGCCCCGGCGCTCTTCGCCTGGACCTCGGACCCCGAGGTAACCCGGTACCTGAGCTTCACCCCGCACCGGGACCTCGAGGCCTCGCTGGCGGTCCTTCGGGGTTGGACCCGAGGCTGGGCCGAAAGCGGCGGTCGCCTTCTCCCCTGCCGCCCGCTCGTCTACCTGATCGAGGTGGACGGGGTGGCGGTGGGCAGCCTCTCGGTCGCCTCCCTCCGCTACGGCTACGAGCTCGGCTACGCCCTCCGGCGCGATCGCTGGGGGCAAGGCCTCGTGCCCCGGGCGGTGGCCGGGCTGACCGGGGCGCTCTTCGAACGCGGGGCCGGGCGGGTCACCGCCACCGCCCACGTCGAAAACACCGCCAGCCATCGGGCGCTGGAAAAGGCCGGCTTCTCCCGCGAAGGTCTCCTCCGCCGATACTTTTACTTTCCCAACCTGGGGGGCTTTGGCGACGGCTACCTCTACGCCCGCGTCGCCCCAGGGTAGACTGGCGGCATGCGCGAGAGCGTCACCGTCGAGGAAGCCCTGGCCCTGGTCCTGGAAAAGACACCGGAGATCCAGGAACGGGAGGTGCTCCCCCTTACCGAAGCCCTCCACAGGGTGCTGGCCGAGGACGTCCTGGCCCGGGTCAGCCACCCCGAGGTCGCCAACTCGGCGATCGACGGCTACGCCGCCCGGGCCGCCGACACCCAGGGGGCGAGCCCCGACCGCCCGGTGCGCCTCCGGGTGATCGGCGAGGCCCCGGCCGGTAAGCCGTTCCCGGGCCGGATCGGGCCCGGCGAGGCGGTGGCCATCTACACCGGTGCGCCCCTCCCCGAGGGCGCCGACGCGGTGGTGGCGGTGGAGGACACCCGCCGGGAGGGCGATACGGTGCTCCTCTTTGCCCCCGCCTCCCCCAAGGACATCCGGCCCGCCGGCGACGACTACCGAAAGGGCGAGGTGGTCCTCAAGAAGGGGGCCCTCCTCACCCCCGGGCGCGTCGGGATCGCGGCCGGCGCCGGGCACCCCCGGCTGGCGGTGGTCCGGCGGCCCCGGGTGGCGATCCTCTCCACCGGCGACGAGGTGGCCGAACCCGGCGAGCCCCTGCCCCCCGGGGGGGTCTACAACTCAAACAGCTACGCGGTGGCCGGGTTGGTGGCCGAGGCTGGGGGGGAGCCGGTGCTACTCGGCCGGGTGCCCGACGACCGGGCGGCCCTGCGGGAGAAGCTCACCGCCGGGGGCTACGACCTGGTGGTCACCACCGGCGGGGTGAGCATGGGCGAGTACGACCTGGTGCGCAAGCTCCTCGAGGAGGAGGGCGAGATCTACTTCTGGAAAATCCTCCAGCGCCCCGGCGGCCCCCCGGTCTTCGCCCGGCTGGGCCGGACCCTGGTCTTCGGGCTACCGGGCAACCCGGTCAGCGCCATGGTGGTCTTCTTTCTCTACGTCCGGCCAATGCTTTTCCGGATGCTCGGCCGGAGCGACCCCCCCTACCGCCGGGTGCAGGCGGTGGCCGCCGATCCCTTCAAGGGTGCCGGAGTGAAGACCGCCTTCCGGCGGGCCGTCCTGGAATACGACCCCGAGGTCTTCGGGGGCTTCGTGGCCCACACCACCGGCAACCAGTCGTCGGGGGTGCTTAAGAGCATGGCTCTGGCCAATGCCCTGGTGGTGGTTCCCCCCGAAACCCGGGTGGCCCCCGGCGACGAGGTCGAGGCCATCGTGCTCCGACCCGAAGAGCTAGGCGCCGCGTAGCTTCCCGACGAAAGCCGCCATCCAAACCGGCAGGTCCCGGGGGTCGCGGGCGGTGACCAGGTGCCCGTCGATCACCGGGGCCTCGTCCCGGTAGGTAGCCCCGGCGTTCACGAGGTCGTCCTTAATCGAGAAGTAGCCGGTGAGGGTGCGGCCGGCCACCACCCCGGCGCTGATCAGCACCCAGCCGGCGTGGCAGATGGCGGCCAGGGGTTTTTCCGCCCGGTCCACCGCCCGAACCAGCTCCAACACCTCGGGGTGCCGCCGGAGACGGTCGGGGGCGTAGCCGCCCGGGATCACCAGACCGGCAAGGGCGCCGGGGTCGACCTCGCCGGCGGCCCGGTCCGCCTTCATCGACACGCCTCCCTTGCTCCGGTAGACCCGGGCCTCGGGTCCCACCAGGAGGGCCTCGTAACCTGCTTCCTGCACACGGTAGTAGGGGTAGATAAGCTCGAACTCGTTGAAAAGATCCTCGATCAGGATCGCTACCGTCATCCTTCGCCTCCCTTCAGGCGGGTGAGGAAGTCGCGGACGATGTTGCCGGTTACCCCCCAAATATCGTAGCCCCGCCAGGGGTAGTGCCACACGTACCGCCCCCGCCGCCACTCCGGCCAGGCCGGGGCGGCGAGGAGCTCGGGAACCGGCACCCAGAGGATCCGGGCCACCTCGTCGGGGTTGGCCCGCAGGGCAGGGGTCTCGGCCACCCGGCCCACCACCGGCAGCACCCAGTAGCCGGCGGGGGAAAGCACCGGCAAAAGCGCCCCCAAAAGCACCACCGACGCGGGATCCAGGCCGATCTCCTCTTTGGCCTCGCGCAGGGCGGCCTCGGCCGGGGACTCGCCGGGCTCGATCGCCCCCCCGGGGAAGCTGATCTGCCCCCGGTGGTGGGCGAGGTGCTCGGTGCGGAGGGTGAAGAGAAGCGTCCCCTCGGCCAGCGGCCCGCGCCCCACCGCCGGCACCAGCACCGCCGCCGGCCGGAGCCCGTGAGGCGCAGTTAGCTCTTTGGGGAGGGGTTCGAACAAAGCTCCAGCACCGCTTCCCGGAGAAGGGCCTCGGGGTCCTCCCCGCGGGCCCGGGCCAGGGCCACCGCCTCGAGGAAAAGCCGCTTTAGGTCCCCCTCGGCGAGCGCCGCCGCCACCCGCTCGGGGCGACCCTCGGGGTAGCCGAGCCGTTCCTCCACCCGGGCCGCCCGGGCCAGGGCCCCAAGCGCCGACGGGACCTCGTCGCAGGCCCCTTTGGGCGCCTTGCCCTCGGCAGCCTTGAGCTGCTCCCAGTTCTGGAGCACCTCGTCGGCGTCCTTGACCCGGACGTCCCCGAAAACGTGGGGGTGGCGGCGCACCAACTTTTCGACGATCGCGGCCTCGATATCGGGGTAGGCAAAGACACCCTCCTCCTCGGCGATCACCGCGTGGAAGGCCACCTGCAGAAGAACGTCCCCGAGCTCCTCCTTCATCGCCTCGGGCTCGCCAGAGAGGATCGCGTCGGCGGCCTCGGCGGCCTCCTCGAGGAGGTAGGGCACCAGGCTCCTGTGGGTCTGCTTCCGGTCCCATGGGCAACCGTCCGGCGCCCGGAGGCGCCGCATCACCGCAAGCAACCGCTCCACGGCCCCACCTTACCAACCGACGGAGGCTAGGTAGACCTTCCACAGGGCGTCGCCAAAGAACACCGCCACCACCCCGCCCAGCGCCAGGTAGGGGCCGAAGGGGAGCCTTTTCCGCCGGAAAAGAACCCCGAGCACCGCCCCGGCCAACACCGCCACGAAAAGCCCCACCAGAAAGGCCGGGAACCCACTCCAGGCCCCCAGCATCCCCGAGAGCTTGACGTCGCCAAACCCCAGGGCCACGGGCTCGTCGTCGTCCTCTTCGGGCTCGGGCAGGAAGGCCCAGTAGAGCCCGCCGAGCAACGCCAAGGCGCCGGCCGCCACCAGGGCCCCCTGCCCCGCGGCCAGCGGCCCGGCGGGGTGGAGGACTAGGACCGGCGGCAAGAGCAAGAGGCTCACCGGCTCGGGAAGGTTCCAGCCCCGGCGGGTCAGCGCATTCAAAAGCCAGTTCAAAAGCCCAAGCATCGTCCCCCAAGCCGGACCGAGGAAGGCCCCGGCCAAGGCCGCCAGGTAGACCTGGTGGAAACCCACCGGCCAGCTGGGTTTTCCGTCCTTCAGCCGGCGAAGGACCAGGTTGCCGTACCCCCCCACCAACACCATGAGCCCAGCGGCCAAAAGCGCCCCAAGCAGCGCGCGGAAAAGCCCGCCGTTCATCCCCAGGCCACCGGCCAGAAGGCCCAGGGCTAGGCCACCGTAGGTCAGGCTGTCGGGCAAGAGGTAGGTATCCGCGTCGATGAAGGCGAGCGCCACCAAAAAAGCGAGGAAGGCCCAGAGAAAAACTAGATCGGGCCAGAGCACCGGCCGGAGATAGGCGGCGGCGGCAAAGAGCACCCCGGTGAGCAGTTCAACCAGGGGGTAGCGCGGGCTGATCCGGGCTCCGCAGTGGCGGCAACGCCCTTTTTGCACCAGATAGGACACCACCGGCACCAGCTCGGCCGGCCCCAACCGGGCGCCGCACGCCGGGCAGCGAGAGGGCGGGTAGACGATCGACTCCCCGCGGGGCAGGCGGTGAATGACCACGTTCAGGAACGAACCCACGGCAAGACCAAGAAGAAGCCCGAGGATCACCAGCATCCCCCCATTATTCCCGAGTTCTCACCCCCGAGCCGGTACAATGAAGCGAAATGTTTAGGGGCGAGGACATCGGGATCGACCTCGGCACCGCCTCGGTGCTGATCTACATCCGCGGGCGCGGCATCGTGCTGAGGGAGCCCAGCGTGATCGCCATGGTCCGCGACACCAAGGACGTCAAGGCGGTGGGGGCGGAGGCCTACCGGATGCTGGGCCGGACCCCGGGGAACATCGTGGCGGTGCGGCCGATGAAGGACGGGGTAATCGCCGACTACACCCTGACCGAACGAATGCTTACCCTTTTTCTCAAAAAGGTGCTCTCGCCGATGTCCCGCTTCTTCAAGCCCCAGGTCATGGTGGGGGTGCCCTCGGGGGTCACCGAGGTGGAGCGGCGGGCGGTGGTCCAGGCGATCGTCGAAGCCGGGGCCAAACGGGCGTTCCTGATCGAAGAGCCGCTGGCCGCCGCCATCGGGGCCGGCATCGAGATCGCCGAGCCCACCGGCAGCATGGTGGTGGACATCGGGGGCGGCTCCACCGACATCGCGATCATCTCGCTAGGGGGGATCGTGGTATCGGAATCCCTTCGCATCGCCGGCAACGAGTTCGACCAGGCGATCATCCGCTACGTCCGTGAACGCCACAGCCTGCTGATCGGGGAGCGCACCGCCGAGGAAATCAAAATCCGGATAGGTGCGGCCCTGGTCGCCGACAAGGAGGACGACCTGGTGGCCGAGGTTCGGGGACGGGACCTGATTAGTGGGCTGCCCAAAACCGTGGAGATCACCACCAGCGAGGTCTCCGCCGCCCTCCGGGAACCGCTCGACAAGATCATCCTCGAGGTCAAGAAAACCCTTGAGAGCACCCCGCCGGAACTGGTCTCCGACATCATCGACCGGGGCATTCTGCTGACCGGGGGCGGCTCGCTCCTAAAAAACCTCGACCGGCTGCTGGAAGAGAGCACCGGGGTTCCGGTGGTGGTGGCGGAAAACGCCCTGGACGCGGTGGCGGTGGGCACCGGGCGGGCGCTGGAGATGCTCGACGTCCTCAAGGACACCCTGGTCAGCTCCGACAACGTGCTCCGGAGGTAGACGTGAAGCTTTTAAAGCTCCTTCCCCACCGTTACCCCTTCCTGCTGGTCGATCGGATCCTCGAGGCCGACAGCAAGCACTTTAAGGTTTTGAAGAACGTAACCTACAACGAGCCCCACTTCCTGGGCCACTTCCCCGACCACCCGGTCATGCCCGGCGTCCTCCTGGTCGAGGCCATGGCCCAGGCGGCGGTGGCCAGCCTGGAACGCCACCCCGACTTCCGACCGGGCATGATCCCCTACCTGGCGGGGATCCACGAGGCCCGGTTTCTAAAGCCGGTAACCCCAGGCGACACCCTGGTGCTGGAGGGCGAGCTCCTTTACTTCCGCCGGGGCCTAGCCCGGGCCCGGGTCGAGGCCAAGGTGGAGGACCGGGTGGTCGCCCGGGCCGAAATCAGCTTCGCGGTCCCCCGGGATGCTTAAACACCTGGACCGCTACACCCTACGGGAAACCCTCCCGGTCCTCCTGGCCTCGGCCGCCTTTTACACCGCGGTTTTCCTATTCGGGTTCTTCTACGTGGGAAGCCCCTGGCTCGGAGGAATCCCCCTCGGGCTGATTCTCAAGTGGCTCGCCTACCATGTCCCCGGCATCCTGGTCCAGGTCCTTCCCATGGCAGTGGTCACCGCGGTGGTGGTCCCCTTCGGGCGGCTGGCCGCCGAGGGGGCGGTGCTGGCGGTGGCTGCCGGGGGCATCCCCCTCCGCCGGCTGGCCGCCCCGGTCCTGCTGCTGGGGCTTTTCCTCGCAGGGGTCTCGCTCTGGCTCAACGAGTACGTGGCCCCCTGGACCAACCAGCAGGTCCGGGTGCTGTGGTGGGAGGAGATGCACACCCACGGACGCGGGCTGGTACGGCTTAGGGGCCGAACGATCCCTCTGGGAGGCGGGCTTGAGCTCTACTTCAAGGACTACGACTACGCCCGGGACGAAATGGTCCACGTTCGCATCCAGAAGTGGGAGGGGGAAAGGGCCACCCTGATCTTCGCCGACCGGGGCACCTACCGCGGCGACCGAGTGGAGCTTTGGGGCTACCAGCTCTTCCGGGTGGACTACAGCGCAATCCCCGCCCTTTTGAAAGCGAACCCCAAGGACCTCGGCCAGGCCCTCCGGCGGGTCTTTCTGGGGGCCCTTTTGCCCCGGAAAAAGGGGGCGGTCCTGACCCTGAAAACCGGGCTCACCCGGGGCGAGGCGATCGCCCGCTTCGCCGACCCGCTGGCGGCCGACACCTGGTCGCTCACCAAGGCTTGGCGGGCGGCCCACGACCGCACCCGCCCCGAACCCGAGCGAAGAGAGGCCAGCCTCATCTTCCACGCCAAGCTGGCCCTGCCGCTTGCCAATCTGGTCCTGGTGCTCCTGAGCCTCCCCTTCGCGGTTCGCTACGCCCGCACCCCTGGCCTATCGCTGGGGCTCAGCGTGCTGATCGCGGTGGGGTTCTACCTGGTTTTTCTGCTTTTCCGATCGCTGGGTAGCCTATCGGCCATCCCCCCGGCGGTGGCCGTCTGGACCCCGGACCTCGCCTTCGCCTGGATAGGATGGAGAGGGTTGCGAGGCTAATGCGGACCCTCTTCCTATCGGCCTCCTTCGGCGGCGGGCACCTGCAGGCCAACCTGGCCCTTTACGAGGCCCTAGGTGGGGAAGCGCTGGAGCGGGACTACCTCGAGTACATTCCGCTCTGGCAGCGGGCGCCGATCGCCGGGGTGTACGCCCTTTCGCTCCGGCACTGGCCGGGTCTCTACCGCTGGTTCTACCGCTGGTCCAACCAGGGCGAACCCCGGCTGATCACCGCCCAGTTCTCGCGGGTGGGCTTTGACGGCCTTCGGGCCGACCTGCTGGCCTTCCGCCCCCAAGCGGTGGTGGCCAGCTTTCCCACCGCCACCGCCCTGGCCGCGAGCGTCCGGGTCCACACCCAAACGACGTTCGCCAACGTGCTGGTGCTCACCGATCTCCGGGCGCACCGGCACTGGGCCCAACAGGGGGCGGATCTGATCCTGGCCTCCACTCCTGAGGCTGCGGCCGACCTCGAGCGAATGGGCATCCCAGCCGAGCGCATCGCGCTCACCGGCATCCCGGTCCGGCGGGTATTCGCACGGCTGGGCGACCCCGAGGCGATCCGAGCCCGCCACGGTCTGGACGAACGCCCGGTGGTCCTGATCGCCAGCGGGGCCACCGAAGCCTACCGCGCCCAGGACGAAGCGGTGGCGGCGCTCTTCGCCACCGGTCTGCCGGCTCAGGTGGTGCGGTTTAAGCTGAACGGCACCGTACGCCGGGAGGAGCGGGGCCGGATCACCCTGCTCACCTACCCCGTCGGGGACCTCTTCCCCGAGCTGTTCGGAGCCGCCGACTTTCTCCTGGGCAAGGCCGGCGGGCTCACGGTGGCCGAAGCTCTGGCGGTGGGGCGGCCCTATCTGGTCTACAAACCGATCCCCGGCCACGAGGAGGCCAACGCCGCCTGGCTGGAAAACCGGGGTGCTGGGCTTTGGGCCCGAAACCGCCGGGAGCTTATGCGGCACCTCAAGGCCCTGCTCGCCGAGGCCGACCTGCGCCGGGAGCTGGCGGCGCGGGCCCGCGCCCTAGGCCGGCCCCAGGCCGCCGCCGACGCCGCCCGCCGCATCAAGGCGTTGGTGGGGGTGCGGGTTTGAACCCTTGGCTCGGCGCCTTTCTCTTCGTGGGCACCCTGCACGCGGGGGGGCCCTGGCTGCTCCACCAGCGGCTGGGGCTGGGCCTGGCAACCCGGGTACGCGCCGGGCACGGCGAGCTCGCGCTCACCTTCGACGACGGCCCCGACCCCGCCACCACCCCGGGGGTCCTCGAGGCCCTCGCCGAACATCGGGTGCGGGCGACCTTCTTCGTTCTCGGCGAGCGAGCCGAGCGCCACCCCGAACTCCTAAAGCGGCTGGTGGAAGCGGGCCACGAGGTCGCCCTCCACGGCCATCGCCACCGTCACCCCTGGCTCCGC
>WFNN01000159.1 GCA_015488545.1 Thermaceae bacterium | reverse complement strand
GGGCAGGGGCGCAGGGGGCACCGGGATCACCCCCCGCCGACGCTCCGCCCGGGCCCGCAAACCCTTCAGTGCGGTTTCCAGACCGGCCAGCGCCCGCACCGCTTCGGTGGTCGCTTCCCCGGCCTCGGGGCCGGCCAGGCGCTCTTCGATGCCAAGTCTTAAAAGCAGGAGCAGGGCGAGCTCGGCGGCCAGGGCCGCCCGGTCGGCCAAGGGCCAGCCCGCCACATGGGCCAGCGCCTCGTCGAGCAGCCGCGCGATGGGCACCGCGGCGGGCGCGACCCGCCCCTCCCTCAACGCCCGCACCAGTTCGGCTGCGCTGCCCGAAAAACCGGGAAAGGTAAGCGTCAGCCGCCGGCTTTCCAAGGCCGCACCCCGGGGCGGAGCAAGCCAATCCTTTCCCGAACCTCCTCCATGACCGGTTCGGCGATTGCCGCCGCCTCTGCCCGCCCCGCCTCCAGGGCTTCGCTGACCCGCTCGGGGTGGGCCCGCAGCTCGGCGGCCCGATCCTGAATGGGACCGAGCTCCTTCATCATCGAATCGAAGAGCATCCGCTTGCACTCCACGCAGCCGATCCCGGCCCGGCGGCACTCGGGCTCGATGACGCCTTCTACCAGCTCGGCCGGGGAGAAGTAGGTGTGGTACCGCCAGATCAGGCAGCGGGTGGGCTCGCCGGGGTCGCTTCGGCGCACCCGGGCGGGGTCGGTAGGAGCGGTGCGAAGCTTTTCCCAGATCGAGTCGGGGGCTTCGAGGATTCCGATCGTATTCCCGACCGATTTGGACATCTTGGCCTTTCCATCGATGCCCGGCACCCTAGGCGCGTTGGTGTTGATCTGGGCTTCGGGCTCGGGAAAGGTCGGGCCGAAACGGGCGTTAAAACGCCGGGCGATCTCGCGGGTGAGCTCGATGTGCTGTAACTGATCCTCCCCCACCGGAACGGTATCGGCCTTGTAGAGCAAGATATCGGCCGCCTGGAGCACCGGGTACATAAGCAGCCCGGCCCCCACGAATTCCTGGCGACGGGCCTTGTCCTTGTACTGGGTCATCCGGGTCAGGTCCCCCACCGGGGTCTGGGTGGTGAAGACCCAAGCCAGCTCGGTATGCTCGGGCACTTGGGACTGCACAAACAGGATCACCTTCTCGGGGTCCAGACCGGCGGCGATGTTGGCCAGAGCCGCCTCAAAGGTGCGGCGGGCCAATAGGGCGGGGTCGTAGGCCTGGGTGATCGCATGGTAATCGACAATGGCAAAGATCGCGTTCTTACCCAGCCGCTCCCCCAGGGCAATCCAGTTCTTAATCGCCCCCAGGTAGTTGCCGATGTGGATTTCGCCCGACGGCTGGATGCCTGAGAAAACCCGCTTCATGGCCGACATGATAAAACGAAAAACCCCCGTTTCCGGGGGCTTCTGGTGCCGGGAGTGGGACTCGAACCCACACGCCCTTGCGGGCACATGACCCTGAATCATGCGCGTCTACCAATTCCGCCATCCCGGCAGACGCACCTCTAACCTAGGGGGAGAAAACCCGTTTGTCAAGCGCATATCCCCCGTGGTAAGCTCGGCTGGCTGGCGGGTAAGCCGCCCACCGAAGGAGGGATGCGCGTGAAGCGAACCTGGCAGCCCAACCGAAGGAAGCGTCAGAAGACCCACGGCTTCCGCGTCCGGATGCGCACCAAAGCGGGCCGGCGGGTGCTCGCCCGCCGCCGCAAAAAAGGCCGTAAGCGCCTCGCGGTTTGACCGTTCCGCGCTTCGGCTCGCTCAAAGGGGACCGCGCCTTCCGCCGTCTCCGCCGTGCCCGGTCCGGCAAGGGGCGGCTTTTGAGCGTGCGGTGGCGCCCCCTAAGGGAACCCGAGGTGCGGGTGGGGATCGTCGTCTCCAAAAAGGTGGGTAAGGCGGTGGTGCGAAACCGGGTGAAACGCCGCCTCCGGGAGATCCTGCGGCGAACCCACCTCCCTCCTGCCGAGCTCATGGTGGTGGCCCGCCCCGAGGCGGCCGAGGCCAGCTACGAAGAGCTGGCCCGCGACCTTTACCGGGCGCTGAAAAAGAGCGGGCTGCTCTCGGGGTAGAATGGCGGGCGGTATGCGTGGTTTGATTCTGGCGCTGATCCGCTTTTACCAGCGGTTCGTATCCCCTCTAAAACCGCCGAGCTGCCGCTTTCACCCCACTTGCTCGCACTACGCCTACCAGGCGGTGGCCCGCCACGGAGCGCTCTGGGGAAGCTACCTGGCGGTGCGGCGGGTGCTCCGCTGCCACCCCCTGAACCCGGGCGGCTACGACCCCGTGCCCGAAGACCCCCCCAGAATCTTCCTACCTTTGCGCAAAGGAAACCCAACATGAAGCGCCTTCTCGCCCTCTTCCTCCTCCTGGCACCGGCGTTGGCCCTTAAGGCCAGCTGGCAAACGCTGGATACCACCGGCGACGGCACACCCGAACACGTTGCGGTAACCAACCTGGCCGACGTCGCTTTCGACGACAGCGGGCGGGTGGTCGGCTGGTACGTCAAGCGGATCAAGGGCCGGGCCATCAAGGACTACGCCCGGGCCTACAACCTGGTCCGCCCGGGCCTCCCGAAACCCGGGCTCAAAAACCTTCCCTTGAAACCCGTCGGGTTCACCGAGGAGAATGGCCGCCTGGTTGCCCGATTTACGGGCCCGGATGCGGAGCTCATCTACCGGATCAGCCCGAACCACTACACGGTCTGGCTCACGGTTCGACTAAAGCGGCCGGCAACCCTTATCTGGAGCGGGATCGGGGGAACCGACCAGCCGACGACCAAGTTGCTATTAAAGGGCAGCACCAAGCCCATTCCGGCCGGCAACGGCGAGGCCGCTTACGCCGCGCTGGAGACGCGGCCGAACAGCGGCTACGCCTTCGTAGTCTGGCCCAAGCGCCCACTCCCCACCGAGCTTTCGGTGCAAGACGGCGGAGCAGTGATCGCCCTCCGCCTCCCCGCCGGCACCACCGAGCTCAGGGTTTACGGAGGGCAGAACGAGCTGGTCCGCTACCACGTCGAGGGGCTTTTGGGTCTGCCGGGTCTGTTCAAGCCCAATATCTGGGGGCAGCTTTCCCTGGCGCTCCTGTACCTAATGGAGGCGTTCCACCGCCTGGTTGGGGACTGGGGGCTTGCCATTCTCCTCCTCACGCTGGCGGTGCGGCTGCTTCTCTGGCCGCTCATGCACCAGCAGTTCAAGGCCATGGCCGAGATGCAGCGGATCAAGCCGCTGGTGGACGAGCTCAACAAGAAGTACAAGGACGACCCCGAAAAGAAGAACCAGGCGCTCATGAAGCTCTACGCCGAGCACAAGATCAACCCCGCCGCCGGCTGCCTGCCTATGTTCATCCAGCTTCCTATCCTCTTCGTGCTCTGGCGGGTGATCGCCAACTACGAGTTCGGCCAAGGCTTCCTATGGCTCCCCGACCTGGCGCTCCCCGACCCCTACTACATCCTTCCCGTGCTCTACGTGGCGGTGATGTTCGCCCAAACGCTGTTAATGTCCCAAGGGAACAAGGACGCCATGCGGCAGAGCCTCTTCATGAACCTGTTCTTCGTCTACCTGGTGCTGCAGTTCCCCGCCGGGGTTACCCTGTACTGGGTCTTTTCCACCCTAATCGGGCTGATCCAGCAATGGCTGATTAACCAGCAAATCAAGGCCTCCCCGGCCAGGGGATAATAGGGGCATGAAGGAAAAGAAAAAGGACCTCGACGATCTACTCTCCGGGCTGGGTATCGACGGGGAGGAGGCGCCGGCCCCGGCAGCCGGCCTGACCGAGGCCGCCGCCGAGCCGGACGAACCGAAAAGCCCCGAGGAGGTGGTGGAGCACTTCCTGGTTGGCCTCCTCCTCTACCTCGATCCCGCCTACACCCTCGAGCTACGGACCGCCGAAGACCGCATCTACGTGGAGATACTGGGCGGCGACCTCGGCCGGTTGATCGGCAAGGAGGGCCGCACGCTGAAGGCCCTGGAACAACTGGTGAACGCTGTCCTCGCCAAGCAGTTCGGCCATCGGTACCGGGCGGTGGTGGACGCCGCCGGCTACCGCCGGCGGCGGGCCGACCGCGCGGTGGACCTGGCGCTAAAGGCCGCCGGTCGGGTGGTGGAGACCGGCCAAGCCGTCCCCCTGCCGCCCATGACCCCGGCCGAGCGCCGGGCGGTGCACATCGCCCTCAAAGACCACCCCGACGTCTACACCGAGTCGCAGGGGCAGGGCGAGGAGCGGCACGTGGTGGTCTACCCCAGGGCGACCGGCGGCGAAACCCACCCTTGACCCGGGCGGCACTCCTGGCCCGAACCCGCCAGGCCCTCAGGGCCGCCGGGGTGGCCGCCCCCGAGGCCGAGGCGCGCGCGCTAGCGGCGGGGGTGCTGGGCGAGGCGCCCGAGGTCTTCTACGCCAGACTTGCCGAGCCGGTACCGCTCCCGGCCCTGGCCAGGTGGATGCGGGCGCTGGCCGCTCGCCGGGCTGGGGCGCCCCTTCAGCTGATCTTGGGCACGGCGGAGTTCTGCGGGCTTACGCTCGGGGTTGCCCCCGGCGTTTTCATCCCCCGGCCCGAAACCGAAGGGCTGGTCGGCCTCGCCCTCCGGGAGCTGACCGGGCGGACCCGGCCGCGCGTCCTTGACGTGGGAACCGGCACCGGCGCCATCGCGCTGGCGATCAAGGCGGCCCGACCCGATGCCCGGGTCCATGCCTGCGACCCCGACCCCCGGGCGCTGGCGCTGGCCCAGGCCAACGCCGACCGGTTGGGCCTTTCCGTCGCCTTCCACCTCCAGGCTTTCCCGCCGGAACTCGGCGGGCTCGACTTGATCGTGGCCAATCCCCCCTACCTCCCCGAGGGCGACCGGCCTAGCGCCCCGACCGAGCTCGCCTTCGAGCCCGATCAGGCCCTGTACGCCGGCACCGACGGCCTAGCCGTGGCCCGGCCGCTAGCGCGCCGGGCGCTTTCGGCCCTCCGCCCGGGCGGGGTTTTGCTGCTTGAGCTCGACCCCCGAAACGCCGCCCTCCTGGGGCGGGAGCTCGTCGCCCTCGGCTACCGGAGGGTGTGCACCCTCCCCGACCTCGCCGGCCGGCCGCGCTACCTCCTGGCGCGTGCTCCGGCGACCAAAACGCCGGGCCAGCTCGAGCTCGGAGAGGACCAAGACGGTGGGCCGGCCGTGGGGGCAGACCCAGGGGGTGCGGCAGGCGGCCAGGGCGTCGAGGAGCGCCTGGGCCGAGGATCGGCCTAGCCGGTGGCCGGCCTTCACCGCTGGCAGGCAAGCTACCCTTCCGAGAATCTTGCGGACCGCCCGCTCGACAGGAGCGCCCTCGAGGACCTCGGCGATGTGCTCGGCCAGCCGCTCGGGGGCAAGCAGCAAGACCCCCGGCACCCGCCGAACCCTTAGATGACGCTGCCCGAAAGGTTCCAAACCAAAGCCGGCCTCCAAAAGCACCTCCCGCCGCTCCCAAAACCCCGCCATCTGCGCCGGGGTCAGCGCCAACACCAGCGGCTCCTTAAGCTCAACCGGGGGTTCCTTTCGGTAACGATCGAGGAGCTCCTCGTAGATCACCCGTTCGTGGGCGGCATGCTGGTCCACCACGAAGAGCCCCTCCTCGGCCTCGGCCAGCAGGTAAAGCCGGCGAAAGCTGCCGATCAAAGTGAGGCGGGGAAACCGCCCGCCCGGGCGTTGCTCTTCCCTGGCGAGCGGACGGAGCCCGGGAAGGGCCGGCGCGAGGGGATGCGCCCCAAGCAGGCGTTCCACCGCCCGCTTCAGAAAGGTCACCACCTTCTCGGGGTGCACGAACCGAACGCGGTCCTTCCGGGGATCGGTATTAACCAGCACCTCCTCGGGGGGCAGGGTTAGGTTCAACACCCCCAGGGGAAACTGCCCGGTAGGCAAAAGCTCGCGGTAGGCGCCCACCAGGGCGGCGAGCAGCGCGTCCGGCCATTCCACCGGCCGACCGTTCACCGCCAGCAACAAACGGTCGCGGCGGGGGCGGGCCAGCTCGGGGCGGGACAAGAGGCCCTCCAGCCGGAAAGGCCCTTCCCGGT
>WFNN01000158.1 GCA_015488545.1 Thermaceae bacterium | reverse complement strand
GGGCGGTTCGTGGGGGTGGGGCTCGAGCTTGGCGGCAAGGATCCCGCCTACGTCACCGACGACGCCGACCTCGCGTTTACTGCCGAGAACGTCGCCGACGGCGCGTTTTTCAACGCCGGCCAGTCCTGCGCCGCGATCGAGCGGGTCTACGTGCACGAGCGGGTCTACGACGACTTCCTGGACGCGCTGGTGGCGGTGACCCTGGGCTACCGCCTGGGCGACCCCACCGACCCCGGTACCAGCCTCGGTCCCATGGTCCGCACCGCGGCAGCCGACTGGGTGCGGGGGCAGATCAAGGAGGCCCTCGCAAAGGGGGCGAAGGCCCTCATCGACGAGGCCCGCTTCCCCGCCTCCCGGGAGGGCACCCCCTACCTCGCCCCCCAGATCCTGGTTGACGTGGACCACTCGATGAGCGTGATGCGGGAGGAGAGCTTCGGCCCGGTGATCGGGGTGATGCGGGTCAAGGACGACGAGGAGGCGATCCGCCTCATGAACGACTCCGACTACGGCCTCACCGCCTCGATCTGGACCCGGGACTTAGGGCGCGCGGAACGGATCGGGCGGCAAATAGAGACCGGCACCGTCTTCGCGAACCGCGCCGACTACCTAGACCCCGCCCTCGCCTGGACCGGGGTCAAGGACACCGGCCGGGGCGTGAGCCTCTCCGAGCTCGGCTACCACCAGCTCACACGGGTGAAGTCCTACCACCTGCGTCCGGTGGGTTAGCCCCACTACTCCAGGGGAAGGTTCCTCGGGGCGATGTGGAACTCCAGCGGGGTGCGCGGCACCAGGATGGCCCGGCCTCTCCGCACCAGCCGGCCTTTTAGGCCCAGGACGAGCTGGCTTCCCCCGACGTATTTGTTGGCGGTGGTGCGAGCCGGCGTCGCCGGGGGGCACGCGGCGTAGCGAAGCACCTGTCCGTTTTGGAAGGCGGTGCAGCGAAGGTGCTGCACCTGGAAACCGTTGGGGTCGATGTAGTCGGCCAAAAGCGTACCGGCGCTGCCCGCCACGCTGGTGGGGGGGGCGTCGGGGATGTGGGTGTCCGCTAGGTAGCGAAGGTAGTAGTACACCACCAGGGCGTTGGCGTCGTTAGCGGGGTCGGGGCCGGGGCAGGTGGTCTTGACGGTGGGTCGGCAGGCGTGGTCGACCACCCACTGCCGGGGGATGGCGTAGAAGGCCACGAACGCCACGCAGCCGTCAGTTTGGCTTGCGCTGCACGTGCTGCCTGGGGCCTGAGGGGGAAGCAGGGCCGCGATGATCCGGTGGCGGCCCACAACCCAGGTGTTGTTCCCGGTCGCGGGGTTGTGAACGGTGTAGCTCGAGGCCGTGTTCAAGGTTAGCCGCGTGCCCGGGGGGTAGATGTACGCGGCCCCGGCCAGGGTGTCGGCCACGAAGTTCCCGGTGGCCCGCAGGTCTTCCAGCAGGCGTTGTTCGGTTTGGATCAGGGCCGTGGTGCTGGCGCCGCTACGCAAACCGGCGGTGACGACGCCGAGCAGGACGATCGCGATGGCCGCAGCGATGAGCAGTTCGATCAGGGTGAAGCCGCGAGGATCGCGCATCATCCGCCCTCCGGGGGTGCCGCTAGCTGGGTTACGAACCGAAGGGTCCGGCCGTCGGGCGCGGTCACCTCGAGCTCGACGGTCTTGAGAGGCGACCGGCTGGGGACGGAGGGCGGCGGCTGGCCCGGTTGGTAGGTGTAGCGGGCGATGGGCTGGCCCCTGTCGTCGTAGACCGTGATCGTGTACCGGTAACCCTGCGGCGGGGGCACCTCCCCGGGGCCGGGCAGCAGGGTACGGGTGTAGTCCCCGTACGCGGCCCAGCGGGCCCGCAGCGTGTCGATGTAGCTGCGGGCGAAGGTCTGCGCCTTGGTGTCCATGAGGGCGCCGCGGGTTGCCGAAAAGCTCGTGGAAAAGTAACCCAGCATCACCCCCGCGATCGCCAGCAGGGTAATCGCGATCAGCACCTCGATGAGCGTAAGCCCCCGCGTTTTAGCGTGCACGCACCACCACCGCCTTGCCTCCTATACCAACGACGTTTACGAAGACGCGCTCACCGCCGACCCCCTCGAGCACGAACTGCTTGGGGGTGGCGTCGGTGTTACCGTAGGGCGGGTAGAAGGTCACCGTCGCCCCGCGGTAAAAGCGCACCCCGCCGGGAAGCCCCCTGACCACCGTGCGGCCCGGGCTCGCGATCGTGTAGCCGGTGGCGCCGTTCGGGGCGGAAACGGTCTGGCGGGTTGAGGTTCGCCGGGCCTGGCTGCGGGCACGGTTTAGGTCGGTGGCCAGCTGCGTGGCCGCCTGGTTCAGGGCCAGGCGCTTGCGGTACTGGCTTAAGCCTGTGGCGCTGAGCCCCAGGAGGATGGCCAGCACCGCTAGGGTGACCAGGACCTCGATGAGGGTGAAACCGCGCCTCATTGCAGCCGCCAGTGGCTCCGGTACAGGCGGACCTGGCCGGTGTTGCGAATTTTCAGGAACCTGGCCAGACGGTAGTCGTGGTAGATGGTGATTCCGCCGGGCACCAGGATCCCGGTGTCGGCGGCCACCAGCGCTCCCCGGAGGTCCCACTGCCCTTGGAGCTTGCTCCCGTACTTGTTGGCGCTTCGGGCCAGGGCGAAGATCGCGTTAGCCGAGTAAAGCAGGCCGTCGGTCCGCAGCGCCCCCGGTGCCCGGGCGGGGTTTTGCTGCACCGACTGGATCCATAGCCGCTTCAGCGCCGTCTCGCTGAGCCCCTTTGGGGCCAGGTCGTAGACCACCGCCCGGTTGAGGATGGCGTTGACCTCGCTGGCCGAAAGCAGACGGTCGCAGCCACCCTTCTTGGTCTTGCTGGCGCAGACGCTGGTGTTGCGCTTAAGGGTGGCGAAGTCGCTGTACTTGTCGCCGTGCTCCTTGTCCGAGATCGGCCAGAAGTAAAGAGGGTCCCCCGGCCTAAGCCGGTAAAACCGGGGGACGTAGCCAGGGTCGGCGATGGCCTTGAGCAGCTCGGCCCGGTTGAAAAGCGTGATCTCCGACATCGTGAAGGAGGAGCCGGCATTCGACTTTTTCTTGCATTTTTTCTTCTTTTTCCTCTTCTTGCACACCGTCCGGGTCGTGGCCTTTCCGGGGTCGATATCGTTCGGATCGGTTATGTTTCCCCCTTTGGGGGTGAGGTAATCGCCGATGAGGATATTGCCCACGGCGGCCAGCGCGAACTTGGGCATGGCATCGGGGTTGGCGTAGTCGCACGCCTGCAACGCCGCGCCCAGCCCGCAGTCGTAGACCAGGTCGCCCAGCACGTAGATGTTGCCCCGAGCGATGATTTTGCCTTCGCCGCGGATGCGCCCGCGAATGAACACGTCGCCGTCGATAAAGACCGTTCCCCGAATTTCCAGAGGGGCGGCGCTGCCGTCCAGCAGGTAGCTTCCCCGGGTGCCGCTATTCACCCGGGTCACGTTTCCGGCCGCCGGCCACGCGGTTAGACCGGTCGGGTTCTGTACCAGGACACCCCCCTGGATCACGCCCGGGGGATTGTCGGGGTCGAGCCCCTGCAGGCTCTTGCTGACCGCGGTGTTCCACTCCGCGTCGTCGATCAGCCGGTTTCCGTTGTCGTCGGGGAGGGGCAACGGGAACGTGTCCGGGAGCTCGCCGTCGGGCCACTGCCCCCCGAACCACTTCTTGACCCTTTGGGTGGTGGGGTAGTGGTAGTAGAAGTTCTGGTTTGGCGTGCAGGCCCCGACCGACGCGCAGTCCACCGGTGAGAGGGGTCTTGGGGCTTGGTCGACGATGTTGCCGGAGCCCGGCGCCAGCAGGCTCCGGACGTCCACGGTGGTGGGGTCGGTGATGGGGGTGCCGTCTTTGTTCAGGAACCGGCCCCGGGTGTAGATCGTCCCCGCCACCAGCGTGTCCGCCGAGTTGGCGCGAATGAGCAGGGTGTCGAGCGCCGCCACCTTGGCTTTCTTCCAGGGCGAGCCGCTGCTCGGGGGACCCTTGAAGGCGTCCAGGCTGTAGACCTTGGTGTGGCAGAAGATGCAGTTGGCGTTGTTGGTGAGCAGGGCAAAGTCGAAGCCTTTGAAAAGGCCGCCCTGAACATAGAACTCCTGGGCGAGGGTTCTGCGGGTGCGGCCGTCGGGGAGGGTGGCGGTGCTGGTGACGTGGAAGTGGACGGCCCCGGGGCGGTCCTCGCGGCGGATGGTCACGGCGTAGGTGGCATGGTTGGGGAGGGTGGCGGTGAGCCGGACGCTGGCGCCGTTGGCCAGCCCCAGCGCGCCAAGCCGGGTTCGGTAGGCGTCCATGGTTCGAAACCCGGGGTAGTTCTGCCAGACCCGGTGCCAGACCTCGTAAACCGCGCGTTCAAGCCCCGCTTCGGCAGCGAGCTGCACCTGGGAGGTGCGCACGGCGTTCGCCGCGTTGCTGCGGTTGGCGATGGCCGATATTGAGGCGATGCTCAGGAACACGGCCACGATGGCCAAAAACACCAGGGCGGATATCAGCACCACTCCACGCGTGTCCGTCCGGCGACCCATTGTTTTGGTATTATCCTACATCTTCCTTGTTAGGGGTACCCCCAAATGGGGGTGGCGGGCGAGGCCGGCGC
>WFNN01000157.1 GCA_015488545.1 Thermaceae bacterium | reverse complement strand
GGGAACGACGCGGTGCGGGAGGCAGCCCGTCGGGGGGCGGCACCCCCCGACGGGCTGCCTCCCGCACCGCGTCGATCCCGGTCTGGCCGGTGACCACCACTCGCTCGGGCGGGTGGCCCTCGGCCTCGAGGTTGGCCTTGGCCCCCGGGGTAGGGGCAAGGAGGAGGTCGGAAAGCCGGTCGGTCAGGAGGCGGTTGGCCTCCTCGGGGAAGGGCTCGCGCAGCCGGTGGCTGCGAAGCCCCGCTTCCACGTGACCGACACGGTACCCTTCCAAAAACGCCGCCCAGGCCACCGCGAAAGTGGTCAGGGTATCGCCGTGGACCAGGACCAGATCCGGGGACAGCCGACGGAGTTCGGAAGCGGCGGCGGGGACGATCCTTCCGGCCAGCTCGGTCAGCCGCTGGCGGGGGGTCATCGCCCGCAGGTCGGCGTCCACCGGCAGGTCAAAAAGGGCCAGGGCCTCCGACAGCTGCTCCCGGTGTTGCCCGGTTAGGAGGACCCGGACCTCGATGTCCCCCCGATTGGTCAGCGCCCGGTGGACCGGGGCCATCTTGATGGCCTCGGGGCGGGTGCCGAACGCCAGCACCACCCGTTTCATCCCGCCCGCCCCCGGCGCCAGCTCACGAAGCCAAGGCCCAGCACGCTGATCAGCCCGGTGGCGGCGATCGCCACCGGGGGCAGGTGCTGGAGGTAGAGGGCCAGAAGATTGGCGGCTAGCGTAACCCCCCAGAGCACCACCACCGCACGCCAGGTCGAAAGGCCGCGGGCAACCAGACGGTGGTGAAGGTGGTCCCGCCCTGGGTTGGCGAGGGGGTTTTTACCGGCGAGGAGCCTTCGTAAAAACACCATGCTGGTGTCGGCGATGGGAACCGCTAGGAAGAGGGCCACCGGCACCAGTGCGAAGACGGTACTCACCTTCACGTAACCCAGAATCGCTGCCGAGGCCAGGACGTAGCCGAAAAAGTAGGCCCCGGCGTCGCCCATGATGATCCTCGAGGGCGGCAGGTTGTGGCGCAAAAACCCCAGCGCGGCCCCCGCCAGCCCGGCCAGCACCAGGGTGGCCGCTGCCCGGGCGGGAAACTGGGCGCTGGCCACCAAGAGGGCCACCGCGGTCAGAAAGGCGATGCCCCCCGCCAGCCCGTCGAGACCGTCGATCAGATTCATGGCGTTGGTGATTCCCACGATCCAGAGCCAGGTGAGGAAGAGCGAAACCCCGGGGGCCAAAAACCCCCCGAAGGCGGCTTCGATGCGAACCCCGCCGGCGTAGGCGAGTAAGGCCGCCAGGGTCTGGACCGCCAGGCGGAACCAGGGGGAGAGCCCGAACTGGTCGTCGAGAAAGCCCACGAAGAGCAGGAGCGACCCCCCCAGCAGGATGGTAAGAAGCTGGATGAGAACCCGGTCCACCACGATGGGCCGTAGCACGCTGGCCAGCACCAGCGCGCCCACCACCCCGGCGTAGACCGCCAGCCCCCCGGCGTTGGGGAGCCGGCCGGTGTGCATTCGCCGCCCCCCGCCTTCGTCGGCCCAGCCCACCCGCAGGGCGAAGGCCCGCACCCGGGGGGTGAACTGCCAGGTGATCGCGGCGGCCACCAGAAAGACCAACACCACCACCTTCCAGCCGTCGCCAGCGGGGTCGGCGACGCCCAGGTCACGGAGGATTTGGGCTAAGAGGGGCGGCATGGGGGATGCGCCTGCCCGCGAAGCGGCAGGGAGGCCTTCACTTGGTTCCGTAAATGCGGTCGCCGGCGTCGCCCAGCCCGGGGACGATATACCCCTTTTCGTTCAGCCGCTCGTCGACCGCCGCCACCACGATTTCCACCTCGGGGTGGCTTTGCTGTACCCGCTCGATTCCTTCAGGAGCGGCGATGATGTTCATGAGTTTGATCGGCCCGGCCCCCCGCTCCTTCAGGATCCCGAGGGCCCGTTCCGCGGAGCCACCGGTGGCCAGCATGGGGTCGACCAGGAAGACCCGCCGGGCCCCGATGTCCTCGGGTAGCTTGGCGTAGTACTCCACCGGTTCCAGGCTTTTGGGGTCGCGGTAGAGGCCGATGTGGCCCACCTTGGCGGCCGGGATCAGCCGCAGGATCCCGTCAACCATCACCAGTCCAGCGCGGAGAATGGCCACCAGAGCTAGCTTTTTCCCCGCCAGCACGCGGACCCGGGCCGGGGCCACCGGGGTCTGGACGGTGCGTTCGGTGAGCTCCAGGTCCCGGGTGGCCTCGTAGGCCATGAGCATGCTTACTTCGGCCATGAGCTCGCGGAAATCCTTGCTTCCGGTGGTCCGGTCACGGAGCAAGGCCAGCTTGTGCTGCACCAAGGGGTGGTCGACCACGGTCACCTTTCCGCTCATCCCTACGAGGCTACCACGGCCTCTATAGTAGGGGCATGCTGCGGGTCGCCAGCTGGAACGTGAACGGCATCCGGGCGGCGCTGAGGAAGGGTTTTTGGGACGCGATCGCCCGGCTCGACGCCGATATCCTGGGCCTTCAGGAGATCAAGGCCGAGGAAGCTCCGGCGGTCCCGGAGGGGCTCGGGTACCGTTGGCTTTGGAACCCGGGATCGAAGAAAGGCTACGCCGGCACCGCGACCCTTTTTCGCCGCGCCCCGCTTAAGGCGGAAAACGGGCTGGGCATTCCCGAGTTCGACGCCGAGGGGCGGGTGCAAACCCTGGAATACGAGGATTTTTATCTGGTCAACGCCTACTTTCCAAACGCCGGCCGGGGCCTGCCCCGGCTTGACTTTAAGCTGGCCTTCAACCGGGCGATCGAGGCCTACCTCGATAACCTCCGGAAGACCAAGGGCGTCATTCTTGTCGGCGACCTCAACGTCGCCCACCGTGAGATCGACCTCGCCCGCCCCAAGGACAATGTGAAGAACGCCGGATTCACCCCCGAGGAACGGGCCTGGATCGAGGCGTTTTTGCGAAAGGGCTGGGTGGACACCTTCCGCCACCTCCACCCCGAGCAAACCGGGGCCTACACCTGGTGGACTTACCGCTTTAATGCCCGGGCCAGGAACATCGGGTGGCGGGTCGATTACGTAATCATCAGCCAGGACCTGTTGCCCCGACTCAAAAACGCCTATATCTTCTAC
Source organism: Thermaceae bacterium (assembly GCA_015488545.1). Lineage (GTDB taxonomy): Bacteria > Deinococcota > Deinococci > Deinococcales > Marinithermaceae > WFXV01. The sequence goes on along the minus strand of WFNN01000157.1, from coordinate 5,397 downwards.
GACACCGAGGCCTCGGACCACGTGCCTGCCGTGGCCGAACTCGATCTCTAAGCGAGGAGGTTTGCCTGTGCGGTTTTCCAAGGCCCGTGCCCGGATGCAAAGCTCCCTGATCCGGGAGTTACTGAAGCTGGCTTCCCGCCCTGGTGTCCTTTCGCTGGCCGGGGGCATTCCGGCCCCCGAGCTCTTTCCTATGGAGGCGCTCGAGTCCGCAGTCCAGCGTGCGCTAAAGCGGGCCGGTACCGCTGCTCTTCAGTACAGTCCCACCGAGGGGCATCCGGTCCTGCGGCGCTGGGTGGCCGAGCGGCTCGGGGTTGAACCCGACTGGGTGCTGATCACCTCGGGCAGCCAGCAGGTCCTGGACCTGGTGGGCCGGGTGGTGTTGGACGAGGGGGATCCGGTGGTGGTCGAGTCGCCTACCTACATGGGGGGGCTTTTGGCTATGAACCCCCTGGGCCCACGGTACTTGCCGGTGCCCGCCGACGCCGGGGGGCTGTTGCCCGATCGGCTCCCGGAGGAGGCCAAGCTCGCCTATATACTCCCCAATTTCCAGAACCCCACCGGGGCGCTCCTTTTGGAGGAACGCCGTCGGGCGGTGGTCGAGTGGGCGGCCGCTACCCGCACCCTAGTGCTGGAGGACGACCCCTACGGCCACATTTACTTTGACGCTCCACCCCCGCCGCCGCTTTTCGTCCTTGACCCCCAGCGCGTGGTCTACGCCGGCACCTTTTCCAAGCTGGTGGCCCCGGGGCTTCGCATCGGGTACGCGGTGGCCGCTCCCGAGGTCCTCGAGGCCCTGATCCAGGCCAAGCAGGCCGCCGATCTCCACACCAACATCCTGGGCCAGGCGGTGCTTGCGGAGTTGATTGAGGCCGGCGAGCTGGAACCGGTGGCCGAGCGGGTGCGAAACTTCTACCACCGCCGCCGCGATCGCATGGTCGCGGCCCTCCGTCGCTACATGGCCGAGGACGTGGCCTTCGACGTGCCTGGGGGCGGCATGTTCCTCTGGTTGCGTTTTCCCGAGGGCACCAACACCCAGAGGCTCCTCGAGATCGGTCTGGAGGAGGGGGTGGCTTTCGTACCCGGCGAGCCCTTCTTCGCCGGGCCTGCCTACCCTTCGGCCCGCCTAACCTTCGCCAGCGTTCCCGAAGAAGCCATCGAGGAGGGGATCCGCCGCTTGGCCAGAGCCTACCAGCGCTACCAGGCCGAGGCCTAGAAAACCCGCTCCCCGGGCGGCACCGGCCGGTCCGGGGTTAGGAGCACCACCCGTCCCTCGGCGTCGGGCACCCCGAGGACCAGGACTTGGGAAACGAATCCCGCGATCCGCTTCTCCCCCAGGTTCACCGCCGCCACCACCTGCCGGCCCACCAATTCCTCGGGTGAGTAGAGCGCGGTCAGCTGGGCGCTCGAGGTCCGCACCCCTAAAGGCCCGAAGTCAATCCAGAGACGGTAGGCGGGTTTTCGTGCGCCAGGATTGGGTTCTGCCCGAATTACCCGTCCCACCCGGAGATCGAGCGGTTCAAGAGGGTTCATACCCCAGGTATACTCCTGGCCATGGAGTCGATGCGCGAGGTTGCCTTGGCCCTGGCCGAGGTGGGGGCCAGGGAGGCGACGGCCGAGCTTTTCCGGCGCATCGAGCGTGTGGAGGCCGAGCCACCCTCGCGGGCCCGGGAGCGGGCCCTGGCTTGGCTATTTCTTGCTTTGGCGCGCCGCCTGCTGACTTCCGGGCGGGTACGGGAAGCCCAGGCAGCGGTCTGGACCGCTTTGAGCTATGCCCGAACGGGGGAGGAGCCGGAAGTATACCGGGGCGGTCGTGAACTGGAGGGGAAACTTGCCGGGACGCGATGGGCTAGCACTGGCCGCCGCCGTAAGCATCGGCGTTAGCGCCTTGGTTTTGTTCTACGGCTACCTGCGAGTCCGGCGGGGGGACGAGGCGGGCCACCACCGGTGGATGTTGGCCGCCAGCGGGCTCGCGCTTTTGTTTTTGGTCCTCTACCTGACCAAGTCTGCGCTCTACCCGGCCCAGCACTACGCCGGCCCGCCCGACGGCCGCCCCTTCTACCTCGGGCTCCTTTTCTTTCACATGGCCATTGCAGGCCTCAACCTGCCGCTGGCTGCGGTTACCCTTTTTTGGGCTTTCACCGGTCGCCGGCAGCGGCACCGCAGCTGGGCACGGGTAACCCTGATCAACTGGCTGCTGGTCGCCCTTACCGGTTGGGCGGTCTACCTGGTGCTGGCCCGGTGGGGCGAATAAAAAGGGCGGCCCGAGGGGCCGCTCTTTGGTTGCGGGGGCGGGATTTGAACCCGCGACCTCCGGGTTATGAGCCCGGCGAGCTACCAGGCTGCTCCACCCCGCGTCGCAAGGAAAAGTTTAGGATGGTCAACGGTTTTTGTCAAGGAAGAGGGATGGGATTAGAATGCCCTTAAGAGTGCGGGAGGAGGGAGAATGAAGCGTTTTGTTGTGGTGTTTTTGTTAGCGCTGGTACCGGTTCTGGGCCAGTCGGCCCCCGCCCCTCCCAACGATCTTGCCAGCCGTCTGGCCGCCGCCGATCAGGCGCTAAAGGCCGGTCGGTACGCCCAAGCTGCCGAGCTATACGAGGACGTTCTCGCCCTTGAATACCGGAACTTCCGCGCTCACTTTGGTCTCGGTTTGGCTTTTTACCGAGCCGGCAAGTTCAAGGAGGCGCTCTTTGAATTTCGCCAGCTCAGCCGGCTTTTCCCCAAGCGGTTTGAGGGTTGGTACAACCTGGGGGTGACCCAGGCCCAGTTGGGTGACTGGCGGGGTGCGGCCAAGGCCCTTGCTCAGGCGGTGGCGGTCGGTCAGGCGGCTAAACTCCCCGCCGCCATCCTGCGACCCGCCTACCTGGCCTTGGCCCAGGCCTACCGCAAGCTGAACCAGCCGGGTTTGGCGGCGGAGGTATTGGATCGGGCCCACCGCCTTCTTCCCGACGATACGAAGATTGCCTACCTCTTGGCCGATGCCCTGGTCGCCGCGTCTCGTGGGGAGGATGCGATTCCCTACCTCTACCAAGTCTTGTCTCGGCGGCCCGATGATGCTCAGGCTGCCCTCCTCCTGGCCGATGTTTACGTGGATCAGGATCTTCCCGATCGGGCGCTGCGGGTTCTGGATCGGGCGCTATCGTTCGCGAAAGATCCAAAGAAGCGAGCCCGCCTTCTCTACAAGAAGGCATTGCTCCTCGGTGGAATGGGCGCCGACCGTGCGCAGGTCGAGGCCCTTTTGGAGGAGGCCACGCAGGAGGACCCCGGTCTCTGGCAGGCCCACTACGACGTAGGCCGATTAAAGCTGGCCCTGGGCGATGCCGAGGGGGCCCTTCGCGCTTTCCAGCTGGCTTATCGGGAAAGCCCCAACGATGCTCGGGTGCTGATCGGTTTGGCCTCGGCCTACGACGCTATGGGTAAGGCGGCCGACGCCTACCGGATGGCCAAGCTAGCCCTACGGCTGGCCAAAGGGCCGGAACGGATCGAGGCCCTCTACCTCCTAGGAAAAACCGCCTACCGCACGGGGCGTTACGAGGAGGCGGCGGATGCCCTGCGGTCGGTGGTCAAAGAACGGGCCAACGACGGGGATGCCTGGCTTTGGTTAGGGCTTTCGCTTTACGCTATCCAAGATTTCGGTCAGGCGGTGCAGGCCTTCGAGCGTGCGGCCCAGCTGGATAACCGGCCGGTGGTGCTTAAAAATCTCGCCTCCGCGTATCTTGCTGCCAAGCGGTTTTCCGATGCCGAACGGCTTTTAACCAAGATCGTGCTAGAGAACCCCAACGACGCTGAGTCCTGGTACCACTTGGGCTGGGCGCTCAAGGCGCTGGGACGCGATAGCGAGGCCAAACGGGCTTGGAAGACCGCGCTCAAGCTCGGCTACAAGCCGGCCCGGGGGTTGGTGAGGTAACCCATGAACTGGTTGCGAGAAAACTGGTTCGACGCTCTGCTTTTCGTCCTTTTGGCGGCGGTTGTGGTGGCCATCGTTTTGTTCCTGGTGGGGGTTAACCCGTTCGCCAAGCCTCCCACGCCGGCGGTGGTCACTACCCCCACCGCACCGGTTGCAAAGCCCCAAACGCCGGCGTCGCCACCCCCGACAAGCCCACCGCCGCAAACCCCTGAGCCAGGTACGGCGGCGTCTGGGGGCGGTGAGGTGACGGTTCTCCCCCTTCCCCCGGTGGAAAGCGCCCAGGGGACCGCCAAATCGACGGCGCGGCCTTCCCCCAAAACCCAGGAGCCGGTTCCGGCCAAGCCGGCATCCGCGCCTTCCCGATCCAAGTCGCGTTACCGGGTTTCGGTGGGGGCGTTTACCCGTCCGGAGTACGCGGTCGACCTAGCCCGCAAAATGAAAGAGGCCGGTTACCCGGTACGAATCGAGGTGATTGGCCGGGTTAGCCGGGTGGTGGTGGGACCCTATGGAAGCCGATCCCAGGCCCAGGCGGTGGCTGCCGAGCTCCAGACCTACCAACCGCAGGTGTACAAAGGCGATACCCCGGAGCCCACGGGGATCTACCTGCAGCTCGGCGCGTTCAAAGACCTGGAGCGGGCGCGGGGGCTGGCAAAAGAGCTCAAGGATCAGGGGTTCTCGGTGGTGGTCAACTACCGCGACGGTTGGGCCAGGGTTTGGGTTGGCCCGGTGGATCCGGCGAACCTGACCGAAACCCGGGCTAGGTTGGAGAGTAAGGGCTACCGCCCGGTGGAGGTGCGGGGTGGCCAAGGCTAAGGTCCCGGACGCCACGGTTTCCCGGCTCGTCACCTACCTCCGGGTGCTGGAGGAAATGGAGCGCAGGGGGGTGGTCCGCACCTCCAGCGAACAGCTCGCCGAGGAGACCCAGGTTACGGCCTTTCAGGTTCGAAAGGATCTCGCCTACTTTGGCAGTTATGGGACCCGGGGAGTAGGTTACTCGGTGCCGCTTTTGAAGCGCGAGTTGCGGCAGATTCTCGGCCTTTCCCGTCGCTGGAGGCTGGCCATTGTGGGCATGGGGCGGCTCGGGCAGGCGCTCGCTGATTACCCCGGGCTCGGGGAGACGTTCGAATTGGTCGGGATGTTCGACGTTGACCCGGCCAAGCTGGGCATGCGCCTTTCCAAGGGGGTGGTTGAACCTTTGGCTGCGTTGCCGCGGGCGGTGGCCGAGCGGGGCATCGAGATCGGTATGCTGGCGGTACCGGCCGAGGCCGCGCAGGAAGTGGCCGACGTGCTGGTGCGGGCTGGGGTTAAGGGGATCCTGAACTTCGCCCCGGTGGTCTTGGAGGTTCCCCCCCACGTGCCGGTGGAGAACGTCGATTTTCTCGCCGGCCTTTCCCGGTTGGCGTACTTTATCAAGGAAGGGGTTGGAGAGGAGTGGGTAGGATGAAGCGTTGGATCTTCGCCGGGTTGCTGGCCGCGGTGGGCTTGGGGCTTTC
>WFNN01000156.1 GCA_015488545.1 Thermaceae bacterium | reverse complement strand
GCCCGGGGGGGCTGCCGGAGCGGCAGCGGGCGTCTGCCGAGCCTCGGCGTACTTCCGCACGTCCTCGACCCGCACCCGGCCGGCCGGTCCCGAACCGGGGACTTCCTCGATCGCCACCCCGAGTTCGCGGGCCAGTTTCCTCGCGGCCGGCACCGCCAGCACCCGACCGAACTTGTTGGTACCGGCCTTGGGCTCGGCCACCGCGGTGGCGGTGGCCGGGGCGTTTTTCGCCGAGGGGGCGAAGGGGCTCTTCACCTCCGGCGCGGTGGTGTCGGGTTTAAAGAGCACCCGCTCCTCACCGGTCTCCTCCGTCGGGGGGGCCTCGCCGGCCGCGGCGGCGGGGGCCGCGGCGGCTTCCTCCCCTGGTTCGGCGATGAGGGCGATGGGGGTGTGGATCGGCACCACGTCCCCCTCGCTGACCAGCTTCTTGACCAATACCCCCTCGAACGGCGAGGGGAGCTCCACGGTGACCTTGTCGGTCATGACCTCGACGATCGGCTGGTCCTTCTTGACCAAATCCCCCTCCTCGACCAGCCACTTGAGGATTTCCCCCTCGACGATCGACTCGGCAAGCTCGGGCAAAAGGACTTCCTTGGGCATCGGGCCTCCTTTAGTAGTCGAGCGCCTTCTTGGCGAAGTTCAGGATCCGGGTCACGGTGGGCATGTACTGCCGGTCGGGTACGTAGGGGTAGGGGGTGTCGAAGCCGGTGACCCGGTAGACCGGGGCCAGAAGCTGGTCGAGGAGCTCCTCCATCACCGTGGCCGCCACTTCGCTGGCAAAGCTCGCGGTCCGGGGGGCTTCGGCGATGACCAGGGCCCGGCCGGTCTTGGCCACCGAGTTGAGCACCGTCTCTTTATCCCAGGGCACCAGGCTCCTGAGGTCGACGACCTCGGCCGAGACCCCGGCCTTGGCCAGTTCGTCGGCGGCCTGGAGGGCTTCGACGGTGGGGCCCCCGTAGGCGATCAGGGTGATGTCCTTTCCCTCCCGCCGGACCCTGGCTTGGCCTAGGGGTATGGTGAACTCCTCGTCGGGAACCTCCTCCTTGATGGCGCGGTAGAGCCTTTTCGGCTCCATGAAAACCACCGGATCGTCGTCCCGAATCGCGGTCTTGAGGAGGCCCAGGGTATCGGTGGGGGTCGAGGGCACCACCACCTTAAGCCCGGCGGTGTGGGTGAAGTAGGCCTCCGGGGACTGCGAGTGGTGGTGGCCGCCCTTGACGCCCCCGCCGGAGGGCATGCGGACCACCATCGGGGCAGCGAACTGCCCCCCCGAGCGGTAGCGCAGCTTGGCCGCCTGGCTGACCAGCTGGTCGAACCCGGGGAAGACATAATCGGCGAACTGAATCTCGGCCACCGGGCGGAGACCGTGGGTCGCCATGCCCACCGCGGCCCCGATAATCGCGGCCTCGGCGAGCGGGGTATCGATCACTCGGTCTGGCCCGTACTTTTGGTAGAGCCCTTCGGTGGCCAGAAACACCCCGCCCCGTTTACCCACGTCTTCGCCCAAAACCACCACCCGCTCGTCGCGGGCCATCTCCTCGTCCAGGGCGCGCTTGACCGCCTGCACGATGTTCAGGGTCGCCACGGCCACCTCCTTAAAGCTCGGCAAGCAGGATCTGGCGCTGTTCCTCCAAGAGCCAGTAGGGGGTCGAGTATAGGTCGTCGAACATCCATTCCGGCGGCACTGGCCCGGCGGCTTCGGCCTTTTCCTCGGCGGCGAGCAGATCGGCCTTGATCGTCTCCCGGATCTTTTCACCCTCTTCGGGGGTCCAGAGCCCTTTCTTCTCAAGGAATCGCTCGAACCGCAGGATCGGGTCCTTCTTGCGCCAGAACTCGACCTCCTCGCGGCTGCGGTAGACCCGGTCGTCGTCGGCCGAGGAGTGGGGCCCGTAGCGGTAGACCAGAAACTCCACCAGGCTGGGGCCGAGCCCCTGCCGGGCCCGCTCCACCGCCTCCCGAGCGACGTAGAGGCTGGCCAGGACGTCCATGCCATCGACGTGGTAGCCGGGGAAGCCATAGGCGTGGGCCTTGTCGGCGATCCTCGGAGAGCCCGATTGCTTTTCGAAGTTCACGCTGATCGCGTACCGGTTGTTTTCTGCGGCAAAAACGATCGGCGCGCCCTGGGCCCCAGCAAAGTTGAGCGCGGCGTGCCAGTCGCCCTCGCTGGTGGCGCCGTCGCCGAAGGTGGTCACCACCACTTGGCCGGTTCCCTGGATCTTCATGCTGATCGCGGCCCCCACCGCTGGGGGCACGTGGGAGGCGATGGGCGAGGCGACGGTGAAGACGTTAAGCTCCTTTAGCCCGGGGTGTTCTGGCATCTGGCGTCCCTTGTTGGGGTCGAGCCGGGTGGCCAGCATCTGGGCGTAGAGCAGCTCCACCGGGTAGCCGATGGCGGCGAGCAGGGTTTTATCCCGGTAGTAGGGGAAGAGCCAATCGAACCCTGGCCGCACCGCTTTGGCCAGGCCCGCCTGGGCGGCCTCGTGCCCCGCCGATGGGGCTACAAAGCTGGTCTTTCCCTGCCGCAGGATGATCTGGTAGCGCTCGTCGAGGAGGCGGCCACGCACCAGGTGGCGGTAGAGTTCCAGCAGCTCTTCGTCCTTGAGGTCGAGGTCAAAGTCGGCTACCCATCGGCCTTCCTCGTCGATCAGCCGTATCGGTTCTTCGCTAAAGGGTTCGAACCTCCAGGTGTCCTTGATCATCGTTCCCCCTTTCCCCGGTCCGGGGTCACCGGTCCCGGGCGGTGCCGCCCCGGGTGGGGGCGGCCTTCGCCTGCGGGCGGGTTACGCCTGAAGGCGAAAACGCCCCGGTGCGCTGCACCGGGGCCGGGGCAGCGGTGCCGCGTAGAATGAGGTTCCATGCCCTCACGGACCGCTCCTTCGCACAACATTATACCGGTTAGGAGGGCGGCGGTATGAAAGTGGAGGTTTTCACGATCGGATCGCCTTCGCTTCGCTACGTTAGAGCAGGGGTTGAGGAATATACTAGGAGAATGCAAAAGTATTCTAAACTGGCCTTGGTTCCCGTGCGGGACGCCGTGGCCATGCTACGGCGGAGCGAGGGGGCCTACCGGGTCGTGCTCGATGAGCGCGGTGATCTGCCCACCACCACGGCATTGGCCGAGCGGATTAGGGGGTGGAAGCTCACCGGTGTGAAGCGGGTGGCGTACCTCATCGGAGGGGCCGAGGGCCACCCCGAGGAGGTGCGGCAGGCGGCGAACTGGACGCTCGCGCTCTCGCGACTCACTCTGCAGCACGAGCTCGCGCTCCTTGTGCTCCTCGAACAGCTCTACCGGGTGGAGACGCTGCTCGCCGGACATCCCTACCATCGTTAGTAGTCTTGACCTATGAACTTTGGCGAGCGTCCGGCAACCCTGGAAACGGCCCGGGTGGTGGTTTTACCGGTGCCCTACGACCTCTCGCTCTCCTGGCTTCCGGGGGCGCGAAAGGGGCCGGAGGCGATTCTCAGGGCGAGCCCCGAGCTGGAACTTTTCGACCTCGAGCTGGGTATAGACGCAAGCCAAGCGGGGATCCACACCGCGCCTTTTGTTCCCATCGTCGCCGGGGACGCCGCCGCCTCGCACCGGAAGATCGAGGAGGCGGCGCGGCGCTACCTAGAGCGAGACAAGTTCCTGGTCGCGCTCGGCGGCGACCACTCGGTTACCCTGCCCTTGGTGCGGGCGTGCCGGGAGGTTTACGGAGCCTTTGGCGTCCTCCACCTCGATGCGCACGACGATCTCTACGACACTTGGCAGGGCTCTAGGCTTTCCCACGCCTCGGTCATGCGCCGGATCGCGGAGAACGGGGTGCCGATCGTTCAGGTGGGGCAGCGGGCCTACGCCGAGGATTCGCTTCGGTTCGCCCGCAAGGCGGGGATCCCCGTCTTTCCCGCCCACGAGATCCACCGACGCGGGATGCCCATCCAGGCGATCCTCGAGGCCCTACCCGACCGGGTTTACCTGAGCCTAGACTTCGACGTGCTCGACCCCGGCGAGATGCCGGCGGTTGGCACCCCGCTCCCGGGGGGGCTTACCTACCGGCAGGTCGTGGAGCTTTTGGAGGCGGTGTTCGCTGAAAAGGAAGTGGTGGGCGCCGACTTCGTGGAGCTTTCCCCGCTTCCCGGGCTTTTCTACCCCGAGATGACCGCTGCCAGCTTGGTTTACCAGGCAATCGGCCTTAAGGCCTGGGCTGCCGGCTGGGTGTAAACTGGGCGGCCGGTATGAGCTGGACGACCCCGACCAAGGCGATCCTCCTATCGGCGAGCGCCGAGGGCGGTACCCCCTTGAACGCCTTCGACAACGCGCTCCTCGCCATGGGCATTGGAAACGCCAACCTGGTGCGGCTTTCAAGCGTGATCCCGCCGCACGTGGAGTGGATCGAGCGGCTTCCCGAGATTCCTATTGGAATGCTTCTGCCCACGGTCTACGCTGAGGCCACCGCCCATGAGCCCGGTGAGCAGATCGCCGCCGCCCTCGGGGTGGGGCTCCGGCCCGACGGTGCGGGAGGACTCATCTACGAGTACGCCGGTCACGGTGACCGGGCCTACGCCGAGCACATGGTGCGGCAGATGGTGGAGGAAGGCTTCAAGAAGCGGGGCTGGACGCTTGCCGAGTTCTTCGCAGGCGTGGCCGAGGCCCGGGTCGAGGATCGGCCGGTGGCTGCGGTGGCGGCGGTGGTGATGTTCCCTTACTAGGAGGCAAAGTGGAGTTCGTCGAGTGGTATCCCCGGGGCTACGGTGTCGGCTTCAAGGTAAAAAGGAAGCTCTACCAAGGGAAAAGCCGTTACCAGACGATCGAGGTCTACGAGACCGAGGGCTTTGGGCGGATGCTGGTTTTGGACGGTACAGTTCAGCTCGTCGAAGACGGCGAGGCGAGCTACCACGAGCCCCTGGTGCACCCGGCCCTCCTCGCCCACCCCGAGCCCCGGGACGTGCTGGTGGTTGGCGGTGGCGACGGCGGCGCGCTCCGCGAGGTGCTCCGGCACCCCGGGGTCGAGCGTGCGGTGATGGTCGAGCTGGACGAGGAGGTGCTCCGGGTTTCGGTCGAGCTCCTCAACGTGGGAAAAGGGGTGCTCGACCGGGTTCTTAGGGGCGAGGAACCTCGAGCCGAGCTCCGGGTTGAAAGTGGCGCCGACTACGTGAAGGGCAAGGAGGCCGCCTTCGACGCGATCGTGGTGGACTCCACCGATCCGGTCGGCCCGGCGGCGGTGCTCTTTTCCGAGGACTTTTTCCATGACGCCTACCGGGCGCTCAAGGACCCGGGGATCTACGTCACCCAGGCGGGGAGCGTCTACCTCTTCACCGAGGAGTTCCTCACCGCCTACCGGCGCATGCGGCGGGTCTTCGACCGGGTGTTCGCCTACAGCTTCCCGGTGATCGGGTACGCCTCGCCCTGGGCTTTCTTGGTGGGGGTGAAGGGGGCGGTGGATTTCAACCGCGTGGACCGCGCCAGGGGCGCTCGGCTCCCCCTTTCGTACTACGACCCCGACCGCCACGAAATCCTTTTTCAACTCCCTAAGTACCTTCGCGAGCAGCTATAGGAATACAGGAACCCCCGGCCCAGGGCCGGGGGTTCCTGGCTGGGTTGGGCCTAGAAGTCCATGTCCGGCGTGCTGGCGCCGGCGGGGGCGGGCTCCTTCTTCTCGGGCTTCTCGGCCACCACGGCCTCGGTGGTGAGGACCATGGAGCCGATGGAAGCCGCGTTCTGGAGCGCGCTCCGGGTCACCTTGGCGGGGTCGATGATGCCCGCCTCGATCATGTCCACGTACTCGCCAGTGGCGGCGTTGAACCCGACCCGCTCCTTCTTCTCGGCAAGGATCTGGTTCACCACCACCGAGCCCTCGTACCCGGCGTTCTCGGCGATCTGCCGGGTGGGCTCTTCCAGCGCGCGGCGGACGATCTTGGCGCCGGTAGCTTCGTCACCGTCGAGCTTGGCGATGACCTTATCGACCTCGGCGATCGCCCGGATGTAGGTGATGCCGCCGCCGGGGACCACGCCCTCCTCGACCGCCGCCCGGGTCGCGTTCAGGGCGTCCTCGAAACGGTGTTTCTTCTCCTTGAGCTCGGTCTCGGTGGCGGCGCCAACCCGGATCACCGCGACCCCGCCGGAGAGCTTGGCGAGACGCTCCTGGAGCTTTTCCTTGGCGTACTCGGAGTCGGTAGTCTCGAGCTCCTTCTTGATCTGGGCGATTCGGCCCTCGATGTCCTCCTTCTTGCCCTTGCCGCCGACGATGGTGGTCTCGTCCTTGGTGATCTTGACCCGTTCGGCCTGGCCCAGCATCGAGAGGGTAACGTTCTCCAGCTTGATGCCGAGCTCCTCGCTGATCACCTGACCGCCGGTGACCGCGGCGATGTCCTTGAGCATCTCCTTGCGGCGGTCACCGAAGCCGGGGGCCTTGACCGCAGCGACGTTCAGGGTGCCCCGCAGCTTGTTCACCACCAGGGTGGCCAGCGCCTCGCCCTCGACGTCCTCGGCGATGATCAGGAGGGGCTTGCCGGTCTGGGCCACCTGCTCCAGCACCGGGAGGAGCTCACGGACGTTGGAGACCTTCTTCTCAACGATGAGGAGGTAGGGGTTCTCGAGGACCGCCTCCATGGCGTCGGGGTTGGTGATGAAGTAGGGGGAGATGTAGCCCCGGTCGAACTGGTAGCCCTCGACGAACTCCAGTTCGGTCTCCAGCCCCTTGGACTCCTCGACGGTGATGATCCCCTCCTTGCCGACCTTTTCCATGGCGTCGGCAATGAGCTTACCGATCTCGGGGTCGTTGGCCGAGATGGTGGCGACCTCCTCGATGGCCTTGCGGTCCTCCACCGAGATCGCCATCGCCTTGATCTTCTCGACCGCGGCCTCGACCGCCTGGTCGATGCCCCGTTTCAGGGCCAGCGGGTTGGCGCCAGCGGCCACGTTCTTAAGCCCCTCGCGGACAATCGCCTGGCCGAGCACAGTGGCGGTGGTGGTGCCGTCGCCGGCCACATCGTTGGTCTTGCTGGCGACCTCCTTCAGAAGCTGGGCCCCGATGTTCTCGAGGTGATCCTCGAGCTCGATCTCCTTGGCGACGGTCACACCGTCCTTGGTGATGGTGGGGTTGCCGAACTTCTTCTCCAGGACCACGTTGCGGCCGCGGGGACCGAGGGTCACCTTAACCGCGTTGGCTACCGCGTTTACGCCGCGCTCCAGCGCCCGGCGGGCCTCCTCGTCAAAAACCAGGATCTTCGCCATCTGCCCTCACCTCCCTACTTCTCGATGACCGCGAGCAGGTCGCGCTCCGAGAGAATCACGTACTCCTCGCCGTCGAGCTCGATCTCGGTGCCGCCGTACTTGGCGAAGACCACGATGTCGCCCTCCTTGACCTCCAGCGGCACCCGCTCGCCGTTTTCGAGCAGCTTGCCGCTGCCCACCGCCAGGACCTCGCCCTTCTGGGGCTTTTCCTTGGCGGTGTCGGGGAGGACGATCCCGCTCTTGGTGACCTCTTCCTCCTCGATGGGCTTGACCACCACGCGGTCGCCCAGGGGCTTGATCCGGATCTTGGTTTCCGTCGCCATAGCTTCCCTCCTTCAGGGGTTTTGACACTCTCCAGGGGAGAGTGTCAACTTCCGTTCGTCATTATTCCCCGGAGGGATCGGCCTGTCAAGCGGGCTTTGGGGGAAAGTTGAGTCTAGGGGAATCACCCCCGGCGTTGCCGGAGGGCCTCGTAGAGCAAGAGCGCGGCGGTGACCGAGGTGTTCAGGCTATCGGCGGCACCCTTCATGGGCACCCGGACCGTTTGGTCGGCAGCGGCAAGCCAGGGGGAATCGAGCCCGGTTTCCTCGGGGCCCACCAGTATCGCGACCGGTCCCTTTAGCTTCGCGTCCCAATAGAGGGTTTCGGCGGCAGGGCTCGTGGCCACGGTGAAAAGCCCGGCGGCCTTTAACCAGCTCCGGACCGCCTCGCCCGGAGCCACCGCGAAGGGCACGGTGAACACGGTGCCGGTGCTGGCCCGGATGGTTTGGGGGGCGAAGGGCTCTACTCGGGGGTCGGCCACCACCACCGCGGCGCCGGCGGCGTCGGCGCTTCGGAAGACCGCCCCCAGGTTGCCGGGCTTCTCGATGCCAACCGCCACCACCACCAGCGGGGGCCGGGGCAGCGGGAGCGCATCCAGCGGAGGCCACCGGGCCTCGGCGACCAGGAGCAGGCCGCCGGGGTGCTCGCGGTAGGCGAGTTTTTCCATGACATGGGCGGCCACCGCGAGCTGGGGTAGGTCGGGGTGGGCCCTTAGCAACGCCTCCTCGGCGGTGGCAATGCGCTCGGGGGCGACCACCCATTGGCGCGGGCGCACCCGTTCCGAGGCCAGTGCCCGGGCAATCTCCCGGGCGCCCTCCACCAAAAAGGCCCCCGCCTCTTTCCGTCCCCTTTTGGTCTTCAGGCGGGCGAGGGCCTTGACCTTGGGGTTTTGCCGGCTAGTGATCACCGCATCGCGGCCTTCAAGAGGGCGATCGCCGGTGAGTCCTTGAGCTTCGGGTTTTGAAGGGCGTATTCGAGGGGCGTCTTGCCGTAAAGGTCCTTGGCCCGGGCGTCGGCGCCGGCTTTCAGGAGCACCGCGATCACCTCGGGGTTTTTTTGGTTGATGGCGGCGGAGTGGAGGGGGGTGCGCTCCTCGAGGTCGGTGGCCTTGAGGTCAGCCCCCCGCCCGATCAGCGCCTCCGTCACCTCGGGTACGGGGTTGAACGCGGCGGCGTAGTGAAGAGGGGTGAACTTAAGGAGATCGCGGGCGTTGACCCGGGCCCCCAGCTCCACCAGGACGTCGATGACTTTGGGGTCCGGGTTGAGGGCGGCGGCGTAGTGGAGGGGGGTGCGGCCGAAGCGGTCGGTGCGGTTGACCAGCTGGGCGAGGGCCGCCTTGGGGTCGAGCTCGGCGGCCTCGACAATGCTTTCGAAATGCGCCCGGACCTCGTTGGGTTTGGCCTTGGCCCAAAAGAGGGGATCGAAGGTGGCGGATGCCTGGGCCAGCACCGGCAGGAGCAGTAGCAAAACCGGTAGGACGAGCCGTTTCATCCCGCCCATGCTAGCCCGGGGGCATGAGAAAGCTCAGTGCCCGCAGTCCTCCTGGGCCCGAAAGGCTGCAAGCCGTTCCCGGACCGCCCGGTGCACACGACCGGCGTCGCGCCCGAAGGCAAGCTCGATGGCCTCGTCGACGTGCTCCACCGCGTAGGCCTCCAGACGACCCTCGGCCAGCGCTGCCCGCACCGCGCGGCTCGCCGCCAGGTTGGGCAGGTTGGC
>WFNN01000155.1 GCA_015488545.1 Thermaceae bacterium | reverse complement strand
CCCGGCCGCTCGAAGTTGCTCCGCCTTCCTTGCTCCGCTCCACAGCTCCCGACCAATGGTTGTAAGCTGCATCCGTGGGGACCTCCTCTCTCCTGGAGTGGTCCCCACATTCTTATCGATTCGGTCTCACATGTGTCTGGCCGGGTTCAGCAAAACCCTTGGCATCCCAAGGAAAAAACCGCTTAACTTCAACCTTTAAGCGAGCAAAAAAATGCAGTCCCGGCCGATGTTCCGCTTGACAAAGCGAAGGACGCGAAGGTATCGTAAGCGCTGGAACAAAGGCTTTTAGGAGGTGAAGTCTATGAAGAAAGGCAAACTGTTTCTAGCAGCGGTCCTGGCCCTGGCCCTGGCCAGCACTGGCCTTGCGGCCAAGGTCTTCATCACCATCGGGTCCGGCTCGGTGACCGGCGTGTACTACCCGGTCTCCAGCGGGATCGCCAAGATGATCAACGAGTACCTGAGCAAGGAGGGGATCCGCGCCAACGCCCGCTCGACCGGCGGCTCCAAGTACAACGTCAAGGCGATCGACAAGAACCAGCTCCAGGCCGCCCTGGCCCAGAACGACGTCATCTACTACGCCTTCAACGGCCTCACCGAAACCTTCAAGGGCCACCCCATTAAGACCATCCGCGGTGTGGCCGCCCTTTACCCCGAATTTATGCACATCCTCGCTCGCCCCGGCTCGGGGATTAAGACCATCTACGATCTCAAGGGCAAGAAGGTTTACGTCGGTGACATCGGCTCCGGCGTGGAGGCCACCACCAAGCAGATCTTCAAGGCCGCGGGCATGAGCTTCGACGATCTGGCCCAGGCCGTGCACGGCAAGGCCGGTCAGGCGGTGCAGCTCCTGCAGGACGGCAAGATCGACGCCCTCTTCTACACCGTGGGGGCTAAGTCGGCGGCCATGCAGGAGGCCACTGAGATCGCCCACGCCTACTTCGTGCCCCTTCCCCTTGACATCATCCAGAAGCTGATCGACGAGTTCCCCTACTACACCCAGGTCATCATTCCGCCCAACACCTACAAGGGCCAGACCGTTAGCGTGCCCACCATCGGCGTGAAGGCCACCTTCATCGTCCGCAAAGACCTCCCCGAGGACGTGGTCTACAAGATCGCCAAGCTCCTCTTCGTCGACAAGGTGGACGAGTTCAAGAAGATCCACCCCGCGCTCGGCACCTTCTTCGACGTCAAGAAGGCCCTCGACGGGATGACCATCCCGCTCCACCCGGGTGCGGCCAAGCTCTACAAGGAGCTCGGTATCCCCATCCCCGACCTTGCGAAGCCCATGCCATAACACCCTTTAGCGGCGTGATTCCCCCGGCCCAAGGGCCGGGGGAATCGTTTAAACTTTCAGGGAAAGGAGGAAGCCGTGGCCCAAGAACCCAACCCCGACGCGCGGATTCCCGAGATCGACGCCGAGCAACTGATGGTGGAGAGCGAGTACGGTGGCCGCAATCCCCCAGACTGGCAGAAACGGCTGATCTTCGGAGTGGCGGTCGCCTGGTCGCTCTTTCAGATCTATGCCTCCTGGCTCGGCAAGATCGACGCCATGGTGCTTCGCTCGGTGCACCTGGCATTCGCCTTTGCCATCGCCTTCCTGGCCTACCCGTCCAAGAACGCACGGCGCGACCTCTGGCTCTTTCTCCTCGGGCTGGGGTACGCGCTCTATTACATGATTGGCAACCGTATCAATCTCGGGGGTTTCCAGGTTGGCGACTACACGGTGAGCTATAACCTGCTGGTCATTTTGCTCTTGGTGGTGGTGGCGGGATCCTGGCTGACCCGGCGAACGCCCCCCAGGGGACCGGTGGAGAGGATCCCCTGGTACGACTGGGCCATCCTGATCGCCGGGCTGGCGGGAACCCTGGCCATCCCGATATTTCTGCAGCAGATCATCGTTATCCAAGGCGGCGTACCCACCACCCGCGACATCGTGATGGGCACCATCACCCTCTTCGTCCTCACCGTCGCGGGGCTCCGGGTGGTGGGCCCAGCGCTGATGATCATCGCCTGGTTGATGATTCTCTACGCCATGACCGGGCCCGCCGGAATTATCAAGATCGAACTTCCCGACGTGCTCTACCTCCACAACGGCGCCACCTGGGACAATATCACCCAGCAGCTCTACCTCACCGACCAGGGGTTCTGGGGCGTGCCCCTGGGGGTTTCGGCCACCTTCGTCTACCTCTTCGTGCTGTTTGGTGCCCTCCTAGACAAGGCCGGTGCCGGCAAATACCTGGTGGACCTGGCCTACGCCGGACTGGGCTCGTTCCGTGGTGGACCGGCCAAAGCGGCGGTGATTGCCAGCATGCTAACCGGCATCATCTCCGGCTCCTCGATCGCCAACGTGGTGACCACCGGAACCTTCACCATCCCCCTCATGAAGAAGGTGGGCTACCCCCCGGAAAAGGCCGGGGCCACCGAAGTAGCCTCCTCGGTAAACGGGCAGCTCATGCCCCCGGTCATGGGCGCAGCCGCCTTCATCATGGCCGACTTTCTGCAGATCCCCTACTCCAGGCTGATCGTCTACGCCTTCATCCCTGCGGTGCTCACCTACTTCGGACTCTTTCTGGTGGTGCACCTCGAGGCCCTGAAACTCGGCCTAAAGGGGCTTCCAAAAAGCGAGCTGCCCCCCTTTAAGGAAACCCTGGTCTCGGGCCTTCACTACCTCATGCCGATCGCCTGGCTGCTCTACGAGCTGGTGGGGCTTCAGCACACCCCTTCGCGCTCGGCGCTGAACGCGATGTTCCTGCTGATGACCCTGATGTTCTTCCAGTTCGCGATCAAGAGCAAGTCGGGGCTGCTCCTGGTGTCCACGCTAACCTTCCTGCTTACCGCAGCCCTGAACTTCTTTGGGGTGCCGGGACTGCAGGGGAAAAGCCTAGAACTCACCAAAGGGGTGTTCATCGATTTTACCCACCTGGACGTGATGTACACCTCGCTCTTTGTGCTATTTTTGGGAATCGCCTTCGTGGGGATTTTCGCAAACAGATTGGGCACCAGCCTGGGCCATAGCCTGAAGGCCTTCTTCGTGGACGTCCTCGAGGGCCTCGAGGCGGCCGGCCGCAACATGAGCACGATCGCGGTGGCCACCGCCGCAGCCGGCATCATCGTAGGCATGGTGGCGATCACCAACATCGGCTACGGGCTGACCCAGATCGTCGAGGCGATCTCCGGCGGGCGGCTCCTGGTCGCTCTCTTCATCACCATGCTGGCGTCGTTGCTCCTGGGCCTTGGGTTGCCCACCACCGCCAACTACATCGTGATGGCCTCGCTGGTCGCGCCGGTGCTGCGCACCATTGCCGAAAACCACGGCCTTGCGGTGCCCCTGGTGGCCATTCACCTTTTCGTCTTCTACTTCGGGATCCTGGCCGACGACACTCCGCCGGTCGGCCTCGCCGCCTACGCCGCCGCCGCCATCGCCCGAAGCGACCCAGTGAAAACCGGGTTCCAGGGGTTCGCCTACGACATGCGAACGGCGCTATTGCCCTACGTCTTCATCTTCTACCCCCAGCTGCTCCTGCTGAACCTCCACAGCGTGTGGGAAGGCCTCTTCGTGGTCGTCACCGGCTTCCTAGGAATGGCCGCCTTCGTCATCGGCAACCAGGGCTACTTCTTAACGCGCATGCGGGGCGTCCTGGGTTGGATCGCGCGTATCGCACTAATGGTCGGGGGCTACCTGCTGCTTACCTCCAGCCTGGTGAACAACGCGATCGGGCTGGCGATCTTCGCGTTGGTGTTGCTTTGGCAGATGTGGGAACGGGGGCGAACCGAGGCCGCGATGGCGGCTGCCCAAGAACCCGTATAGCACGAAGGGTCACGGGAAGGGGGCGGCCAGCGTTGGCCGCCCCCTTTAGGTAAGGGCGGGGACCAGGTCGCCCGCCGGTACCGGTTCCGGGCTTGGGGAAAAGACCACCTTGACCGCCCAACGCCGGGCAGCGGCCCGGATGGCCTGGGGCCAAGCGGTAAGGGGGTAGACCCCACCCACCATGCGCTCGAGACCCCCCAGCGCCGGGAGCATCGCGACCGCGTCGCTGAAGTCGCGGGCGGTGTAGGTGTAGCTACCCAGCCAGTTGAGCTCACGAAACCAGTGGGGGGAAAAGTCGTGGCGCACCTCGCCCGCGGCCCCCAGGAGCAACACCGTGCCTCCCTCCACCGCCCCCCAGGCGGCTTCGTCCAGGCTCTTCGATGAACCGGCCGCCTCGATGACCGCACCGTAGCCCCCACGCCACACCGGCGCACCGAGAACCGGCCGGTACCGCTGGGCCCCCACCCCGGCCAGGGCTTCCTCCGCCCGGGAATGCACCCGGCTGGCCCCGAAGGCCGCGGCTAGCTCCGCCTGAATCCGGCGGCGGGCCACCACGTCGAGCCTTCCCGAAAAGCCCAGTTCCCGGAGCAGGCGGACCGCCAGCAGGCCAATCGTTCCGGCGCCGATCACCAGGATCTCGGGCGGAAAAGCGTAACCCTGCCCCCGCCAAAAGGCCCGCCGGATCCCCCGAAGAACGACCGCTAACGGCTCGGCCAGCACCGCGCGGGCGTCGGGGACCCCGGGCGGCACCTCCACAAGTCGCTCGGGGCGGACCACCACCCGCTCGCCCCACCCCCCGGGAAGTTCCCGGTGGTAGCCGAGCATGCCGGGGGCAAGCCGCCCCTCGGCCACGTTCCGGCAGAGCCCCTCCTCCCCGCGCTGGCAGGCCAGGCAGGGGTCGAGCCCGCGGTCGGCGCAGGCCAGAAGCGGGTTCACCGCCACCCGGGTACCGGCAAACTCCCCTAGGATCTCGTGACCCAGCACCGCAGGAAAGGAGAAAAAAGGCGATAGTCTTGGCGAGTTCTTACCGTAGAGCAGGGCCAGGTCGGAGCCGCAAACGCCGGCCAGCCGTACCCGAACCGAAACAAAGCCCTCGGGGGGATTGGGTTCCGGGACTTCAGCGAGTCTCAGCGGCAGGGCCGCCACTGGGAAACGTTTCCCCAACGCCCGCGCCAGCAGGTAGCGGGGGATGGAGGGGAAGTAGACGAGGGCTCTCATAACAAACGCCCGTGGCTTGTGGCCCGTGGCCTGTAGATTTTACTCCACAAGCCACAAGCTACAGGCTACAGGCCTCCCTACTAGCTCATCGGCACCTGGGGAATCAGCTTGCCGTCGATCCGCTCGAGGATGTCGTCGATCGAACGGCCGGTGATGGTAAGGCCGTGGTTCTTAAGCCCAACCACCGCCCGGGAGGGGTCGGGGGCTTGGCGGATCTTCTCGGCCACCGCCTCGGCCAGCTGGTAGGTGCCGCAGGGGTAATTGAAGGGGGTCGACGGCACCCCTTCCATCCAAGCATGCACGTGGATGATCGCCCCCACCTGGGGGTGCTCGCGGTAGATCATCCAGTGCTCGATGGCGTCTACGCTAACCCGCTTGGGGACGATGTTGGGAGGCACCTGCAGAACCATCGCGTTCTTCTCGGGGTCGTAGTCCTTCACCATCAAAATATCGCGGCCGATTTCCCTAAGGTTCGATTTATCCACCCCCGAAGCGCTCATCCAAAAACGTCGCTCGTCCTTGCGTACCGAGAGGTTGCCGTAGGAGAGGCCGCCGATGCCGTAAAGCCTTTTTACGTGCCGGAGATCCTCGGGTGGGAGGATGGTCTCAATGGGGAACGGCGCCGGGAGGAGGTCCCACTCAGCCAGCTTCTTGCCCGCCCGGTACAGGGCCTCGGTCTTTTCGTCCCCATTCCAAAGCTCGGGCTCGAGGGTGGGCTCGAAGATATTATCGATCACCAGAACGCTGCAGGCGATAGGATTGATACGGGCGTAAACCCGCTCGAAGAAGGCATCGCCCTCGGGCTCCAGGTAGTGACCGAGCTCCAGGGTCAGAAAATGCGCCCCTTCGCCCGGGGTGTACGCGATCATCATGTTGGAGAGCGCCCGCACCAGGTAGGGGTAGAGCGCCTTGATCGGTTCAGCGGGCATCTCCGGCAGCTCCAGTACGCTCACCACGAAGGTGGCCTTGGCCCGGCGGCGGTATGGCTTGGGCCGCTCTGGGGTAATAAAGTTAAGCACCAGGCGGGGGGCCTCGGGGTTCTCTTCAAAGGTGTAGCCGTTCTCCAAGAACACCCGCTTGATTCCCTCGGCGAAGGGCCGAAGCCCCGGGCTTGGCTCACCGTGGAAAGTGAACACTGCGGCATCGGATCGCTGCATCGGGTGCCTCCTTCTTTGCCCCTAGTCTACTAGAGCCCCCTCAGGAATAATGGCCGTGTGGGTGCCCACGCCGTCCAGCTCCACGGGGATCCAGCCCAAGCCCGAGGGTTCTACCGCGCCCTGGGTCTCGAGGAGCTCCTGGGCACACTCGTTCTGCTCGAGCACCGCCCCGAGGGTCCCGGAGCGGTGCTGGTCTGGCCCGGCGCCACAGGGGTCTTCTACGATTTCGAGGGCAACCTCCACCGCCGGGAACCGCCCCCCAAGCCCCCATTCCTGCCCTCCGGCTGGCCCCGGCCGCTCGGGGTTCTCTACGGCGTGCGGGACCTGGTGGACTCGATTGGCTGGTACCAGGAGACCCTGGGCCTTGAACTCGTGCACTACGACACAGGCAGCGATTGGGCCGAGCTTTCGGATGGCGAGGGGCTCGGGGTGCTGCTCACCTTTGCCGCAGACGACAACCGGAAGGGCGTGCTGGTCCTCGAGGTTTCCGACGCCGCCCTCTGGGTGGCCGAGCGGGGGCGCCGGGGCATCTCCCCGGCGTGGACCCGCTCCACCGGTTGGGGTCGGCTGGCGGCCTACGCCGATCCCTTCGGCAACCCCCTTCTCTTTATCGACCGTAGCGGTAGCGGTTCAGATCCCTGAGGTGGCCGGCAAAGGTTTCGTTCAGGTAAAGCTTGCCACGGGCGTGAAAGAAGTAGAGGTAGGGCCGCCCCCGGGGGGATAGACGCCGGGCGTGAAGCACCGAAAGAAGCGCGTCCTCCCCCGGGTTATCGATGGGCCCCGGGGGCAAGCCAGGGTGGAGGTAGGTGTTGTAAGGGGAATCCACCGCGAAATCGCCGGCGGCCCGGTCCAGCCTGTCCAGCGGCTTGCCTAGGGCGTAGGCCACGGTGGGATCGGACTGGAGCGGCATGCCGCGTTCCAGGCGGTTGAGGAACACCCCCGCGATCCAGGGCATCTCCTCGGGGCGGTAGGTTTCGGCCTGGACCAGCGAAGCCAGGGTCACCCAGGCGTGGACGCTGAGCCCCAGCACCGAGAGCACCCGGGTCCGCTCGGGGGTGACCTCGCGGTCAAAGCGGGCCAGCATCATCGCGATGATCGTCCGGGCGTCAGCATCGAGGGGGATCCGGTAGGTATCGGGAAAGAGGTAACCCTCCAGAGTGGGGCCCTGGTCGTAGTCGGGCTTGAGGTCGTCGGGTGGGGCCACGGCCAGCCGCAAAAAGGCTTCGGCGTCGAAGCCGGCCGCCCCAAGCCGGCGGGCGTAGTCGACCACTCGCCAGCCCTCGGGAAAGGTGAGGCGCACGGTCACCGGCCTGGCCCGCTCCAGCTGGCGAATCACCGCCAGGGTTCCCTCGCCGCGAACCCGATAAACCCCGCGGCGCAGCTTTTTCTCCGCCCCGAGAGCACGCGCGGCCAGGGCGAAGGCGCGGCCCGAGCGAACCAGGCCCTTTTCTTCCAGGATCCGCCCGATCCCCACCGCGCCCGCCCCCTCGGGGACCCGCACCACCGCGGTTTTTCCGGTTGGCGCGAGGTAGTTGAGGTACCCCAGGTAAACCGCGAGCCCTACCAACAGAAAAGCCGCAAGCGCCAACGGCAGCGGCCAGCGCCGCCGCGGCCTTGGCGCCGGGAGCGCCGGCCGCACCGGGTAAGGCAGCCTACGCATGGCGCTCCAGGTAGGCCTCGAGAATCGCCACCGCGCTGGCCTCGTCGAGGGCCCCCTTCTCCCGACGCCGTCGGCGGGGCGCCAGCCGGAGGCGCCGCTCGGCCAGGCGGGTGGTGAACCGCTCGTCCTCGAAAACGACCTCGAAGCCGCGCTCGGCGAGCTTCCCGGCAAAGGCCCGCACCCGGCGGGCCTCCGGGCCCTCCTCGCCGCCGGTCCGGAGGGGCAGGCCGACCACCACCCGCTGCACGCCCTCGGCCCGTAGCCACTCGGCAAGGGCCTCGAGGTCCGCCGGCTCACCCCGCCGCACCAGGTAGCCCCGCCCAAAGGCGAAGGGGCGGCCGAGCTCGCCCACCGCCCGGCCGATCCTGGCTTCACCCACGTCGATCGCGGCCACCCTCACCAAGCCCATGGTACCAATGGCCCGCTCCCCGTCCGCTCTCGGCTAAACTCAAAGGGAATGCTAAGCGGAAACCTCCACGACCTGCCGTTCGCCCGCCTCCTTCAAACCCTCCACGGGAAGACCGGGGTGCTGGAAATCTGGCACCTGGATGGCGACGCGCGATGCACCATCTACGTCAAGCGGGGGGAGATCCGTTGCCTGGAGCAGGACGGCCGGTTCCTCGAAAGCCCGGAGGCCAAGCGGCTTCTGAAGGCGCTCTTCACCGCCGAGCGGGGCGCCTTTGAGTTCGCCCCCAAGACCGACTACCGCACCCCCTGCCGGCCCTCGTTCCGCTGGCCGGTGGAACGGGTTGTCCGTTCACTGACCCTGAAACTCACCCGCGAGAAGCTCCGGGAGACGATCGAAGACCTTCTCTAGGTCGAACCCCCCGCCCTGGGCGAGCTG
>WFNN01000154.1 GCA_015488545.1 Thermaceae bacterium | reverse complement strand
GCCTCGGCCCGGCGGAGGCTCTCCTCCAACAGGGCGGTAAGCAGCGCCCCCTTGGAGGGGAAATAGTGGTAGATGGCCCCCTTGGTCAACCCGAGCTCCTCGGCCAGGGCCTCCAGCGGGGTCGCCGCGTAACCGCGGGTGGCGAAGGCCTCCCGGGCCTTCGCCAGAATGCGTTCCCGGGTTTCCATACCTACTGGTTAGTATGCTCCCGACCCGTGCCGCGAATGGGTGGGCGACCCCACATTTGGGGCGTAGACTAGGGGTGTGCTCCTGCGGTTCGCCCTTGCGCTGTCCTGGGTCCGGCTTGCCCGCCTGCCCCGGCGGCTGCTCGCGCCGCCCGCGGAGATCCGCCGCGACCCCTGGCCCCGGCCGCTCCCCGACCTCAACACCCCCTACTACGCCGCCCGGGGTTCCCGGGGCGTGGAACTGATCCCCCGGGACGCCTACCTCGAAGCGGTGGAGCGGGTGTTGACGGAAACCCTTGGCTAAAACCCACGCCGCCCGTCGACGGGCAGCGAGCAGGGCGAAACCCCGGTTCGAAGGCTTGGCAACCGGGGCCATGTCCCGGGCAGCGCCGAGTCCGGTCCTGGGAACCGCCCCCGCCTTCCCCGGGCCGGAACCCAGCACCCCGGCGCCGATCAAAGCAAGCGGCGGCGCGCCACTGCCCGCTGGGACCCGAACCCGAGGCTATTGGGGTACCAGGCGCACCACCGCCCGGGCCTGGATGTGCTCGGGGGCAAGCCCCTCGCTGGTCTTGAAGGCAAGCCCCACCTCGCCCGGACCAATGCCCAACAGTTCCGCCAAGCTTGCCTGAATTCGCCCGCGGTAGGGCCCCAGCTTAGGGCGGTCAAGCACCACCACCGCGCTCAGCTGGGCCACCCGGTAGCCGTGGGCGCGCACAATGGATAGCGCCCTCTGTAAAAAGACCCGCGAGTCGCGCCCGGCGTTTTCGGGGGCAGTATCGGGGAAAAGCTGCCCGATGTCCCCGGCCGCAACGGCGGTGAGAAGGGCGTCGGTAATCGCGTGGAGCAGCGCATCCCCGTCGGAGTGGGCAAGCGGTCCCACCTCGGAGGAAACGGCCACACCGCCCAACACCATCCGTCGGTTGGGAACCAGCCGGTGCGCATCCTCGCCGTAGCCAATCCGCACGCTCCCATGCTACCCAGCCGGTAACGAACCGGTCACGCCCTGCCCGTCAACCCGATCGCGATGGGCGGCGCCCCAGACCCTCGGGTTTGCCATGCAGCTCATCCGGTTTCGGGTAAACTTTGCGCGTAGGAGTTTTTGTTTTGAACCAACCCCTAAAACCCAACCAGTGGACCCCCCTGGTCCGCCCCTTCGCCGAACCCAGCACCGGGCGGAGCGTCCTTGAAACCCTGCTTACCCTCGTGCCCCTCGCCGCCCTGTGGGGCGGCGCCGCCTGGTCCCTTTCGCACTTCCCTTGGGCGGTGCCCTTTCTCGACCTCCTGGCGGCCTTCTTTCTGGTGCGGGTCTTTATCCTCCAGCACGACGCCGGGCACGGGTCGCTCTTTCCGCGCGCGCAGTGGAACGATGGCCTCGGCTTTATGGCGGGGGTCCTCACCCTCACCCCCTACGCCCACTGGCGCCTGACCCACGCACGCCACCACGCGACCAGCGGCAACCTCGACAAGCGCGGGGTGGGCGACATCCACACCATGACCCTGGCGGAGTACCTCGAGGCTCCCCGTACCCGCCGCCTCCTCTACCGTCTCTACCGGCATCCGCTGGTGATGTTCCTGCTGGGGCCGATCGCAATCTTCATGCTCGGGTACCGGCTGCCCCTGGGCTACGGGGGCGACCGGCCGGCGATCCGCCGGGGGGTGGCCCTCACCAACCTGGCGTTGGTTTTGCTTTGGGGCGCGATCGTGGCCCTCCTCGGCTGGAAGGTGCTGCTTTTTGTCTACCTTCCGGTCCAGTACCTGGCCGGGGTCATCGGAATTTTCCTCTTCTACGTTCAGCACCAGTTCGAGGACGCCTACTGGGAGGAGGACCCCCGCTGGCAGTACCTGCGGGCGGCGATGGAGGGGAGCAGCTACTTGAAACTGCCCCGCTTCCTCGACTGGCTGACCGGGCACATCGGTTTCCACCACGTTCACCACCTGGCCCCCAAAATCCCCAGCTACCGCCTAGCGGAGGCCCACCGAGAAGTGGCCTGGATGCAGGTGGCCCCCACCGTAACCCTTAAGGACGCCTTCACGATCGCCTTCGCCGATCTTCACCTTTACGACCCGGAAAGGGGCCGGCTGGTGGGGTTTCGGGACGCCGCCCGGATCCTGGCCGCGCGTAAACTAAAGGCATGCCCAGCTACGCCGACGCCCTCGCGTTGATGCACGAGTGGACCGATTCCGATGCGCTCCGCCGCCACATGTACGCGGTGGAAGCGGTGATGCGGGCCTACGCCAGGAAGTTTGGGGAGGACGAAGAGACCTGGGCCATCGCCGGGGTGCTCCACGACTTCGACTACCAGCGCCACCCCGACGAGCACCCCCGAGTGGGGGCCCGGGTTCTGGAGGAACGGGGCTACCCACCGGAGATCGTTCGGGCCGTGCTGGCTCACGCCCCCGAACGCAGCGGGGTGGAACCGGAGAACCTTCTGGAGCGGGCCCTGTTTGCCTCCGACGAGATCACCGGCCTGGTTACCGCTGCGGTCTACGTAAGGCCCGACCGGAGCATTCACTCGCTATCGGTCAAGAGCCTCAAGAAGAAGTTCAAGGATAAATCCTTCGCCCGCGGGGTCGACCGCGAGGTCCTCAAAAAGGGCGCTGAGCTCCTCGGTGTGGACCTTTGGGAACACGCCGCCTTCGTGATCGAGGCCATGCAGCGAGACGCCGAGCGGCTGGGCCTCGCCGGCGAGTAAGTAAGCCCCGCCACGGTCCCGGGACGGGTACGGCTTTAAACTGCGGTTACCCCACCCCAGGGGGGGTGGGGTTAGGAGGAGGAAACGATGCGGATTAAGGTAACCGGCATGACCTGCAATCACTGCGTAATGGCGGTAAAGAAGGCCCTCGAGCGCACCCCGGGGATCGAGCGGGTGGTCGAGGTCAGCCTGGAACGCGGCGAGGCCATCGTTGAAGGCCGCCCCGACCCCCGGGCGGTGGTGGCCGCTATCGAGGAGGAAGGCTACCAGGCGGAGGTGGTGGAGGCCTGATGGCCACCGCCCACCGCCACAAGCTTCGCCTGGACCCCAAAACCCGGGAGGAGGCGCGCCGCCGCCTCCTCTCGATCCGGGGACACGTCGAAGGCGTGCTCCGGATGCTGGAGGCCGAGGACGTCTACTGCGTGGACGTTCTGAAGCAGCTCAAGGCCATCGAGGGCGCCCTCGACAAGGTCGGCGAACTGGTACTCCGAAGCCATCTCAGGGACCACGTGGTCACCGCCCACGAGCGGGGGGACGTGGACACCATCGTCGAGGAGCTTTTGGAGGTGCTGAAATACCGATGAGCGAGCTGCGGGAGGTCACGGTACGGGTCCAGGGCATGACCTGCGCCGCCTGCGTGCGCCGGGTCGAGCGCTCGCTGACCAAAGCGCCTGGGGTCGAGCGGGCCGAGGTCAACCTGGCGCTGGAGCGGGCGGTGGTCTGGGTGGACCCCGAAACCCCCACCGAAACCATCCTCCAGCGTATCGAGGACGCCGGCTACCAGCCGGTGCTCGAAACCCTGGAGCTGGGGGTCAAGGGGATGACCTGCGCAGCCTGCGTGCGCCGGGTCGAGCGGGCGCTTTTAAAGCTTCCCGGGGTGGTGGCGGCCGAGGTCAACCTGGCCACCGAGCGGGCCACCGTCCGCTTTCTCCCTGACCTGGTCGGCCGGGGAGCGATTTTCCAGGCGGTGCGGGAGGCGGGGTACGAGCCGGTGGATCTCGGGGAGGGAACCGACCCCCTGAAGGCCGCCCGCCAGGCCGAGCTCCGGGGGTTCGTACGCGATCTTATTCTCTCCGCCCTTTTCACCCTTCCCCTGGTCCTGATCGCGATGGGGCGGATGCTGGCACCGGACTTCTTCGCCGCCCTGCCCGAACGGGCCTGGCAGGGCCTCGAGCTGGTGCTAGCCACCCCGGTGCTGGCCTGGGCCGGGCGGCGGTTCTTCAAGGGGGCCTGGGCCGAGCTCCGCCACAAAAGCCCGGGGATGAACACCCTGGTGGCGCTGGGGGCAGGAAGCGCCTACCTCTACTCGCTCCTGGTGGTGTTGGCCCCTGGTCTCTTCCCCCCCGGCACCGCCCATACCTACTTTGAGGCCGCCGGGGTGATCGTCACCCTGATCCTTCTGGGGAAGTACCTCGAGGCCCTGGCCAAGGGGCGCACCCAGGCCGCCATCCAGGGGCTCCTAAAACTGGCGCCCAAAACGGCCCGCGTGCTCACTCCTGAGGGCGAGGTGGAGCGACCGGTCGAAGCCCTGGTTCCCGGCGACCGGGTGCGGGTGCTCCCGGGTGAACGCATCCCCGCCGACGGGGTGGTTCTGGAAGGCACCTCCTACGTCGACGAGTCGATGCTTACCGGCGAAAGCCTCCCGGTCAAAAAAGCCCCCGGCGACGAGGTGGTGGCCGGCACTCAAAACCAGCGGGGCAGCCTGGTCCTCGAGGTCAAAAAACCCGCCGAGCAAAGCTACCTCCAGAGCCTGGTGCGCCTGGTTGAGGAAGCCCAAAGCGGCAAACCCCCGGTCCAAAAGCTCGCCGACCGGATCGCCGCCGTTTTCGTGCCGGTGGTGGTAACCTTGGCCCTCATCGCCTTCGGGGTATGGATGGCGCTGGGCCCCGAGCCCCGGCTTTCCTACGCCTTTGCCGCCACCCTGGCGGTGCTGCTGATCGCCTGCCCCTGCGCCATGGGGCTCGCCACGCCCACCGCGATCATGACCGCCAGCGGACGGGGGGCGCGCACCGGGGTGCTCTTCCGGAAAGGGGAAGCGATCGAAGCCTTGGCCCGGATCACCGACCTGGTCTTCGACAAAACTGGCACCCTCACCGAGGGCGCCCCGCGTCTGGTCGCAACCTGGGCTCCGGGGGATGGGGACGAAGCCCTGGCGCTGGCCGCGGCGCTGGAAGCCGGGAGCGAGCACCCCATCGCCGCCGCACTCGTGGCCGCGGCCCGCGAGAAGGGGCTTGATCTCCCCACCGTCCACGACTTTGAGGCCATACCCGGCGAAGGGGTAAAGGGTCGGGTGGGGGAGCGTAGCGTCCGGGTGGGCCGCCCCGAAGGGCTCCCCCCCGAAGCCGCCGCGGTGGCCGAGGACTGGGCGGGGAAGGCCTATACCCCGGTGGCGCTCTGGGTGGAGGGCGAGCTCAGGGCCCTCTTCGCGGTGGCCGACCCCGAAAAGCCCACCGCCCGGGAAGCGGTGGCGGCGCTTTTGGCCCTGGGCGTTCGGGTCTGGATGCTCACCGGCGACCAGCCGGCCACCGCCCGGGCGGTCGCCCGGCGGGTTGGAATCGACTCCGAGCGGGTCTGGGCCGGGGTGCGCCCGGAGGAAAAGCTCGCCCGGGTGGAGGAGCTCAAGGCCCGAGGGAACCGGGTCGCCTTCGTCGGCGACGGCATCAACGATGCCCCCGCCCTTGCCGCCGCCGACGTAGGCATCGCGGTCGGCACCGGAACCGACGTGGCCCTCGAGGCCGGCGAGGTGATCCTGGCCCAGGGCGACCCCCTTGCGGTGGTGCGGGCGATCCGTTTGGCCCGGGCAGCCCTTCGCATCATCCACCAGAACTTCTTCTGGGCCTTCGGTTACAACGCCCTTTTGATCCCGGTGGCGGGCGGCGTCCTGTACCCGGTTTTCGGGCTTTTGCTCAACCCCATGCTAGCGGCCGGGGCAATGAGCCTTTCCAGCATCTTCGTGCTCACCAACTCTCTGCGCCTCGCCCGGCTTCGCCTAAGCTAAGGGCATGCGCCGGGTCTTTGCCCTTCTCCTTCTTTTCGGCCTGGCCACGGCCGCGCGTCCGGTGGCGGTGGCCACCCTCCCCCCTTACGCTTGGCTGGCCGAGCAGGTGCTGGGGCCGGGCTGGGAGGTCCGGGCCCTCGTTCCACCGGGGGCCAACCCCCACGTCTACGCTCCCCGCGCGAGCGATCTCAAGGCGGTGATCCATGCACGGCTGGTGGTGATGAACGGGTTGGGGCTGGACGACTGGATGGTACAAAAAATCGTCCGCCCCAACGCCCTCGAGGCGACCCTGGTCAGGGCCGAGGAAAGCGCCGGGGGGTGGATCCAAAAGCTGCCCAACGGGGAACCCGACCCCCACCTCTGGACCGACCCCTGGATTTTGGCGCGCTTCGCCGAGCGCCTCGCGGGGGCGGCGGGCGAGCTTGACCCCGGGG
>WFNN01000153.1 GCA_015488545.1 Thermaceae bacterium | reverse complement strand
CGGTCCATCCCCGCGGGTGCGGGGAAAACGCCATCCGCATGCGAAACCGCGCCGGCACGTACGGTCCATCCCCGCGGGTGCGGGGAAAACGCCATCCGCATGCGAAACCGCGCCGGCACGTACGGTCCATCCCCGCGGGTGCGGGGAAAACGAGCCTGTACCTCAGCCACGCTGACGCCAAGGGTGGTCCATCCCCGCGGGTGCGGGGAAAACGGATGGCGTTGGCCTTGGCCTGTGCGCTGGCCCACGGTCCATCCCCGCGGGTGCGGGGAAAACGTCCTTTTTGAACTCGGCCGTGATCGCGCCCCAGGCGGTCCATCCCCGCGGGTGCGGGGAAAACACTTGGATCTTACGACATTAATCGCCGCTCGACCCCCCGGAAGTGTCCCGGGTTTCTTTGTCAAGGAGCTCGCTGCACTCAGCTTTCTTGCGCTTGAGCCAGCGCTGGTGCTGCCGCCAGACGCGCTTCCACTTGGCGTTCTTGACGGCCACGAGATCGACCCCGTCCACGACCACGACCTCGCGGTCCTCGTGGCCAAAAAGGCGGATTTTAAAGCCCTGCTCGTTATTCGTGTTCCAAGCCATGGCGACCCGGCCATCGCTGGCCTTCTCCACCACGCGCTGCCACAGATGTTCGCGTACGCGTGCGCTTACCCGCCCTACGAAGACACCGGTGTCCAGCTCCACGAGCCAGCGGGTGAGCTCACCCCTCAGGCTCCGGCTCACCTTCTCCAGCGTCAGCACCACCATAGGCGACTCCGCCCTCGACCTCGCCGCCCGGGTCCCAGAGCTTGGTCAGGGGGTCGAGGTCTTGTTCGTCCTCGCGGTCTAGTTCCTTGGAGAGCCCCAAAAAGAGATGATGCAGGTCTTTTACGGCGCGTTCCAGGATGCGTTCTTCCCTGAGCAGTTCTTTGAGTCTCTCGCGCACGCGCTTTTCCACGTGGAGTTCGGACTCGGCCACGGTGTAAAAGGCCGCCGGGATCACGGTTTCGGCCTTGTAAAGGTCGGCGATGTCGTAAACGAAGGAGAGCATCTTACCCACGTGAATGAATCCGAGAGCCGGGCTGTAGCCGGTGGAAACAATGGCCGCGTGGACCACGCCATAGAGGAAGGCTGAGGCGGCGGAAAGGGCCCGGTTCACCGGGTCGGCTGCTGCCCAGTTGCCGCGGTCGTAGTTGCGGCCGTGCCAGGGCACGCCGGTTTCGCGGCTGAAGCGAGCGTAGGTGTCGCGGACGCGAACGCCCTCATAGCCCCGCAGCTGTTCCACCGTGAGGTCCTCCGGCAGCGGTTCGGGAAAGCGGAAGCGGTAGAGCCGCTTCACCACCTCCAGGTGGAGTTTGGGGTTTGCCCATATCTTCGCCTGCTTCATCTGCCGCCGGGCGGAGCGGGTCTCCCCGAGCCCCTGGGCGTAGAACCGGCCGAACTCCTCGCCCACCCAGAGCACGGTCACCCCCGAGGCCGCGAGGGTGCGGATGGCGGCGTGGGTGATGCGTGTTCCGGGGCCAAGGGCCAGCACTCCGAGGTTGGCGACCGGCACCAGCACCGAGCCTTCCTCGCGGAAGACCGCGATGGCCCGGGCCTCCTGCTCGATTACCGCGTGCTCCACGTAAAGGTAGGAGAGCCCGTCGCTAAAGCGGGGGAGGAGTTGCAGGTTCTCAAGCTGCGACACGGGCTACTCCCGGTAGGGCGCGACGCTCAAAAGGCCCAGCCCGAAGGCCTTGCCATGCCCGATCCCCTGGGCGATGGCCTGGAGGAGCTTTTCGGGGTCGGTGACGCCTAGCACGCCGTCGAACTGGGCCACAGCCAGGGTGATGGCTTGGCCTTTCTTGGTAAAGCGACGTTTCTCCCTTTGCGAGATCAAGACGGAATGAAGTTTGGCTCCCCGGTCGGCCAACCGCTCTTCGATCCAGCGCCACTGTTCCCCTTCCCGGTACAGGCCGAGCCGCTTCCCGGCCCGGGTCACGGTGGGATTGGCGTAAAGGCGGAAGCGCAGAAGCTGGCCGGGGGTGAAAACGGGGTCAAAACGCTTCGGGCTATCCGGGGCGAGCTCGGCGTACCCGGGCCCTTGACGTTCGAAGAAGCGCTCCCAGTCGGGCGGTTTCAGGGTTTGCAATAGCACCCGCGGGTCCTCGCCGTAGCGGCCCGATTCCAGCCGCCAGAGGGGCCGGTCGCCGGGTGCGACGGCGTGGGCCAGCGACTGGTGCAGGGCGTAGGGGTCGGCGAGGTCCTTTCGCGCACGCGGGTTGTCGGGGTTGGGATAAAGCAGGCTCAGGTACACGGCTTTGGCACCTCCCCTCGCGGAAGCCTGGTTTCCCCCACGCGGCGGACAGCGAACCTGCGGAGCGCGAAGGGGCCCGCCGGCTGGTCCCAGACCTCGTGGATGAGCCAGGGTAAGCCCGGCGTGCAGCCTGGCGGTAGCTCGATCACGTAGCGGGGCGTTTCTTCAAAATGCGTTTCGAGGATGGAGGGCCCGGCAGCCAGCGCTTCTTCTAGGGGTACCTCACGGAGGCCACCATGGGGGAAATAGACGGGTTCGGCAGGCAGGTAGCCTTTCCGCCCTAAAAAGAGCGTCCAGCGAGGCTGCTTCAGGGCATCTTCGATGGAGCGTAGAAGCTCCATGTTGCCCTCGAGTCCTACCAAGAAAGCGGCGTCGGCCAGGTAGTAGCGGCGGCTGGTCACAGTGTCCTGGGTTCCGGTGGTCTTTCCCTTTTGCCGGGCGCGCAACCACTGGTCGCGGGGGACGCTGGCCCGGATGACTTCCTGTGCGGTCTGGAAGTCGTAGCGCACCACCCCCTCGCGGTCTACGCGAACGCCCAGGCGGAGCCCGGCCAGGTCCTCGATGGGCTCGGCCCGGTCGCGGCCGAGGGCCGCCGCCACCAGGCCCAGCACTCCGGACTTGGTGGGCTCGCGCTCGGTGTCGCGCACGTCGAAGCGGCTACGCGAGCCCCAGGACTGCATGGGGGCGATGAACTTAAGAAGCAGGGTGGCCACCGCTAACCCCCAAGCCGGGCCCGGACGCGTTCCATCACCTTTTCGATGAGTTCCTCAAAGTTCTTAACCGCACCGCCGTTAAGGTTCGGATCATCGTCGGTGAGGTTCAGGAAGAAGGCTTCGCCGTCCTGGCCGTAGGCGTCGTCGAGCTTTTTCCAGTAGCGGGCCAGGCTTTCCACGGAGTTTTTCATCAGGTCGTCGTCCGGGCGATGGCGGCTTACGCGTACCGGCTTCAGGAAGGCGTTGGCCAGGTTGCGCGGCGCCCCGTCCTTGACCACGACGGCGATGAAGTCGGGCTCGTTGTGGGCGGCAAAGGTGTTTTGCTTGCCCGAGGGCAGGGTGCGGGGAAAGGCGCGGAGGAAGGCTTCAAGTCCGCGCAGGGTGAGGTTTTCGTCCCCTTGCAAGTTCTCCAGGAGCTTATCCGCGTCCACCTGGGCGTAGCGATAGAGAGTTGCCGAATAGAACTCGACATCGCCCATCATGCCGGCGCCGGTCTCCTCCTTGGGGTTGAGGTCGTCCACGGCGGTGTAGAAGTCGAACTCGCGGTCCACCTTGTGGGTGCTGATGGCGTGGGCCACCTGGGCGGCGGCGTCCACGTTCCACTCCGGGCGGTCGGCAAGCATCCGGCCGAAGAGCGCCAGGTCCACGGCGCGGCCCCCGTCGAGCACGGCTTCGAGCGCCTTTTTGACGGCGTCCGGCACCTTGGCCTTGGCCTTTTTCTTGCGCTCCTTGCCGCTGCCCTCGACATCCTCGCCGGCCGCCTCCTTAAGCGCCTCCCAGTGTTCCAGGATGACGCCGGCCAGGCGCTCGATCTCGCGGTTGCCGAGGAAGAGCAGGTACTCGCTCTGGCCCTTTTCGTCGAAGGCGAGTCCGAGCCCCTCCAGTGCGGTGCGGGCCACGCCCCGAGCTGTGACCGGGTCCTTGCCCTTTTGGGTCAGGATCTCCGTGACCCGCTTCCAAAGCCGCTTGGTGCGGAGGGCGCGGTCCTCTTCGGGGAGGAGCTCCTCGAACCTTTTCCGCACCGCCCGCTTTTGCGACTGGCTGGAAAGCCTCGCCCGGCGGTAGCCGCCGAAGATAGCGTCCTTGGGGCTGTTGGTGTCGTCCCGGTTGAGGTTGGCCGGGGCTACGTTTTGGAGCACGTGGATCTCGATCCGCATCTTCAAACCTCCTCTTTTCCTTCCTCTTTCAGGCCCCCGAAGTATGCGCGGGCCCAGTGAATCTGAACGAAGCGATCGGGGTGGAACCAGTTCAAAAGGTCTTTCGTGAACCGCACCCAGTCGAAAGGGTGCTCGCTCGCAAGGCGCACGTTCTGGCGCAGCCGGTAGGCGATCTGGTCCTCATCGGCATCGAGGAGCGCAATAAAGCGCTGCTCCAGGCTTTCTGACCCCCTTTCCTGCTTAACCTCCGCGAGCACGCGGGCAAAGGGCCGGCCTGGCTGGTGCTTTTGGTGTTCGGCGAAGAGGCCGGCCGCGAGGTAGAGGGCCTTCCGTTTCCAGTCGTTCCCAGACACGAAGGGCTCGACGTAGGGGAAGCTCTTCGCGTAGGTGCCGGGCTCGAAGGCCAGGCTCCTCCGGAGCGCAGCCAGGGCACCGGGGTGGCCGGTCTCGGGGTGGGCGAGCCGGAGCAAGCGCTCGATGAAGCCTTCCACGCGATCACTCATGCTTTTCCTCCTTTCTCAGGCAGGCGGCGAGGGCGCGCTCGCCCTCCTGCACCGCTTTGAGCGCCCGGGGCTCAGTGCCGAGGGTCTGGCGGGTGAGGTTCCAGGCCGATAGCGCCGTTTCATGGGCTACCCCTTCCCAGCGTTTGAAGGCCGCCGTGGGGTCCTGCCCTAGCCCGAGCAGAAAGCCGGGGAAGGCGGAGCCGAGGCGGTGGTAGTAGTGGCGAAGGGCGGGAAAGCTAGCCTGCAGGTTGCGGACGTCCGCGGGGTCGGGGTCCCGGGTTTGGGAGAGCAGCCGGGCGGCCAGGACCCAGGTCGCCCTGCGCAGGCAGGTGGCGACGCCATCCGCTGCTTCGAGAGCGTTTTCGACGTAGTTCTGCAGGATGCCGAGGTCCACGCGGCGGGGCAGCGGGTAGCGTTCGCGGCGGACCTCAAGGACCTTGGCCCGGTCGGCAACCTGGCCGGCCACGGCAAGGGGGATCTGGTCCTCCCCCTGAGGCAGGTCCTCGGCGATCTTGTAGGCGGTCTTCAGCGTGCCCGGGGTGGTGCCTTTGCCCTCTTCGGGGAAAAGCGCCGTGAAGTCGCGCCAGAAGGCGCGGTCCTCGCGAAGGCGCACGGCACCGAGGCGGCCCTGGCGGGGGTCCTTGACCAGGGCCAAAAAGGGGTCGTCCTGGGGAACGTCCGGGCCCTCGGGGTGCACGCCGGGGCCGTAGGCGATGTGGCGAACGGTACCGTCTTCTTCGGGCAACAGGCGCACCCCGCGGCTTATCCAGGTATAGACCCGGGTGCGGCCCACGAGCCGCCGGCGGGTCTTGGGCTTGCCGTCTTCCGCCGCGGCCACGTCGCCGGCCTTCAGCGGAGCTTCCTCCCAGAAGGGCCGGTCTCCGTCAGGGCGGTAGACGCCGAGGGCAAAGGTGAGCGTTTCGAAGAGGTTCTTGCCATCGGCGATGAAGGCCGCCGCCGTGGCCAG
The DNA here is from genome assembly GCA_015488545.1 of Thermaceae bacterium. Taxonomy (GTDB): domain Bacteria; phylum Deinococcota; class Deinococci; order Deinococcales; family Marinithermaceae; genus WFXV01. Next base: position 79 of record WFNN01000153.1, on the reverse strand, counting down.
GGGGGCGGCAACGCCGGAGCTTACGCCCAGGCGGCGGATCAGCCCGCCGGGGGTGAAGGTCTGGTGGGCGGCGAGGGCG
>WFNN01000152.1 GCA_015488545.1 Thermaceae bacterium | reverse complement strand
GCGTCAGATGTGTATAAGAGACAGGCCAAACCCCTGCCCCGGCCCGCCTAAGCGCCTCGGCAAGCGCGTCGCTGACCTCGAAAAACCCCGAGGCCTTCAAAACCCGGGCCAGGGCACCTTGTTCCATTAACCGGAGTATACGTTCCAGAGGGGCACCGCGAACGGCCCCGCTTAGCCGAACCGGCCGGTGATGTAGGCCTCGGTCCTGGGGTCCTCGGGATTCGTGAAGAGCCGCTCGGTGGGGCCGAATTCAACCATCTCGCCGTTTAAAAAGAAGGCGGTGTAATCGGAAACCCGGGCAGCCTGCTGCATGTTGTGCGTCACGATGACGATGGTGACGGTCTTTTTTAGGTCCTCCAGAAGATCCTCGATGGCCTGGGTGGAGATCGGGTCCAGGGCGCTGGTGGGCTCGTCCATCAGGAGAACCTCCGGCTCCACCGCTAGCGCCCGGGCGATCGAAAGCCGCTGCTGCTGCCCCCCCGAAAGCCCCACCGCCGGGGCGTGGAGGCGGTCTTTAACCTCGTCCCAGAGCGCAGCCATGCGCAACGCGCGTTCAGCGGCTTCGGCGAGCCGGTGACGGTCGCGCACCCCCACCAGCCGCAACCCCGCCACCACGTTCTCGAAGATGCTCATGGTGGGGAACGGGGTGGGGCGCTGGAAAACCATGCCCACCCGCCGGCGGACCACCACCGGGTCGACGCCGGGGGCGTAAACGTCTTCGCCGTCAAGTAGCACCCGCCCCTCCACCCGCACCCCGGGGGTTAGGTCGTGCATGCGGTTCAGCGACCGAAGGAAGGTGGTCTTCCCGCAACCCGAGGGGCCGATAAGGGCGGTTACCCGCCGGTCATGAATCGGGAGGCTAACCCCCCTGACCCCCGGGGTTCGCCCGTAGTAGACGCTTAGGTTCTGGGTCTCCATGCGGTAGGGCTCGCCCATCGTCCTTCTCCTAACGCCGGAGGGTCCGGCGGGCCAGGAAACTCGCGGCCATGATGGCCGCCGCGAGCAAGAGCGCCGCCCCCCAAGCCTGGCGATGCCAGTCCTCGTAGGGGCTGATGGCGTAAACGTAGAGCTTTAAAGGGAGTGTGTCCATCGGTTCGAGCGGGTTAAAGGTGAGGTAGGGGTTCCCGAATGCGGTGAAAAGCAGGGGCGCGGCCTCGCCAGCCCCTCGAGCCAGCGCCAGCATCAGGCCGGTCAGGATTCCGCCCCGCGCCGCCGGAAGCACCAGGCTCAGTATCACCCGCCAGCGGGGAAGCCCAAGCGCCAGACCGGCCTCGGTGAGCTCCCAGGGTATGAGCTTTAAAACCCCCTCGGTCGCCCGGGTCACGATCGGGATCATGAGTAGCGCCAGCGCCACCGCGCCCGAAAGACCGGAAAAATGCCCAAGGGGCTTGACCACCACCACGAAGGCCACCAGGCCCATGAGTATCGCGGGCAGACCGGCCATCACGTCGACCACCAACCGGAGGAGCGGGTTCAGGGGGTGGTCGGGGTACTCGGCCAGCAAAACACCGGCGGCGATCCCAAACACCGCAGCCAGAACCAACGCCAGCGAGTCCACCACCAGGCTGCCCACGATCGCCGGGAGCATGCCGCCCCCGCCCTCCCCCGGCGGGGCCGGCGGGCGGGTGAAGAAGGCCGGGCTCAACGCCCCGATGCCCTGCACCAGAACGTAGTAGAGGATAAAGAGGAGGGGGACCAGCACCACCGCGGTGCCCAGAAACACGAGCCCCTGCATGAGCCAGTCCCTGAGGTACCTGCGTCGAAGGTTCGCGTTCACCGGCGGACCTCCTTCCGCGATAGGCGGTGGAGCACCCAGGTCGCCGCGAGGTTGGTGAGCAGCGAGAGCAATAGCAACACAAAGCCCACCGCTACCAGGGCGGAGAGGTGGAGATCGGTATCGGCCTCGGTGAACTCGTTGGCGATCAGACTGGCCATGGTCGCGGCGGGTCCGAAGACGGTGTAGGGCAGGTTCACCGCGTTACCGATCAGCATGGTGACCGCCATGGTTTCGCCCAGGGCCCGCGCCAGGGCCAGCACCACCCCCGAGAAGATACCGGCCCGGGCGTAGGGGATCACCACCCGCCGCACCACCTCCCAGCGGGTGGCCCCGAGGGCGAACATCGCCTCGCGTTGGCTCTGGGGAACCAGGGCCAGGGCATCCCGGGCCAGCGAGCTAGCGTAGGGGACGATCATCAGGGCCAACACCAGGGTGGCGGACAGGAGGCCTATCCCGGTGGGCGGGCCGAGCAGAGGCACGAGAAGGGGGGCGCGGGCGGCCGCCCAAGTGAAAAGCGGCAACTCCAGGTGGGCCCGAACCAGCGGCACCAGCACGAAGATGCCCCATAGCCCGTAGACCACGCTGGGGAGGGCGGCCAGCAAATCAACCAGGTAGGCCACCGGCTCACGAAGCCAGCGAGGCGCCATCTCGACAACGAAGATCGCCGCCGCAAGCGCCGGGAAGAAGGCCAGAAGGAGGGCCAAAGAGGCGGTGATCAGGGTGCCAAGTAGCGGCGGCCAGGCCCCGAAAACGCCCCTTACCGCGTCCCAGACGCTGGAGGTTAGAAAGCCAAAAAATCCGAAGGTACGAAAAGCCTCGGCGCTGCCCTGGTAAAGCACCACCGTAATCAACAGGGCGGCGCCCACCACCCCAAGACCCAAAACCGCTACCAGAGTGGCAAAGAGCCGGTCACCGAGTCGCCGGTAGATCCATTCGGGCATGTCCGGTCCAACCCCGGGTTCGGGGGCAAAAGCCCCCGAACCCGACCGCTACGAGTTTAGCGCAGCAAGGGTGCGCCGCCGTAGGTGAGCGTACGGAGGTTCCGCTCGGTTACCTGAACCGCGACCCCTGGGAGCCGCGCGTAGTGGAGCGGCTCGTTGTACTGCTGACCGTCGTGCACCACCCACCAAAGCAGCTTGGCCAGCGCCTCCGCCTCGGCCCGGTTCCGCACCGCGCGGTTCGCCTTCATGTCCCGGTAGACCAGGATCCAGGTCATGCTGGTAATCGGGTAGCCCTCTGGAGCCGGGGTATCGGTGAGGGAAACGCGGGTGTCGGCGGGGAAGGCCTCGAGCACCGCTGCCGCCTTCACGCTTTCGAGCGACGGGGTAACGAAACGGCCGGCGCGGTTCTTCACCGCGCCGAAGGGAATCTTGTTCTGAAGGGCGTAGATCAGCTCGGCGTAGCCTACGGCGCCGGGGGTCTGGCGCACCAAGCCGGCGACGCCCTCGTTGCCCTTACCCCCGAGCCCCGCAGGCCAGGCCACGCTCTTACCAAAGCCCACCTTCTCCTTCCAGGCCGGGCTGACCTTGCTCAGGTATTCGGTGAAGATATAGGTGGTTCCCGAACCGTCGGAGCGATGCACCACGGTAATGGGGAGAGGGGGAAGCTTGAGGTCGGGGTTGAGCTTGGCAATCTGGGGATCGTTCCAGGTGCGTATCCGACCCAGAAAAATACCCGATAGGACCTTACCGCTAAAGCGGATCGGGGCCTTCACCCCAGGCAGGTTGTAGATCACCGCCACCGCGCCCAGGGCGGTGGGGATGTGCACCGGATCGGTGCCGAACTTCTTTTGAAACTCCGCCACCTTGGCGTCAGAAAGCGGCGCGTCGGAAGCGCCGAAATGGACGGTTTGGGCAAAAAGCTGGCGTACGCCCCCACCGGAACCGATCGACTGGTAGTTGACCCGTACCCCGGTCAACCGGTGGTAGACGGAAAAGTACTTGGCGTAAAGGGGGTAGGGAAAGGTGGCCCCAGCTCCGTTCAGCTGCACCGGTCTCGCGACCGCCGTACCCAAAAGGGCAAGCCCCAGTAGAAGGAAAAACCGCTTTCCCACCAACCATCACCTCCGAAGACCAAGCTAACCCCGAAAGGTCAGGGTTTTGTCAGGCGTAGACTCGGGGCATGGATCCGGTATTCATCCCTTACGGCGCCGCCGGAACCGTAACCGGTAGCTGCCATCTGCTGGCCTACCGGGGCTACCGCCTGCTTCTGGAGTGCGGCATGTACCAGGGCGAGGCCGAACCCAGAAACTTTACCCCCTTCGGATTCGACCCCGCCAGGGTAAACGCCGTGGTCGTTACCCACGCTCACCTCGACCACATCGGTCGGCTGCCGCGGCTCATCCGCGAAGGTTACCGGGGGCCGGTCTACGCCACCGAGCCCACCCTGCTCCTTTTAAGGCCGATCCTCGAGGACGCCCTCAAAATCATGGAGGAGGAGATGGCCCGGGCCCGGCGAAAGGGCCTGCCGGTCCCCGAGCCGCTCTGGGAAGAGGCCGATCTCGAGGCGCTCTACCGCCGGCTCGAACCCCTTCCCTATTACCGCCCCAGGAAGTTCGGGCCCTTCTCTGTCGAGCTGCAAAACGCCGGCCACCTGCCGGGCTCGGCCTTCGTGGTGGTGGAGGTGGAGGCCAAAAGGCTGGTCTTCTCCGGGGATCTCGGTCACCGCCGCAAGGAGGTGCTCCCTGACCCCGACTACCCCCCCAAGGCCAACCTGGTGGTCAGCGAAGGGACCTACGGCGACCGCTCCCACAAGCCCCTGGCCGCCACCCTCGACGAGTTTGCCCGGGTGGTGGGCGAGACCCTGGCCCGGGGCGGGAAGGTGATCGTGCCCGCCTTTGCCCTGGAGAGAGCCCAGGAAATCCTCTACTACCTCCGGGAGTTCGAGGAGAGACGGCGCATCCCAGTGGCCCCGGTCTTCGTGGACTCGCCCCTGACCACCCGGGTGAGCGCGATCTACGAGCGGGTGCGGGACGCTTTTTCGCTGAAAGTCCAGGCCCTCTTCAAGGCAGGGGAGGACCCCTTCCGCCCCCGCAAGCTGCACTACACCGCCGGCGTCGAGGAATCCAAGCGGCTCAACACCCTAGAGGGCCCGGCCACCATCGTTGCCGGTAGCGGCATGCTCACCGGCGGACGCATCCTCCACCACCTCCGCCACCACCTCCCCGAACCCCATTCCACGGTGCTCTTCGTCGGCTACCAACCCCGGGGCGGGCTCGGCCGACGGCTTTTGGAAGGCGCCCGGCGGGTACGGATTCACGGACACGAGATCCCGGTCCGGGCCCGGGTGGTGGGGCTCGGCGGTTTTTCCGGCCACGCGGGGCAGGACGAACTTTTGGACTGGCTCGCCGCCGAACCCCGGGTTCTCCTGGTCCACGGCGAACCCGATAAGCTAGCGGCGCTCCAGAGCCAGCTCGAAAAGCGGGGCCAGCGGGCGGAACCCGCGCGGTTGGGGCACCCCTACCCCCTCTAACTCGGGACAAATGTCCCTAACCCTTTAGCCCCTTTTCGGGTGAGAATGTTTAAAATCGTTCGACGCCCGAAAAGGAGGTGAGGTATGGTCACGCGAAGGCAGGTCTTGCAGCTCGGGACCCTGTCCTCGAGCGTCTTTTTGCTCCGGGGCAGGGCCCAGCCCTCGGCCGGCACCCGGCTCCACAAGCCGGTGGGCGAGCACCCGGTAATCTGCCCCTACTGCGCCACCGGCTGCGGGATGATCGCGGCCGCCCAGGGGGGTCAGCTGGTGAACCTCGAGGGCGACCCCGACCACCCCATCAACCGGGGGCGTCTCTGCCCCAAGGGGGAGGCCGCCCGGGGGTTCGCCGAAAGCCCCTACCGGATGACCGAGGTCCTCTACCGGGCTCCGGGCTCGGACCAATGGGCGAAGAAGGACCTCGAATGGGTCATCGAGCAGGTGGCCCGTCGCATCAAGGCGACCCGAGACAAGACCTGGCAGGCCACCGACGAGACCGGCCGGATCCTGAACCGCACCGAGGCGATCGCTTTCCTGGGCGGAAGCTCCAACAGCAACGAGGAGTGCTACCTCTTCGTCAAGCTGGCCCGGGCCCTCGGCCTCAACTACATCGAGCACCAGGCCCGGATCTGCCACTCCTCCACCGTACCGGCCCTGGGCGAGAGCTTCGGCCGGGGGGCGATGACCAACCACCCGATCGACTTCAAGAACGCCGACGTGGTCCTGGTGGAGGGCGGCAACCCCGCCGAGCAGCACCCGCTGGTCTTCCACTGGATCATGGAGGCCAAGAAACGGGGCGCCAAGCTGATCGTGGTCGACCCCCGCTTTAACCGGACGGCCTCGAGGGCCGACATCTTCGCCCAGATCCGGGTGGGAACCGACATCGCCTTCATGGGCGGGATGATCCACTACATCTTGGAAAACCGGCTCTACGACGAGTACTACGTCAAGAACTACACCAACGCAAGCTTCCTCATCCACCCCGACTTCAAGACCGCCACCGACCTCGACGGGGTCTTCAGCGGCTTCCAGCCCACCCCGGAGAATCCTGAGCAGGAGGGGATCTACGACCGCTCCACCTGGACCTACCAGCTCGACGAGCAGGGCTACGTCAAGCGCGACCCCACGCTTTCCGACCCTCGCACGGTCTTCCAGCTCTTGAAAAAACACTATTCCCGCTACGACCTCAAGACCGTTTCCGACATCACCGGCATCCCGGTCGGGAAGCTGGAGAAGATCTACGCCACCTACGCTTCGACCGGGCGGCCCGGCCGGGTGGGGACGATCACCTACGCCATGGGCGCCACCCAGCACTCCTACGGCACCCAGCACATCCGCACTTACGCCATCGTCCAGCTCCTGCTCGGCAACATCGGCGTGGCCGGGGGCGGGGTGAACGCCCTCCGGGGCCACTCCAACGTTCAGGGCTCCACCGACCACGCGATCCTCTTCCACATCCTGCCGGGCTACATGCCGGCCCCCAAGGTCCACCAGCAGACCCTGGAGGACTACCTCGCCGAGTCGACCCCGAAGCGCCTCCTCCCCAACGCCCCCAACTGGTGGGAGAACCTCCCCAAGTACTTCATCAGTCAATTGAAGGCCTGGTGGCCGGAGATCGATCCCAAGGTCAGCTACCACTACCTCGCCAAGCTGGCGCCCCACAAGGACGGAAAGCCCGACAACTCCACCGACTTCTCCCACCACGCCCTCCTCCACGCTGCCCTCTCGGGGGTGCTCAAAGGGATGGTGGTGCTCGGGCAGAACCCGGCGATGAGCGCGGCCAACGTCCACATGGCCCGAAAGGCGCTCGACCGCCTGGAGTGGATGGTGATCCTCGACCCCTTCGAAACCGAGACCGCCGCCCACTGGAAGCGGCCCGGGGTGAACCCCAGCGAGATCAAGACCGAGGTCTTCTTCATCCCTACCCCGGTCTGGGTCGAGAAGACCGGCTCGATCACCAACACCGGGCTTTGGGCCCAGTGGTCGGAGAAGGCGGCCGAGCCCCCCAAGGGCACGGTGGACGAGATGTACTTCTTCACCCGGCTGGTGGAGAAGCTCAAGGAGCTCTACCGCAAGGAAGGCGGGGCCTTCCCCGACCCGATCCTCCACCTCTCCTGGCCCAAGTACTCGGAAAAGCAGGCCGAGGTCTGGGCCAAGGAGATCAACGGCTACGACCTCACCACCGGCAAGCAGGTGGCGAGCTTTACCCAGCTCAAGGACGACGGCACCACCGCCGCCGGCAACTGGCTCTACGCAGGTTCCTGGACCGAGGCCGGCAACATGATGGCCCGCCGCGACTCCAAGACCGATCACCCGGCAGGAATCGGCATCTACCCCAACTGGGCCTGGTGCTGGCCGGTCAACCGGCGGATCCGCTACAACCGGGCCTCGGTCTGGTTCGATACCGGCGAGCCCCGCGACCCAAAGCGCTGGGTCATCCGCTGGAACCCCGAAAAGCGAAAGTGGGTGGGCGACGTGCCTGACGGCGGCTGGGCCCCCGGCACCGTGCTCCCCTTCATCATGAAGCCCGACGGCGTGGGCCACATCTTCGCCACCAAGCTCAAGGACGGCCCCTTCCCCGAGCATTACGAGCCCTGGGAAAGCCTGGTGCTGAACCCCATGGGCCAGCAAAACGACCCGGTCTGCAAGGTCTGGCGGTTTAAGGACCTCGACGTCTACGGCGACCCCGAGGATTACCCCATCATCGCCACCACCTACCGGCTGACCGAGCACTGGCACACCGGGATGATGAGCCGGAACGTCCCCTGGCTCCTCGAGCTCCAGCCCGACCCCTTCGTCGAGATCGGGACCGCGCTGGCCCAGGACCTTGGGATCCGAAACGGCGACTGGGTGCTGGTCGAATCCGCCCGGGGGTCGGTGGAAGCGGTGGCCATCGTCACCCCGCGCATCCAGCCGATGAAGATCGAGGACGCCAAAGGGGTCCGCACCGTTCATCAGGTCGGCCTCCCCTGGCACTGGGGCTACATGGGCGGCGGCGCCCGGCCCAACTCGGCGGGGAACGCCCTCACCCCCAGCGTCCACGACCCCAACGCCTTTATCCCGGAAACCAAGGCAATGCTCGTGCGGATCAAGAAGCTCGCCCGGCCACCCAAGAAGATCGACCTCGACCACAAGCGGCTTTCTCGCGAGCAAAAGCTCCGCCTGGCGGAGGAACTCTAGGAGGTCGGCATGCCAAGGCTAGACGATTTCGCCATTCTCTTCGACGCCTCCTACTGCATCGGTTGCCGGGCCTGCCAGGTCGGCTGCAAGCAGTGGAACGACCTTCCGGCGACCGAGACCCAAAACCGGGGGTCCTACGACTCCTCCTACCTTTCGGCCCATACCTGGCTCAAGATGAGCTACCACGAGGGGCTGGACAAGGACGGCGAGGTCTACTGGGACTTCACCCGAACCTCCTGCATGCACTGCAGCGAAGCGGCCTGCGTGGAGGCCTGCCCCACCGGGGCCATGAACTACCGCCCCGGCGGGGTGGTCACGGTGGACCAGGACTGGTGCATCGGCTGCCGCAACTGCGTCCAGGCCTGCCCCTACGACGCGGTGCACTTCGACGAGCAAAAGGGCGTGGTGCAAAAATGCACCTTCTGCCACGACCGGATCGCCAACGGCCTGGCCCCGGCATGCGTTAAGGCCTGCCCCACCGGGGCGCTCCGCTTCGGCACCTACGGGGCCATGCGGCGGGCCGCCTGGGAGCGGGTCGAGGCGCTCAAAGCCGAGGGCTACACCGAGGCCAACGTCTACGGCCTCAAGGAGATGGGCGGCACCCACGTGATCTACGTGCTCTTGCGGCACCCCTCGACCTACGGTCTGCCGATCGAGCCGATGACCCAGCGCCACAAGGTGGCGGTCGACTGGCTCTCGGCCGGCATCGCCGCCGCCGCCCTAGGGACGCTGGGCTGGGTGATCGCCCGGCGCGAGGAAGTTTCGGGAGGTGAATCATGACCGGCGGCGAGTGGGGCATCTACATCGTCCTCTACTTCTGGCTAGCAGGGTTCGGCGGAGGCGCCTTTCTGCTCGCCCTGAGCCAGCGCGACCGCTGGCTCCAGCGGGTCGGCGCCTGGCTCGCCTTCCTGGGCGTGGTGGTGGGGGCTTTGCTCCTGGTGATCGACCTGGGCCAGCCCCTGCGGTTCTGGCACCTCTTGGCCAGCTTCCGGCCGGTCTCGGTGATGTGGCTGGGCTCGGCCTTCCTTTTCCTGGACGGCATCGCCCTCTTTTTGCTCCTCTTCCTGCGGCAGTGGCCGCCGCTTTTGGTCTGGGCGGCGGCGATCCTCACCCTCCTGGTGGTGGGGTACACCGGGGTCCTGCTCACCGCCACCGCCCGGCCCTTCTGGGCCGCCAGCCCGCTGATCCCCTGGATCTTCCTGGCCTCGGCGGGGACCACCGGGGCGGCGGTGCTGGCCCTCTTCGGGGCCGAGGCGGGCGTCCACCGGGCGGCCTTCTGGCTGGCCTGGGTGGAGGGGGCGCTGATCCTTTTGCACCTGGTCTGGACCTACCCCAGCGCAACCCCCGCGGTGCAGGCGCTCCTCTCCGGCTCCCTAGCCTGGGCCTTCTGGGGCTTCGTGGCCTTCGGCTTTGGGATCCCGATCTGGCTCGAGGCCCGCAAGAAAGGCCTTTGGCTCGCCGCCCTCCTGGTGCTGGCGGGGGGCTTCTTGCTCCGTTACTTCGTGGTCTACGCCGGCCAGGTCGGCTACCTGATCTAGCCCTGGGGGCCGCCGGCGGCCCCCACAGGAGGCCAGCATGACGCTAGACGAACTCTACCGCGAACTCGACGCGATCCCTGCCCCGGACTGGACGCCGGGCGCCCCCTTTCGCGAGGTCCAGGAGGTGATGGCCCGGGTGCAGACCAGCCTCCGAGCCTACGACCCGGCGCTGGCCGCGGCAGCCGAGGGGCTTTTGCACCTGGGTCCGGGCGAGCTCGAGGCCCTCCTCGCCGAGGCCTTCGCCGGGGCTCTGGGGGACCGCCCCGAACCCGAGCGCTTTGTTCTCCTCGCCGCCCTCCGGGCCTACGCCCGGGGTCTGGCCCGGGAAGCCGAGGGCGACGGCGCCCGCTGCCCGGTCTGCGGCGGCGAAGCCGACGCCGCCTACCTGGACGAGGACGGGGGCCGGCACCTGGTCTGCGCGGTTTGCGATAGCCGCTGGGCGGTGCCCCGGATCGCCTGCCCCTACTGCGGGGAGGCCGACCACAAAAAGCTCCGCTACTACCCCTACGACCCCCACTACCGGCTTTACCAGTGCCTGACATGCGGGGCCACCCTGCCGGCGGTGGACCTCCGGGAGGCGGGCCGGCTCGACCTTCCAGCCCTGCGGGCAGCGGGAGTCGAGATGCGCTTTCTGCTCGAGGCCGGCCGGGTGGAGGGCTGACCGTGTACCGCTACCAAAAGGGCGAGCTCGTCCCCGCCGAGTTCCCCCTCCCCCCCGAGGACGAGCTCGAGGTCGTGGTCAACGACCGGGTGCTGGTCCGCCTGGCCTACACCCCCGGCGCCGAGGCCGCGCTCGGGCTCGGCTACCTCTGGAACCAGGGCTTTTTTGATCGGCTGGACGAGGTTGCCTGGGCCTACGACCCCGCCCGGCGGCGGTTCTGCCTCCAGGCGAGCCGGGTCCCCGAGGCCGAGGTGGGGCTTAGGAGTTCGGCCTGCGCCAGCGGGTTGAGCTACGGCCGAAGGCCGCTAAGGCCCCTACCTGAAGCGGCGGTGGACCCCGAGCTCCCTTTTCTGCTTCTGAGGCGGCTCCAGCAGGCCGCCCGGCTCTACCGGCGGACCCGGGGGGTGCACGCGGCGGCGCTTTTCGATCTGGCGGGAAACCTCCTCCTCCACTTCGAGGACGTGGGCCGCCACAACGCACTCGACCGGCTGGCGGGGGCCGCGCTCCTGGAGGGGCTCAACGGCCCCTTCGCCCTGGCAGCCACCGGGCGGTTCTCCCGCGAGATGGCCGAAAAGGCCATCCATCTAGGGGCGGTGGTGGCGGCCACCCGCACCGGGGCCACCGACCGGGCGGTGCGGCTGGCACGGGCCTTTGGGCTCACCGTGGTGGCCTACGTTCGCCCCGGGAGCTACCGCGTCTACGCCCATCCCGAGAGGCTTTCGAGGTCCTCCGGCCGGTTAACGTTGGCGAAGACCCGCTCCCCGAACCGCTCACGGACCGAGGCCCAGGAAAGGTAGCGGGCCCCGCCCTCGTCGAGCAGCCGGCGGATGAAGTAGTCGCCCTCCCTGAGAAGCCGCTCGGCGAGCGGAAGGAGGTCCTTGGTGTAGACCGCCGCCAGCGGCTCCGGCCATTCCTCGGGCCCGAACGCCACCACCGCCGGGGCCCGGCCGAGGTTTTCCAGCAGGAACGCCCAGTAACCGGGGGTAAGGTTGGGCAGATCGCAGGCGGCGACCGCCACCACCCGCTGCCCGGCGTGGTGGAGGGCGGAGTGAATACCCGAGAGGCTGTCCCCGCCCGGGATCAGGTCGGGGTAGACCGGCACACCGAACTCGGGGTAGGGGCGGCCCGCCACGATGAAGCGCTCGCTGGCGTCCACCAAGCTATCGAGCACGTGCCGAAGGAGCGGCTTACCCCGCCAGACAAAACGGGCCTTGTCCCGCCCGAAGCGCCGGGAACGGCCACCGGCGAGCACCGCCGCCGAGAAAACCATTAGCCGGGCACCTCCGCCACGATGCGGGTGCCCTGCCCCGGTGCGCTCTCCACCGCAAGCCGCCCACCCCGGGCCTCGACCCGCTCCCGCATCTGGGCTAAGCCAAAGTGGCCCTCCCGGGGCACCGCGCCAGGGTCGAAGCCCACGCCGTCGTCGGTCACCTCCAGCCGGGCCCCCCGGGGGTTGCCCGCCACCAGGCGCACCTCGACCCGCCGGGCCCGGGCGTGCTTGGCCACGTTGTTAAGCGCCTCCTGCAGCACCCGGAAAAGGGCCAGCTCCGAGGCCTGGGAGAGGTTGGGGTCCCCCTCCACCCGCACGCTGGAGCGAAAGCCCGCCTGCTCCGCAAAGGCCTGGGTGTAGCGGCGCACCGACTCCACGAAACCGTAGCGCTCGAGATCGATGGGCCTGAGCGCGAAGATCGAGCGGCGCACCTCGCGAATCTGGGCCCTCAGCACCTCGCGCACCCGGGCAAGCTCGACCTCGGCCCGCTCCGGGTTCTTATCAATCAGCCGGGCGGCCAGGTCGAGCTTGAGGGCCATGAAGGCCAGGGCCTGGGCGATGCCGTCGTGGATCTCGCGGGCGATCCGGGTCCGCTCCTCGTGGATCGCGAGCTCCTCGGCGCGGAGGTAGGCCTGGGCGTTCCGCACCGCCAGGGTTACCTGGGAGGCCAGCAGTTTGAGGAAGGCGAGCTCACCCCTTAGCCTTTCGTGCTCGCCGATCAGCAGGAGCACCCCCACCGGGGTTTTGTCCCCCAGCGGAACCGCCAGCCAGCCGGTGCCCAGAAAGACCGGCTTTTTCAGCGCGTCGCGCCAGGCCCCGGAGGGAAGAAAGGCGCGCTTGGCGGGCGACTCGCCGCGGTAGGCCCAGAGCTTCAAGACCCCGCCCTCATCCAGCAGGTAGACCGCCCCGCCCTCGGCGCCGGCCCAGGCCACGATCCGCTCCAGCAAACGCTCCAACAGCTTGCCCAGGTTGGCCTCGGCCCGGAGCGCCTCGTCGACCTCGAAGAGGGTGAGGAGGTCGCGGGTACGGGCCTCGGCGGCCTCCAGCACCGAGTCCACCTCGCCGGCAAGGACCTCAAGGAACCCCGCCTCCACCTCGCCGGCGAAGCAGAGCCGCCCCCCGCTGCGGGGTAGGTCCACCCCCACGACCCCCTCGGCCTGGCAACCGGCGGCAGGGAAACCGGCGGTGCTGTAACGGTACTCCCCGAGCTTCAGGGCGACCTCACCCCCGAGCGTCTCGCGGATCGCCTCGGCCACCGCCCGCATCACCTCGTCGAGGTTCTCCGCCTCGAGGGCCCGGTGCACCACCGTCCGCACCGCGGAAAGTCGGCGGTTGGCCTCCAGGAGCGCCCGCTCGGCCTCGGCCCGGGCCGCCAGCTCGTCGGAGATCCAGTCGAGGGTAAGGTAAACGATGAAGGGCCCGAGCAGCCCGTAGAACGCAAGCTGGAGCCAGAAGGCGTGGGGATCGGGCAGGCTGGCCCGGATACCGAACTGAAAGACCACCACGAAAAGCGCGATCAAGAGGGGCAGGAAGACCCGGGCCGAGCGGACCCGCCGGGCCAGGGCCGCAACCCCACCCCTCACCGC
>WFNN01000151.1 GCA_015488545.1 Thermaceae bacterium | reverse complement strand
CCCCCCCTCCGAAAGCCCGGCCACCTGGTAAAAGATCGGCTCGGTGCGACGCCCCACCGGCCCCAAAACCCGGGGGTTGGTCTCCCCCCGCTGCTCGTAGAGAAGACGCACCCCCTGCCGGGCGCCGGCCAAACGGATAAAGTCGAGGATCTCCGGAATCCTCCCGGCCTCCTCCCGGGGAATAAACAGGTGTCCTACGAAGAAGCGGGGGTTTTCAGGGAGAGCAGGGTCGAGCCCGGCGGCCTCGAACCGGGCCGACCAGAGTTCTCGGGGCAGATCGGTCATGATCCCGGTGCCGTCGCCCTCGCCAAGGATAGCCCCAGCCCGATGGGCCATGCGGTAGAGGGCATCGATCGCCCGCAGCACGTTCCGGTGCCGCGCCCGTCCGTCCTTTTCCGCGATGGCTACGATCCCACAGGCGTCGTGTTCGAGATCTGGCATGGCCCCCCTTTCGCGAGAATGAGAAAAGATGCGCAAATCGTGCGGTGATTATACCTTCATGGTCGGGGACGGTCAACGTGAGCCGATCCCGATTTTTTCCGCTGGCGAGGCCGAAAGCGAGGTTATCTTAGCTTGACATGAGGAAAAGCCCCCGGCTAAGATGCTGCCGTAGCGCGACTTCGTAGGGAGGTTGCTGTGGAAACGTTACGCGTGTCCGGTAAGTCGAGGCCCAACTCCGTGGCCGGTGCCATCGCGGCCCTGTTGCGCTCCCAAGGGGAAGTGGAGGTCCAGGCCATCGGCCCCGCGGCAGTGAACCAGGCGGTGAAGGCCATCGCCATCGCTCGCGGTTACATCACCCCCGATAACCTCGACCTCTACGTCAAGCCGGCCTTTGTCAAGCTGGAGCTGGAGAACGAAGAGCGGACCGCGCTTCGCTTCACCATCAAGGCGCAGCCGCTCAACCCCTAGCCCGCGCCAATCGGAAAACAACGCCCAGTTCACCGCCGGGGCGGTCTGCTAGACTAACCAGCGGTATGTTCCTCTTCGGACCCTTTACCTGGTTGATCCTGCTCATCTTCTTGGCTACCCTGCTAATCCAGGGTTGGCTTCAGAGTACCTACGCGGCTTACAGCCGGGTCGCCAACCGCCGGGGGCTCACTGGCGCCGCCGCTGCCCGTGCTCTGCTTGACGCCGAGGGGCTCACCGGCGTGCGGGTGGAAGCCATCCCGGGGACCCTTACCGACCATTACGATCCCACCCAGAAAGTCCTACGCCTCTCTGAGCCCAACTACGCTTCGGCGAGCATCGCAGCGGTGGCGGTGGCCGCCCACGAAACCGGGCACGCCATCCAGGACGCACGGCGCTACCCCTGGCTGGTGGTCCGCCACCAAATCCTGCCTGCAGCCCAGATCGGTTCTAACCTCGGGCCCTGGCTTTTCATCATCGGGCTGATGATCGGTGCGCTGGGCCTCGCCAAACTCGGGCTCTACCTCTTCGCCGCCGCCGCCCTGTTCCAACTGGTCACGCTACCGGTGGAGCTCGACGCCAGCCGCCGGGCCCTCCAAAAGCTCCGCCAACTGGCCCTCTTAGATCCCGATGAACTTCCCGGGGCCCGCCGCGTGCTCACCGCCGCCGCCTTCACCTACATCGCCGCGCTGGCGATGAGCATTGCCTACCTCTTGCAGTACGCCGCCATCCTCGGGGGCGCGCGCCGCGACTGATGCCGCGCGAAGGGCTAGGCGACGAGGGGCCCCGGCCCCTCGTCTTGCGCGTATGCCTGGCGGTGGAGCGGGGCCGCTATCTCGAGCCCACCCTGGACCGGGCGCTGGCCCGGAGCCGCCTCGCTGGCCCCGACCGGGGCCTCGCCACCCGGCTTGCCTACGGGGTTTTCCAACGGCTTTTCTACCTCGACCATGCCCTGGCCCCCTGGCTCCGAAAGCCCGGTGCCCTGCCGCCAGCGGTGAGGTGGATCCTGCGGCTGGGGACCTACGAAAAGCTCTTCCTACGCACCCCCGACCACGCCACCGTCCACCAGTGGGTCGGGATCGCTAAAAACCGCGCGCCCGGGCATGCTCGGCTGGTCAACGCGGTCCTTCGCCGGGTGACCCACCGGCCGGCGCCCCCCTGGGCCCGGGCCTCGGTTCCCCGGTTTCTTTTTCAGCATTGGGCCGCCTTCTTCGGCGACGCCGGCTTCGTGGAGGCCTTCAACCAGCCGCCGCCGCTTTGGGTTACCGCCTTTCCCGGAGCCGAAGAGGTCCTGCGGGCGGAAGGAGTTGACTACCGCCCGGGTCCGGTGCCGGGCAGCCTGGCGCTATTCGGCGGCCCGTTGCGAACGCTCGCTGCCTACCGCCGGGGGCTCATCCAGCCGCAAAACCCCGCCTCGCTTCTGGCCGCTCGCCTGCTTTCCCCCCGCCCCGGGGACCGAATCCTCGACCTGGCCGGCGGAGCCGGAATTAAGGCCGCCTGGCTCGCCGCCCACGGGGCCGAGGTGATCAGCGTGGACCGCGACCGCCGTCGCCAAGAGGAGGGCCGAAAGAACCTCGCCCGGCTGGGTCTCCGCGTCCGTTTCATCACCGCCGATCTTGCCCGGGGAGCTCCGGAAACGGCCCCCAAGGTGCTTCTCGACGCCCCCTGCACCGGCACCGGAACGATCCGGCACCACCCTGAGCTCCGCTACCGCCTGGAGCCGGGTGACCCCGAGCGCATGCAGGCCCGCCAGCTCGCCCTGCTTGAGGCCGCCGCGGGGGCGGTGGCCCCCGGAGGCCTTCTGGTCTACGCCGTTTGCAGCCTCACTGAGGCCGAGGGGGAGGGGGCGATCCGCGGTTTTCTGAACCGTCACCCGGACTTCGTACCGGAACCCCTGGCCGTCGACCTACCGGTTTTAAAGCAGGGCCTCGGGGTCTACCTTCGTCCCGAGGCCGGCCTCGACGGCTTCTACTACGCCCAACTGCGGCGCCTTTAGGTACCCTCCGGCCCCTCCTCTTCCAAGCTGCTCATGAAAAGGTCCAGGAAGGCGCCGGCGAAGAAACCGATCAGCACCCCGATCAACCCCTGCTGCCAGGTGAGCCCCCAGTTGGCGAAGAACAGGCCGTTGAACAGGAAGGCGATCACCCAGTAGACCACGGCGATAACCGCCCAGTACACCCAAAGCCTTCCGGTCATGGTCCACCTCCAGGCCTAGCTTACCAACTTCCACCGGGGACCTTTGGCTGTGTCCTCGACGACGACCCCAAGCTCGGCGAGACGCTCGCGCACCCGGTCGGCGAGGGCGTAGTCCTTCCGGCGCCGGGCTTCCTCGCGTAGCTCGAGGACGAGTTCCATCAGCCCCTCGAGGGCGGGCCCCTCGAGCCTTTCGGTCAGGATCCGCTCGGGGAAAAGCCCGAGCACCCCCTCGGCAAGGTCGCGGAAGGCGGCCTCGGCCCGCGAGAGGCTGGCCTTTCCCACCTCGCGAGCTAGGGCCTTGTTGAGCTCCGGGAGCCAGGTGAAGAAGGCGGCCAAGGCCTCCGGGGTCCCCAGATCGTCGTTCATCGCCTCGCTGAAGGCGGCGTAGAGCCGTTCGGTGGCAGCGTCGAGGGCGGGGTCCGCGCCTTCAGGGGCGCTGCTCGCCCGCCGCCGCACCTCGCGGTAGGCGTCTAGAAGCCGGAAATAGCCGCGGCGGGCGGCCTCGAGGCCCTCCTCGGTGAAATCGGTCACCGAACGGTAGTGGCTTTGGAGCAGGTAAAAGCGCACCACCAGGGGCTCCACCCGCTGGAAAAGCTCCCGCAGGGTAATGAAGTTCCCGGTGGACTTGGCCATCTTCTCGCCGCCTAAAAGCACGTGGTTGTTGTGCATCCAATAGCGGGCAAAGGCACGGCCGGCGGCCTCGGCCTGGGCGATCTCGGCCTCGTGGTGGGGGAACTGCAGATCGATGCCGCCACCGTGGATATCAAAACCCTCCCCCAGGTACTTCAAGCTCATCACCGTGCACTCGATGTGCCATCCGGGAAAGCCCTCCCCCCAGGGGCTTGGCCAGCGCATCAGGTGCCCGGGCTCCGCCCGCTTCCATAGCGCCCAGTCGCGGGGATCCTCCTTCTCCTCCCGGACCTCGACCCGGGCACCGGCGGCCTGCTCTTCCAGCCGACGGCCGGAAAGCCTACCATAGCCCGGCCACTTCGCGGCCCGGAAGTAGACCGAACCGTTTCGCTCGTAGGCGAAGCCCCGCTTCAGGAGCTCCTTGGTAAGCTCGATTTGCTCGACAATATGGCCGGTGGCCCGGGGGGTGACGTCGGGCCTAAGTACGTTCAGCGCGTCCATGTCCTCGAAGTACCGCCAGAAGTACTTATCGGCGACCTCCATGGGCTCCAACCGTTCCAGCTTGGCCCGGCGGAGGATTTTATCCTCGCCCTCGTCGGCATCGTCGGTCAGGTGGCCAACGTCGGTGACGTTGGAAACGTACCGCACCCGGTAACCGAGGTGCAAAAGCCACCGCCTTAGCACATCGAAGCTCACCGCGCTCTTGGCGTGGCCGAGGTGCGCGTCGGAGTACACCGTGGGGCCGCACACGTAGATGCCCACGTGCCCCGGGATTCGGGGCTCAAAGGCTTCCTTCCTTCTGGACATCGTGTTGTAGAGGACCAACGCCACCCTCATCCCCCCATCCACCGGACCGCTTTTTCCGGGATCCGACGGCCGCGACCGGCTTCAACATCGCCTGGGGACCGGCCGCCGCATGCCCCAATGCTAGCAAACTAGGCCGCCAGGGCGCGATCCTTAAGGCCACGCAGGAACATCTCGGCGTTTTCCTGCATGAGCTTCTGCACCAGCTTTTTGAGAATACCGCCAAAGAGAGGCAGGTTCAGCTCGTAGGTGATCTCCAGCACCACCCGGGTTCCATCCCCTTCGGGCAGGAAGGCCCAGGTGCCCTCGTAACGGTCGAAGTCCCCTTCCGGCGAGTAGAAGCGGTTTTTAAGCTCGGCGTCGTTCCACTCCTCGACCTCGACCCAACGAACCCTTTTCCCCATGGCCACCGCCACCCATTCGCTCTTGGTGTGCGCGTCGCTGGACTCCACCACCCTTAGGCTCTCCACGTCCTTTAGGTAGGGGGCGAGCCCCTCCAAATCCTTGGCCAGGCGGTAGACCTCCTCGGGGGGCCTGGGAACGAAAACCTCGGCGCGTACCTGGGGCATGCCCCCGTTCTACCCTTCAGGGGGTGCGGACTGCAACCGCTCGAAGGCCCGGAGGGCGGCCTCGAGGGAAAACCCCCGCCCCACCAGAAACCGCACCGCCCTGGCCTTCGCACCCCCATACCGCCTCCAGCGGCGCGCAAGCAGGGCCACCGCCCGCTCCAGCTCATCGTCCTCGGTAACGACCGCGTCCACCACCGAGGGGGGCACGCCGCGACCGAGGAGCGCCCGGCGAAGCTTCTTGGGTCCCCAGCGACCACGGCGAACCCGCACGAAGGCCTCAGCGAAGGCCCGGTCGTCCAGGTAGCCCCACGCCTTGAGCCGGTCCAGGGCGGTCTCAATCTCGTCCGCAGGAAACCCCGCCAACTTTCGCCGGAGCTCCGCCTCGGCGTAGGCCCGGCGGGCCAAGAGGGCCAGCGCGCGTTTCAGCGCCTCTCCCACGCCTGCTAGACTAACCCCCGTGCGCGTCTTCGCCCTCGCCGATCCCCACCTCGGGAGCCAGGTGGAAAAGCCCATGACCGTCTTCGGACCCGCCTGGGCCGGCCACCCCGAGGTGCTCTTCGCGCGCTGGCGGGAAACCGTGGGCGAGGACGACCTGGTGGTGATCCCCGGCGACATCTCCTGGGCCATGCGGCTGGAGGAGGCGCTTCCCGACTTAGCGGCGCTCGCCGAGCTCCCCGGGTTCAAGGTGATCCTGAGGGGGAACCACGATTATTGGTGGCCTTCGATCTCTAAGCTCCGGAAGGCCCTGCCCCCGAAGATGTACGCGATCCAAAACGACGCGGTGGCGGTCGGAGGGGTGGCGGTGGCCGGCACCCGGGGATGGATCACCCCCTTTGAGCGCGAGTTCACCGAGCACGACGAGAAGATTTACCGCCGCGAGGCCGAAAGGCTCCGACTCTCCCTGGCGAACGCCCGGCAGAAGCCCCACGAGCACCTGATCATCGCCCTTCATTACCCTCCCTTTGGCCCCGGTGGCGAACCCACGCTTTTCACCGAGCTGATCGAGGAGGCCCGGCCCGACGCGGTGGTCTACGGGCACCTGCACACCGCCGACCCGGAAAAACTTCCCGGAGAGTGGAAAGGCGTTCCCCTTCACCTCGTCGCCGCCGATATTCTAGGATTCCGCCCCAAGCTCATTCTCGAAAAGTAAAATCCGCCCGATCGGGCGGATCGTGGCGGAGGGGGCGGGATTCGAACCCGCGGTGCCCTTACGGACACACCGGTTTTCGAGACCGGCCCGTTCAACCGCTCCGGCACCCCTCCGAGCGCAAACGGGCAAAAAACCCGGATAGAAGTCTAGCACTCTGGGCGCCGAAGCGTCCAGGCACCACGGGGAAGGGGGCTTTGAGACGGTGCACGGTGAAGGCCCCCATCTTCTCGTTCTCGGCAGCGTAGTAGAGCGCCTTGATACCGGCTTCCACCAAGGCGCCGAAGCACATGGGGCAGGGCTCGAGGCTGACGTAAAGGACGGCGTCCCGCAAACGGGCAAACCCTTTCCGAAAAGCAGCTTCCAGGGCGAGCCGCTCGGCGTGGGCGGTGGGATCCCCCCGGGCAAGAACCTCGTTTCGGGCCTCGGCCAGCACCTCCTGGCCCCGGACGAGGACAGCCCCCACCGGCACCTCCCCGGCGCGGGCGGCCGCCCGCGCCAGCGAAAGCGCTCGGCGCATGAAACGATCCTCGGGAGGTACGGGGAAAAGGCCCCTCACCCAAACGACCTGCCCCTCCCGGCAACCGATCGGCCAACGACGCCGGAGTTCGGGGGGAATCCCCCGGGTGCGGAAGAACTCGGCCAGCCGCCCTCCCCCCCAAAGGCGGAGGTCCTTCCGGTAGGCACAGGGGCGGGCCCACTCGGGGACCGGCTCCGGGGAAAGGTTTTCCGGGATCAAGAAAAGCGCACCCTGGTAGCCGCGAACGATAAATTCTTTGGTCAGCACAGCTTTGGTCCCCGAGAGGGCCTCAGTCAATGCGGCCACGTGCCGCGCCTCGGGCCGGATGCGAACCCCTTCCAGGATCCGACGGAGCGCCCGGGACCGTAGGGGTTCCGGAGCCCGGGCGAGGGGGAGGGTGCGGTAGTTAGGAACAAAGATCCGGGGGTCGGAGCGAAGCACCCTTTGGGCCTCGACCTCGAGCCAGTCCTCCTCTGCCTGCCGCACCTCGGCGAAGCGGCCGAGCGCGGGGACCACACCGGGAAAGCGGGCTTCGACGCGGGGCAGGACTTCGTGGCGCAGGTAGGCGCGGTCGCGGGCGAGGTCAAGGTTGGTGGGGTCCTCCCGCCAGGGCAGGCCCCGGGCCTCGAGGTAGGTTCGGAGCTCGGCGCGCCTGGCCCAAAGCAAGGGCCGCGCAAACGAACCCCGTTTACGCCGAATGCCGGGGGCCCTGGCGGTCCCCGTAAAGAGCTGAAAGAGCACGGTCTCGGCCTGGTCATCGGCGGTGTGGGCGGTAAGGATGCAGCGGGCGCCGTGGCGCTTTGCCACCCGTGCCAAAAAGGCGTAGCGGAGCTCGCGGGCCGTGGCCTCGAGGTTACCCCCTCGTGCCCGGGCAACCCGGGCGACGTCCACCCGCTCGACCACCACGGGGAAACCGAGCCTTTCGGCAAGCGCACGGACAAAGGCGGCGTCCTCCCACGATTCGGGCCTGAGCCCGTGGTCGAAGTGAGCCACCACGGCCTCGCGCCCCAGCGCCCGGACCAGCACGGCCAGGGCCACCGAGTCCCCGCCGCCCGAAACCGCCAGCACCAGCGGCCCTTCAGGGCAGAGCTTGGTAAGCTCGCGCGCGAACCGCTCCTCCACTTTGGCCTAGCATAAGGCGGTGCACCCCGACTTCGATGCCCTTCCCTACCTCACCGCCGATCTCCCCGGAACCGGGGAGCGGATCCGAAAAACGCTCGACCACTTCCAGGTCGAAGAGGTCCCTGCCTACCGGCCTTCCGGCCAGGGGGAGCACCTCTACCTCCTGGTCGAGAAGCGGGGGCTTACCACCCGGGAGCTGGTGAAACGCCTGGTCGCCCTAGGGGTGCCCGAAGTGGCCATTGGGGTCGCCGGGCTGAAGGACAAGCACGCCGTCACCCGCCAATGGCTTTCGATACCGGCCGGCTACGAGGGCGTGGTGGGCCGGCTCGAGGAGCCCCAAAGGATCCGCATCCTGGCGACCGAACGGCACAGGAACAAGCTTCGAACCGGCCACCTGAAGGGGAACCGGTTTCGGATCTTCATCGAAGGCGCCGACGCCGAACGCGCCAGGGCGGTGATGCAGCGCCTTGAAACCGCGGGCATGCCCAACTACTACGGCCCCCAGCGTTTCGGCCTTGGCGGCCAGAACCCCGAAAAAGGGCTTTCGCTCATTCGGAAGGGGAAAGGCCGGGGCCGCCCCTGGCTCAAGCGGTTTTTGATCGGTAGCGTGCAGAGCCTTCTGTTCAACGAGTACCTGGCCGAGCGGCTTCGTCTCGGTCTTTACGACCGCCTCCTGAAGGGGGACGTGGCGAAAAAGCACGCCACCGGCGGGGAGTTCCTGGTAGAGGACCCGGAGCAGGAAAACCCTCGTGCAGCGAGGCTCGAAATCAGCGCCACCGGCCCTCTCTTCGGTAAGAAGTACTTCGAGGCCCAGGACGAAGCCAGGGCGCTTGAGGACACGATTCTCGCCCGTCACGGCCTGAGCCGGGCGGACTTCTCCGCCCGTCGCGGCGCCCGCCGCCCGATCCGGGTGCCGATCACGGAGTGGCGGGTCGAACCCGCTGAGGGCGGGGTATGGCTTTACTTCTTCCTTCCCAAGGGAAGCTACGCCACCAGCCTCCTCCGTGAAGTGATGAAGAAAAACCCCGAGGCCACCGGCCCCGGGGCAGAGGCTTCCGAGGAAACCTAGAAACGCATCCCGAGCTTGGCGGCGACAAAGGGCGCGCCGGTGCCCGAGAAGGGGAAGGCGTAGCCGGCGTCGGCCCCGAAGAAGAGCGGAGCCGGCAAACCGGTTACCGGCAAGTCGTACTCGATGTCACCCCGAACCAGGCCGTAAAAGGCCCCGCTGTACCCGATACCGGCGCCGCCCCCAAGCCGGAGGCCCTTCACCCCGGGCAGGCCGGTCAGGTAGCGCATCGCGAAGCTACCGTTAAAACCACCGGCGTACCCGAGATCGAGGGTGGGCCGGAGCGCTCCCACCGGGGGTTGGTAGAGCATGCAGTTCCAGGAAGCCTCGATTCCGAAGGCAGCCCCACCGGCGTAACCCCCACGGAGGGCCACCGAGGGCGCCAGGTTGCCGATCGCCAGGGCGCTACCCAGAGCCAACACCAGACCGATTGCCAGCAACGCTTTCTTCATCGTTCCACCTCCAAAAACCATCTCCCAACATACCCCGGCGGCCGGCCAAAGCGCAACACGGACGACTGCCCCGTCACCCGGAACTTACAATGGTCGCCGTGGCTAGACCGTCGCGCTCCGCCTACAACTGGTACCGCCTTCTGGTTCTTAGCTTCGTAATCGGTATCGTGGCCGGTCTCGGCGCGATCCTGTTCAACTGGCTGCTCGATCTCGGACACCAGCTTTTCCTGACCGGCATCGCCCACTACCGGCCCCCCGGTCTGGCCGCGGAGGGTGGCCAGGCGGTGGCCCGTTTCGGTCCCTACGCCCGACTCTTGATTCCGGTGGCCACCACCCTGGGTGGCCTTCTAGCCGGATGGTTGGTCTTTACTTTTGCCCCGGAAGCCGAAGGGCACGGCACCGACGCGGTCATCCGCGCCTACCACGAGGAGGGCGGCCGCATACGCGGCCGCGTCCCCTTGATCAAAACCCTGGCTTCGGCGATCACCCTGGGCTCCGGCGGGTCCGGTGGGCGCGAGGGCCCGATCGCCCAGATCGGAGCCGGGCTGGCCGCGGTAAGCTCCTACTTGCTCCGGCTATCGGACACCGAGCGCCGAACGCTGGTCATGGCCGGGGCCGGCGGGGGCATCGGGGCGGTCTTCCACGCACCCTTGGGAGGCGCCCTCTTCGCCGCCGAGGTGCTCTACGCCAAACTCGATACCGAGAACGACGTGCTGGTTCCAAGCATTATCTCGGCGGTCACCGCCTACTCGGTGGCCGGCTACGTGACCGGTTTTGGCTCGCTCTTCCAGCTCCGGGCCGACGCCTACAGCCAGCCGGAGGAACTCCCCTTCTACCTGTTGCTCGGGGTCTTGGCCGCGGGCGCGGCCTGGTTCTTTGTCAAGCTTTTCTACGGCACGCAGGCCTGGTTCCGGGAACTGCGGATGCCGGTTTACCTGAAGCCCGCCCTCGGCGGCCTCATCACCGGCGTTCTGGGAGCGTTCCTACCCCAGGTGCTCTCCGGCGGCTACGGTTGGATGCAACTCGTTTTCGAAAACAAGCTGCCCTTCCTGATCCTCCTGCTGATGGCCCTGGGGAAGATGTTCGCCACCTCGATGACCATCGGCTCCGGGGGCTCGGGCGGCGTCTTCGGCCCAAGCGTCTTCACCGGAGCCGCCCTGGGCGCGGCCTATGGCCAGATGCTCGCCCATCTCTTCCCCGGGCTCGGGGTCAACCCGGTGGACTTCGCCCTGGTGGGTATGGCCAGCTTCTTTGCCGGAGCCGCCAAAACACCGCTTTCCTCCATCGTGATGGTGACCGAAATGACCGGCGGGTACGGCCTTCTAGTGCCCCTGATGCTGGCCAGCTTCACCGCCTTCGTGCTGGTGCCGCACACCGTCACCCTCTACCGCTCCCAGGTGCCCGAACGGATCGACAGCCCGGTGCACGCCCACGAATACATTCGCATGGCGCTCGCCAGCCTGGCCGAACGGGGCCTGCCCATCCCCTCCGATGTGCCCCTGCCCCAAATCGCCCGCCTTTTGGAGACCGGTCAGCCGGTGCCGCTCGATCCCGAGGGCAACGAGATCGCCTTCACCCTGCGGCTCGATCCCGGCCACCCTTGGGCCGGGCGCAGGATCGCCGAACTCGGCTTGCCGCCCAGCGTGCTGGTCATTTCGGTCCTGCGGGAAAAGGCCGACAAGGTCATCGTGCCCCGGGGGCACACCCAGCTCGAGGAGGGGGACACCCTAATCCTGGTGGGCCCCCCCGAAGCCCCCGGCGACGTGGCCCGGATGCTTGGGAAAAACGGCCGGCAGGAGAGCGACTAACCTGCAAGGCAGCGCCACAGGGCGGCGCGGTCGGGGGCAGGGCAAGGTGCCGGCAGCCCCATTCGCTCGGCCAGCACCGCCCCGACCCGTTCGCCGTGCCCGCGTACCAAAACCCGGTAATCCTTAAGGTTCAGCATCATGATGAGCCCCACCACGAACTCGGCCTCCTCCTCCGGGGTCAGGGGGCGCCCCTCGGTGCGCCCGCGTCCAGGGAAATCGGGAACGAGATAGCGAAAACCCGCTGGCCTGGGCTCGGGCCAGTCGGCCGCGCGCGCCCCGATCAGGAGCACCGGCGGCCCTTTGCCCTCGTCGTCGTAAACCAGGTGGGTGCCGTACAGGTAAAGGTAGGCCATGGTCAGCTGGGGGCTTCGGGGTCAAAGCGGAGGGGCTGTCT
>WFNN01000150.1 GCA_015488545.1 Thermaceae bacterium | reverse complement strand
GGCGGCTCCGGCGTCCTGCCCAAGGCCACCGCCTGGGCCCCGAAAGCTCCCTGGAAGATCGCCGCCAGGGCCGTTCCCAGGTTCCCCGCGTAGAGCACCAGTTCGGCGATTCCCGCGACCAGGAAGAGGAGCAGCATAAGGGGCACCAAGGTCTGCGCGAACCCAGCGATCCGGCGGATGCCCCCACCCAGGATGAAGGCCACCACCAGGGCGACGAAGAGCCCGGTTAGCCCGGGGGGGATCTTGAAGGCGGCCTCCAGGCTCGCCGCCATGGCCGAGCTCTGGGTCAGGTTGCCGATGCCGAAGGCGGCCAGCGCGGCCAGCAGGGCGTACGCCCCGCCGAGCCAGGCAAGCCCCTTGGGGAGCCCCCGGGAAAGGTAGAACATCGGCCCACCGGAAACCGAGCCGTCGGCGTAGCGGCGGCGGAAGTGGACCGCCAGGGTGGCCTCGGCGAACTTGGTGGCCATACCCACGAGGCCGGCGACCCACATCCAGAAAATCGCCCCCGGTCCGCCGGCGAGCAGGGCGGCGGTAACCCCGATCAGGTTGCCCTGCCCCATGGTGGCGCCGAGCGCCACCATGGTGGCCTGGAAGGGGGTGATCTCGCCGCCCGCGCCCAGGGATCGCTCGCGGATGGCCCCCAGGGTTTCCCGCAGGACGATCCCTATTCGGGTGAACTGGATAAACCCCGAGCGGAAGGTCAGGTAAAGGCCCACCAGCAGGAAGACGAGCATCATCTCGGGGCCCCAAACGTAGCGGTTGATCAGGGCGTTAAGGCTTAATAGATCCATCTTCAACCTCCGGCACCACCTTGAGACGGGTGCCCCGCGCGGCCCGGAGCTTCCGGAGCTCGCGATCGTGGAGCATCACCCGTTCGGGGATGGCGTCGCGGGGTTCCACCCGGAAGGTGGCCTCCCCGCCGCGGGGCGCGCGCACCCTCAGTCTAAAGGGCCCCCCCAGCCGCTCGCTCCAGCGCTGGTAGAGCTCGCGGTCCACGTAGGCCAGTCCGGTGACCGGGCCGTAGTAGGGGAGGGCCACCAGGGTGACCGGCGCGATGGACCGGGCCACCCGGGCCACCAGCACCCCCCGGGCCAGCAGCCGGTTCAAGGTGCGGGCGCGGGCCAGCACCTCGCCGGGAACGGCCAGCACCTCGGCCACCGTTCGGTCCTCGGCCTCGCTGTAGAGCTGAAGCTCGGGGAGGGCGAGCTCGAATTCCTGCCTCGGCCCGCTCTTTTTAAGTACCCGGCTCCAGTCCTCGGGGATCGCGGTGAGCGATCGCCAGACCTCGGTGGCCTCGAGCAAGGCGGTGAGCACTTCGGTGAGCGGCGCCTTTAGGTTTTCCTCCTCCAGATCGGCGGGGCCAAAGACAAAGGGGCCTTCCCGAAGACCGGCCAGGAGCAAAAGGGCGTCCAGTCCCTCGAGGCCCCCCGCCCTGGCGAAGACGATCCGTTGGGCTCTGAACCCCACCCGCCCTTCCAGCCCAGGGACCTTGAGGGCCAAGAGCCCGCCCTGGCTGGAGGTGGCCAGGGTCTGGAGGAGCTCGGGGAGCGGAAGATCAGCGAGGTTGCCCTTGAGCATCTTCTTGGGTAAGTATGTCACGTTCGGCGGGTTGGGGTAGCATCGGGCCATGGCCTCGGTCCTGGTGCTCCACGGGTTCACCTCCCACCCTGTCCTCACCATGGGGCCGCTCCCGGAGGCCCTCCAGGGTGCGGGGTTCGAGGTTGTTCAGCCCGCCCTCCGGGGGCACGGCACCCGCCCCGAGGACCTCGCGGGGGTGCGCTACCTCGACTGGTTGGAGGACGCGCGCTCCGCCTGGCGGGCGCTGCCCGCGCCCAAGGCGGTGGTGGGGCTTTCTATGGGGGGGCTTTTGGCCGCCTGGGTGGCCGCCGAGGGGGAGGCCTTTGCCCTGGTGGCGCTGGCCCCGGCCCTGGGGTTTAAAAACCCCCTGGCCGCGCTGGCCCCCTACCTCTACTGGCTCATCCCCCGCTACCGGGGGGAGAGCTCGATCCTGGACCCTGAGCTTAAAAAGCGAAGCCCCAACTACCCGTGGTTCCCGAGCCGGGCTTTCGTTGAGCTGAAAAGGCTGGCCGACCGGACGCCGGCGGTCCTGCCCCGGGTTCGGGCGCCGGCGCTGGTGGTGGCCGCCGAGTACGATACCGTGGTGCCGATGGCGGCGGTGCGGCGGTACCACGCCCTTTTGGGCAGCGCCACCAAGCGGCTGGTGGTGCAGGCGGATAGCGGTCACGACCTGCTGCTGGACCGGCGGGCGGAAGAGGTCAGCCGGCGGGTGGTGGCCTTCCTGGAGGCCGCCCGGGAGAGGAAGGCGTGAGGCGCGCCGCGTTCGGCCTGGCGTTTTTCGTCTGGACGCTTCTTGGGGCGGGTGCCCAGCAGCTGGAGTTTGGGGGTTGGGTGGGGTCGCCGCCGGCCTCGCTGGGGCCTACGCTTCACCTCACCTACCCCAGCGGGGACTGGCGACTGGAGGTCTACCTGCGGGCGCTCTGGCCCCGCACCGACGAGACCAACCTCGGCCTGGCGCTATCGCGGGCCTTCGAAGCCGGTCCGGCGGGGCGGGCCGAGCTCGGTTTCCGGGGGCACCTGGGGCTCGACGCCCAGTACTGGGTGGAGGGCCGGGCGGCCTTCGCGCTGGCCCGGGCGGCCCTCGACTTCCGGCTGGGCTACACCCAAAACCGTACCCCCAGCCACTTCTGGCCCTTCGAGCGGGATAGCCTAGGCCCCTACCTCGACGCCAGCGCCCGGTTCCGGCTGGCCAAACGGCTCTTGCTGCTCGGCACCTACCGCTACCAGGACCGGGCCAGCCGGGGGGAGCTGGCGCTTTCGTGGATCGAGGGCGGGCGGACCTTCACCGCCGGGGCCGGGGCCTACCAGCGGTTCACCGGGGCCTACGCCGTTTTGGGACTGAAGGCCCCGGTGGAGCGGGCGGTGGTGGGCGGGACGGTGCGGGTCGGGTCGGTCAACGAGTTCCGGTTGGACTACGCCGACCCCACCCGTAGAGCCCACCTTCTGCTGAGCTACCCCCCACGGGCGGTGGCGGGCGCAAGCTGGGACGCCTGGGCCCTGGACTTCGGGGTCGGCCCCCTCGGCTTTGCGTTTTTCCTGCGCTACCGGGTGGTGTTTTAGGCCGGCTGTGTCAGGATCGATCGCCGTGGATGTAGTTGGTGAGCTGGTCGATGACGAACTGCTGGTGCTCGATGATGCTTTTGACCACGTCGCCGATGGAGACGATGCCGATAAGCCGGCCCTCCTCGATCACCGGAAGGTGGCGGACCCTTTTCTCGGTCATAATCGCCATCGCCTCCTCGATCGTCTGGTCAGGGCGGATGTAGATGAAGTCCGGGGTCATGATCGCCCGCACCGGGGTGTCCTTGGAGGAGCGCCCCTTTAGGATCACCTTGCGGGCGTAGTCGCGTTCGGTGACGATGCCCACCGGGCGGTCGCCTTCGGTGACCAAAAGGGCCCCGATCCCCTTCTCGGCCATGCGCCGAATGGCTTCGAAAACGCTCTCGTCGGGCCCGATGGTGTAAACGGTGCGGCCCTTCTCGTCGAGCAGCTGCCGGATGGTCATGGCGGCCTCCTTGGTAGCCCTACTATACCCCCGCCGGAGCGTTAGACTCAGGGGGTCATGGTGCGGCACGCGGTCCTCCAGCTGGCCCCCGAGAAGGGTCAGGTCCGGCGCAACCTCGCCCACCTCGAGGCCGCCCTTTTGGAGCTGGCCGAGGACGCCCCCGAGGTGGTGGTGGTTCCCGAGGCCTACCCCACCGGCTACTTCCTCCAAGGCGGGGTGCGCGAGCTCGCCCTCACCGTCGACGAGCTGGCCGAGGCCCTGGACGGCATTCACCGCCGGGCCTGGGAGGGCCCCTTGGACCTGGTCATCGGGTTTTACGAGAAGGACGAGCAAAGCGGCGATTACTACAACGCCGCTGCCTACTTCGAGCTCGGCGGCCGGGGGCTCTTGCACCGCCACCGCAAGGTCTTCCTTCCCACCTACGGGGTTTTCGACGAAGAGCGCTACCTCTCCCGGGGCCACGGGGTGCGGGCCTTCGACACCCGATTCGGACGGGCGGCGATCCTGATCTGCGAGGATTTCTGGCACTCGATCACCAGCACTCTGGCCGCCCTCGACGGGGCCGAAGTGATTTACGTCCCCTCCGCCAGCCCGGCCCGCGGCTTTTCCGGCCCCCGGCCGGCCAACGTCGAACGCTGGCGCCAGCTGGCCATGAGCGTGGCTGCCGAGCACGGGGTCTACGTGGTGCTCGCCAGCCTTGTGGGTTTCGAGGCCGGGAAGGGGATGAGCGGGGGCAGCTTGGTGGCCAGCCCCGAGGGGCGTCTCCTGGGCGAGGCCCCGGTCTTCGAGGAGGCCCTCCTGCTGGTGGACCTTGACCTTGCCCGCATCCCCCCGGTGCGCTACGACAACCCCATGCTGGCCGATCTGAAGAGCGGCTTGCCGATTCTCTGGAACGACCTCCGCCGGATTCGGGAGGAACTATGAGGAAGGTTCGCGGCGTCCCCGGTGGCGAGGTGCTGGCGCTCGACTACCCGGCGGTGGCCGACTACCTGACCCGGTTTCTGGAGCGCGAGCTGGCCTGGCGGGGCTACACCAAGGCCCTGGTGGCGGTCTCCGGCGGGGTGGACTCGGCCACCACCCTGGCCCTGGCGGCGCGGGCGCTGGGGCCCGAGAACGTGCACGCCCTGGCGCTACCGCACGCCGAGAGCGCCCCCGAGTCGCTGGAGCACGCCCGGCTCGCCGCCCGCGCTTTCGGGGTGGACCTCGAGGTCATCGACATCACCCCGATGGTCGAGGGCTACGCCAGCGTTCGCCCCGACCTCACCCCCTACCGCAAGGGCAACGTCAAGGCCCGGGCCCGCATGATCGTGCTCTTCGATCTCTCGATGGCCTACCAGGCCCTGCCGCTCGGCACCGGGAACAAGACCGAGCGGCTCTTCGGCTACTTCACCTGGCACGGCGACGACGCCCCGCCCGTCAACCCGCTGGGAGATCTTTACAAGACCCAGGTTTGGGGGCTGGCCGAGGAGCTGGGCGTGCCCGAGGCGATCCTAAAAAAGCCCCCCACCGCCGACCTGATTCCCGGTCAGACCGACGAGGCCGACTTGGGGCTTTCCTATCGGCGGGCGGACGTGATCCTGGAGCACTACCTGAAGGGCTACCCCGACGCCTACATCCAGGCCCT
Organism: Thermaceae bacterium; assembly: GCA_015488545.1. Lineage (GTDB taxonomy): Bacteria > Deinococcota > Deinococci > Deinococcales > Marinithermaceae > WFXV01. The sequence goes on along the minus strand of WFNN01000150.1, from coordinate 18,242 downwards.
GGGCTACCGCGAGGAGGAGATCCGCCGGGTCAAGGAGCTGGTCAACAAGACCCACTACAAGCGCCACCTGCCCACGGTGGCGGTGGTTTCCACCACTGCGATCCACGAGTTCTACCTCCGCCCCCTCGACTACCGGGTTGAGCTTACGTGAAATGCGAAGGCTAGGGCTTATACCGATTCTGCTCGCGCTGCTGGTGGCCTGCGCCCCCCGGGTCGCGTCCCCCCGTTACCCTCCGGCGCAGGCCGGCCCCGGGGTGCTGGTGGTCCGCGACGCCAGCGGGGCGATTCTCCTAAACGGGGACCTGGGGCTCATGGCCCCGCCGGGAAGCACCCTCCTCTTCCAGCGTTACCTGGGGCAGCGAAGCCAGAGCCGGTTTGCCGCCCCCCAGGGCTTCGACGCAATGCTGGCCTGGCTTAAGTCGGCGCTCGCTGACCTGGGTTGGCGGGTGGTGCGGATGGAGCTCCTTGAGGAGCCCCCGCGCCGCTACCAGGCGGTTCTTCGCCTCGCCAAGGGCAAGGAGCACCGCACCGTCCGCCTGGCCTACCGCGGGGGCGTTTACGACCTGGAGGTCGGTCCGTGAGGCTTGAGCGCTACTTTCTGGCCGGCCTGGCGGCGCTCTTGCCGCTGGTGGTGACGCTGTGGGTGCTGGCCTGGGTTTACCGCCAGGCCCTTTGGCTTTTCGGGGGGCTCCTCGGCCTCTTTGGGGTGGCTCCCCCGCCCTGGCTTCTCCCCCTCGTCCCCCTACTCGGCCTGGGGGTGGCCGCCCTGCTCGTGGTGCTCTTTGGGATGCTGGTCTCCCACTGGTTGGGGCGGCGGGTGGTCGAGGCGGTGGAACGGCTCTTCGTCCGCCTGCCCTTGGTGGGGGAGATTTACCGGGCCACCAAGCAGGTCGCCGGGGGGATCTTCGGTCGGAGCGATCTGCAGTTCTCCCGGCCGGCCCTCATCGAGTACCCCCGCAAGGGGATCTATGCCCTTTGCTTCGTGGTCCAATCGGTGGGGCGGCGGCTGCCCCCGCTCCCCGAGGGGCACGTGGTGGTGGTGGTCCCCACCAGCCCGGTGCCGGCTTCGGGGTTCGTGCTGGTGGTGCCCGCCGACGAGCTGGTCCCACTGGAATTGGGGGTCGACGATGCCCTTCGGTTTGTGGTGAGCGTGGGCTTTTTGCTGCCCGAAGAAACCGCCGCCGACCTCGCCGGGCGCCGGCTATGATGAGGGGGTGAACCGTTACGCCGAGCTGGAGTCGGCGCTGAGACCCCTCTTGAAGGAGCGGACCGAAGCAGTGCTGGCCGAGGCCCTCGCCCGAGTGGGCAAACCCCCCGAGGCGCTCGAGGCCGCCGACCTCGAGCGGATTCTGAAGCGGGTGGTCTTCCCCGAGCTGCAGAAGATCCTGCCCCTCGAGGAGGCTCGGCGGCGGGTCGAAGCCCTATTGGCCGAGCTCACCGGACCGGCCGAACCCCCCGACCTGGCTAGCCTCGAGGCCGCCTTGAAGGCTTTCGGGATCTACATCGACTGGCCCGAGGTGCAGCGCCTCCGGCGTTTGGTGGGGGGGCTCCGGGCCGAGTGGAACCCCGAGCAGGCCCGCGAGGCCCAGCTGGTGGTGGACGCCCTCAAGGAGAAGCTCGAGTCCCGTCTGGTTCAGCAGGCCCGCGAAATCGCCGAACTCAGGCGCCACTACGAGCGGGTGAAGAAGGTCGGCGGGCGGAAGGTTCGCCGGTTGGCCTCGCTCTTGGCCCAGATCGAGGCCGCCCAGGCGGAGCGTCTTCTGGCCCCGGCCGAGGTGGACCGGGCCCGTAGCCTGGCCGCCGAGCTTTTGAAGCTGGTGGAGTCCTCGGTGGTGGAGCCGGTCGGCGAGGAGGAGCTGGTGGTCCTGATCGAGGAGGACGAGCCGCTGGAGCTCGAGGTCGACCTCGAGGCCCTTACCCCCGAGCAGCAGGACAAGATCCGCGAGATCGAGCGGGCCGAGGAGGCCCGCCGGTTGGAGACCCTGCTCGAGCGGTACCGTCCGGTGCTGAACCGGGAATTGCTGGAGGAGGCCGAGGGGCTGCGTCGCCGGCTCGCCGAGGGGGCGCTTCTCGGGGAGGCGCTCGAGGCTTTCCACCAAGCGCTCGAGGACGCCCAGAAGGAACGGTTGGCGGAGGCCCGGGCCCGCTACGAGTGGATTGCCGAAAAACTCCGCACCGCCGAGCAGAAGGGGGCGCCCTCGGCCTCGCTCTGGGCCCAGCTGGCGGCGGTGGCCGAGGCCCTGACCCAGGGGCTCTATCCCGAGGGGATCGAGGAGCTGGAAAGGGAGGTCGAGCGCTTGCTCGAACAGGCCGAGGCCGAGGATCAGGCAAGGAGCCGGGCCCGGGCCCTGGCCGAGGAGGCCCGGCGGTTTGCCGAGGCCGCCCGGGACCGCATCGACGCCGCCCGCGAGCCCGGTCTCGCCGCCGACCTCGAGCGGCTATTGGCCCAGGCCGAGGAGGGGGCGGTGGACGAGGCCCTCTTCGCCAAGCTGAAGGAGGCCCTGCCCCGTGCCCTGGCCGACCGCGCCCAGGTGCTCTGGGCCCGGCTTCAGGCGGTCCCCCGGCTCGGTCACCTGGCGGCGGAGCGGGCGGCGGTGGAGGCGGCCCTGGAGGAGGGGGCGCTGGAGGCCGCCGAGGAACGGCTCTCGGCCCTGGAGGCGGCGGCCCGGGCTGCCCTCGCCGCCGAGCTTGAGCGGCTCAAGGTTCGGGCCCGTCGGTTCGGGGTGGACGCCGGCGCGATCGATGCGGCCGAGGCCGAGCTCGCCGCCGGGCGTTTCCCCGAGCTCAAAGGGCTCGCTGCTCGCCTGGAGGAGGAGGTGGGCCGGGCCCGCCGCCGGTCCCGGACCCGGCTGGCCCGGTTGCGTTCGCTAGCCGAGCGCTTCCTGGGGCTGGGCGGGGAAGCCCTCCTTGAGCGGCTGGCCGAGGCCGAGGCGGCCCTGGACCAGGGGCTTCCCGACTTCGAGCGGCTGGAGGCCGAGATGGCTGCCCTCGAGGGGCGCCGGGAAGCCCTCCGCAAGTCGCTGGCCGACCGCTACGCTCGGCTGGCCGAGGGCTTCGCCCGGTACAAGCACCTGACCGGCGAAACCCGCAGCCGATTGGGCGCGTTGATGGGTTTTCTGGAGGAGGGGTTCGGCCGGCTCGACCGCCTGGGCACCGAGGGGCTTTTGGAGCTTGATCGGGCGCTCTCCGAGGCCGAACCCCTCCTCGACCAGCTGGCCCAGGAGTACCAGGCCGCCAAGGAGCTCGCCGCCGAGCTTGAGGGCAAGGACCTCGACGAGCTCCTGGGGGTTTTCGACGCCGCCCCCGAGCCGGTCGACTACCGGATCCATGGGGTGGTGGCGGTGGCCCGGCTCACCGCCGGGGGGGTGGAGGGCGAGCTTCCGGTGGACCGGGAGCGGCTTGAGGCGCTCAAGCACGAGCTCTTCGCCGCCGGACGGCCCCTTCTATACACCCTCTACCTGCCCGACCACGTCCTGGTGCACGCCTTCCTGCCCGGGGGCGAGCGGGTGGTGCTGGCCGAGAAGCCGCTTTTGAACCGCGTCCTTGGGCTCATTGCGAGGGAGCGCGGGTAGGTGGAGCGAAGGGTTCGCCTGGAAAGCGAGGCGGCCACCCGGGCCCTGGCCCGGGCCTTGGCCCGGGGGCTGCCCGCCGGCACCGTGGTGGTGCTCCGGGGCCCCTTGGGGGCGGGGAAGACCACGCTGGTGCGCCACCTGGCCCGGGCGCTCGGTTTTACCGGCCGGGTTACCAGCCCCACCTATACCTTGATGCACGTTTACCCCACCCCGGAGGGGCCGCTGGTCCACGTCGACCTTTACCGCCTGGCCGATCCCCGCCAGGCCGAGGCCCTGGGGCTTTGGGAGGAGCTCGCCGGGGCCCGGCTGGCGGCGGTGGAATGGGGCGCGCCCGAGGACTTTCCGGGCGCGCTCCTGGTCGAACTCACCCCCAGCGGCGAGGGGGTCCGCGAGGCGCTCCTCGCCAGCAACGACCCCGTTCTCGCCGGGGTTATCGCCGGGCTCCGGCTGCCCGAATGATGGCCGCGGTTACCGCTTCCTGAACCAGGGCTGCGAGCAGCCCGAGCGGCGCCTCCGGTCCCCGTCCGGTGGAGAGCACGAAGACCGCGTCGCCGTCCCAGGGGGTGTGGGAGGGGCGCACCACCCGGCCGATCGCGGCCTGGCTGGCGTCGGCCAGGAGTTTGGCCTGGGGCTTGGTGAGCGGGGCCTCCAGGCCCACCGCCACCAGGGTGGTGTTCTCAAGCGGCGAGGGCAGGAACGGGCAGGGCTCGCCATGACCGGCGAGAAGGCGGCCCTTTAGGTCGTAGACGTCGCCCACCGGGTTGACCACCGCCAGCGCCGCCGCCCGCACGGCCCCGGACTCGACCCGGGCGCTGCCCTGCCCGGTGGGCACCGGGGTTCGGTACTTGCCGGCGCTGGCACCGGCGCCCGCCCCCACCGGGCCCTCCGGCACCGGGGCCCGGCTGGCGGCGGCGGCGGCGCGGTAGCCCGCGTCGGCGTCTGGCCAGGTGGGTTCCCCTAGCAGGAGATCGTAGATCACCGCGGCCGGGACGATCGGGATGGGCCGGACCCGGGTGGGGTGACCGACGCCTTCCTCGGCCAGCCGGCGGGCCACCCCGGTGGCGCTCGCAAGCCCCAGTGCCGAGCCGCCGGTAAAGACCAGGGCGTGCACCCGTTCCACCGGTTTTTCGGGGGCGAGCAGGGCGGCCTCGCGGGTACCCGGGGCCGGCCCCAGAAAGCTGGCCGAGGCCAGGCACCCTTCCCGGGGGCACCGGATGACGGTGACCCCGGTCCGGGCCCGTTCGTCGGTCCAGACCCCGACCGTGAAACCCTCGAGGTCGGTCAGGCCGCCCACGCCCTTAGCCTACGCCCCCCCGGGGGTAGACCGGGAGCTTGAACCGTTCGCCGGCGGCAAGCAGGTCGGCCACCAGCCCCCGGATGCTGGTGCGGAAGACCCGGCTCTCGCCCGCTCCCAGCCGGGTGACCCGGCCCTGCAGCACCCGGGCGTTCCCCTCTAGGTCCACCCCAACGGCGCTGCCGCTGGGCAGGCCGACCCCGGTCAGGTCGGGTTGGGCGGCGGTGGCCTGGGCTAGGGCCTCGAAGCTGCCCGGCCGCTCGAAGCCGGGGAAAGCCACCACCCCGGGGAGGAGGGCCAGGCCGTAGGTGAAGGCGAGCCGCTCACCCTCGGGGAGGGGGGCGGTGGCGCCCAGGACCGCGCTGGTTTCGCCGAAGGCGCCGAGGTGGCCGCCGCCGGCCACCACCGCGGCCAGCGCCCGCTGCAGGGGCGTATCCCGGAGCCGCTCGAGGAGCGCTTGGGGCGCCCTCGAGGCCAGCCAGACCAGCCGGGCCTCGGCCACCCGGCGGGCTAGGCTGCGGTCCAGGGCGACCTCGCGGCTCTTCAGCACCACTAGCCCGGTGGCCTTGGCCCCCAGCACCCGGGCGTAAACCTCGCGCCAAGCCTGGGCCAGCTCGCGGACATCCTCGGTCACCAGAAAGAGGACCTGCCCGCCCGAGGCGAAGAGCAGCCGTTGCTCCAGGAAGTTGTATTCGCCGGTCAGGGGATCACCGCCTCCGGTGATCAGGTACCCACCGCTTGGACGCATACCCGGTCTCATTTTACCCGGGCTCCGCCTGCATGTATATGCATGCAGCGGCGCCCCCGGGCGGCCCCGCCCTTTTTCGGGAGAAGCGCGTTCAGGACGCGCGTCCATCGGAAAGGTCGGGGGTTCTCATTTAATGTATAGGGTTTTATGCTAAGCTTTTATACGTGGCCCTTTCGACCCGGAGCACCGATAAACGCCAGCAGATCCTCGAGGCCACCATCCGGGTCCTAAGGGAGCGGGGGCTTTCCGGGCTCAAGGTCGAGGACGTGGCCAAGGCCGCCGAGGTCGGCAAGGGTACGGTGTACCTCTACTTCCGCGACAAACGGGATCTTTTGAGGGCCCTGGTCGAGTACCGCACGCTGGGGTTCTACGCCGACGCCGAGCGGATCACCCGCCTGGCCCGCCCTTTTCCCGAACGGCTTAAGGAGCTTCTTGCCCGCCGCTTCGCTTTCATCGACGAGTGGCGGGGGCTCTGGGCGGCGGTTGCCGCCGAGGCGGTGGAGCGGGACGCCAAGGAGGCCTGGCTGAGGGGGCTTCACGAACGCTACCAGCGGATCCTCGAGGCCTTCATCGCCGACGGGCAGTCCCGCGGCGAGGTGCGCGCCGACCTCGACGTGACCCTTACCGCCTCCGCCCTAGCCGCGGTCGGTTGCACCCCCCAGCTCGACCTGCCACGGGAAGCCTACCTCGAACAACTGGCCGCCATCTGGATGAAGGGAGTGGGTGCGTAAACGTGAAGGAGTACCGTCCAGGAGACAAGGTCGTGCTCCCGCCCTACGGGGTGGGGGTGGTCGCCGGAATCGCCCGTCGCAAGGTCGGCGGGGTGGGCCGCGCCTACTACCGGGTGGAGTTTCCGGGGACCCGTTCCAAGGCCTTCGTACCGGTGGACGCCTCGGCCGACGTCGGTCTCCGGCCTGCGCTGACCCGGGAGCAGGTGCCGGAGATCCTGAAGCGGCTCAAGGACGGCCGCATGCCCCTGCCCAAGCAGTGGGCGGCGCGCCACCGGCGGGTCACCGAGATCCTGGCCGAGGGCGACCCCTACCGCATTGCGGTGCTGGCCGGGCAGCTCAGGGCCTGGGAGATCGAGCGGGGGCTTCCCGACCTCGATCGCCAGGCGCTGAGGCGGGCCATGAACCTCCTGGCCGAGGAGGTGGCCCAGGCGCTCGAGGTGACCCTCGAGGCCGCCCGCGAGCTCTTCGACGAGCTCTGGGCCGACGAGCTGAACTAAGGGCGGAAAAACCCGTGCGGGGCGGCCCTTGGCCGCCCCGCACTCCCTTTTCCCGGGTCAGCTTCCGGCCATCTCCTTGATCTTCTCGACGATCTCGGGGTTCGCCAGGGTGGTCACGTCGCCGGTGTCGCGGCGGTTCGCGATCGCCGCCAGCACCCGCCGCATGATCTTCCCGGAACGGGTCTTGGGGAGGTCGGGGACGATGTAGACCGCCTTGGGTCGGGCGATCTTGCCGATGTTCTCCTCAATCGATCGGACGATCTTTTGCTTGATCGCCTCGCTCGGCTCGACCCCCGGCTTAAGGGAGACGAAGACCTCGGGTACGTGGCCCTTGATCTCGTCGGCCACCGGGACCACCGCCGCTTCGGCGACCTCCTCGACCTTCAGCACCGCCGACTCCAGCTCCTTGGTGCCCAGGCGGTGGCCGGCGACGTTGATCACGTCGTCCACCCGCCCCAGGATCCGGAAGTAACCGTCGGCCGCCTGCATGGCGGCGTCGCCGGTGAAGTAAGGCCAGTCGCGCCAGTCGGTGCTCTTCGGGTCCTTGTTGTAGCGCATGTAGTAGGTCTGGACGAAGCGGTCGGGGTCGCCCCAGATCCCCATCGAGAGCCCCGGCCAGGGGTTTTTGATGCAGAGGTTCCCGGCCTTGCCCGAGCCCTTGGGGACCTCGTTCCCCATGTCGTCGTAGATCACCGGGTAGATCCCGGGGAGGGCGGGGCCCGCGCTGCCCGGCTTCATCGGCTGCATGGCGGGGATGGTGGTGAGCAGGAACCCGCCGGTCTCGGTCTGCCACCAGGTGTCGACGATCACCGCCTTCTCCTTGCCGACCACGTGGTAGTACCACCGCCAGACGTCGGGCTCGATGGGCTCGCCCACGGTGGTCATGTGCTTGAACTTCGTGCGGTAGTTCCGCGGGCCGTCGGGGTTGGCCTTCCTGAGCTGGCGAATGGCGGTGGGGGAGGTGTGGAAGATGGTGACCCCCAGGTGCTCGGCGATCCGCCACACCCGGTCGGCGTCGGGGTAGGTGGGCACGCCCTCGTAGATGACGCTGGTAGCTCCCACCGAAAGCGGCCCGTAGACGATGTAGGAGTGGCCGGTGATCCAGCCGATGTCGGCCATGCACCAGTAGACGTCTTCGGGGTGGATGTCCTGGATGTTCTTGGAGGTCCAGGTGACGTAGGCGAGGTAGCCGCCGGTCGAGTGCATGTGCCCCTTGGGCCGGCCGGTGGTTCCCGAGGTGTACATGATGAAGAGCGGATCGGTGGACTCCATCGATTCCGGTTCGACCCGCTTGCCCCGGTGTTCCTTTAAAAGCTCGTCGACGAAGAAGTCGCGCCCCTCGACCATGGGGGCCTCGGAGCGGTACTCCCCGGGGTAGCGCCGCCAGACCAGGACCTTCTCCACCTGCTGGCCCTGCTCGGCGGCCAGCCGCACCGCCTCGTCGGCCTTGGCCTTGTGGTCGAGCAGCTTGCCGTTCCGCCAGTAGGCGTCCATGGTGATCAGTACGCGGCTTCCCGAGTCGGCGATGCGGTCGGCGGTGGCCTTGCCGCTAAAGCCGGCGAAGACCACCGAGTGAATGACCCCGATCCGGGCGCAGGCCAGCATGGTGATGGGGAGTTCCACCACCATGGGCATGTGGATCGTGACCCGGTCGCCCTTTTTGAGCCCCAAGCTCTTTAAAAGCGAGGCCATCTCGTTGACCCGCACCCAGAGCTCGTTGTAGGTAATGAACGCGGTGGGCTCCTCCTCGGGTTCGGGGACGAAAACGAAGGCCGCCTTGTTGCCGAGCTCGGGGAGGTGGCGGTCGATGCAGTTCTTGGAGGCGTTCAGCCGCCCTCCCACGAACCAGCGCCAAAACGGCGGGTTCGAGGTGTCGAGGGTGGTGTGCCAGTAGCGGTCCCAGGTGAGCAGGTCGGCAAACTCCCGGAAGCACTCGGGGAAGTTTTCCTCGGAAAAACGCTGGTAGATCTCGGGGTCAACCAGGTTGGCCTGGGCGATGAACTCGATCGGCGGGTGGTAGTACTCCTCCTCCCACCAGTGCACCGCGATCTCGGCCTCGCTGACCTGGGCCTCCTTCTTTTCCCTCTCAAGATCGCCCATAGATCCCCCTCTCTCCCCCAAGCGCGCGAAAAACACGCGCTTGACGGGAAAACCTAGCCTTTGCTACAATGCCGCCCGAAGCGGGCTGGCAAAATTGGTCTTTGCCCTTGCCTAAGTCAGGCACAGTATAGCGCGGCCATTGGTGCCGGCGCAAACGAGAGGGGGTTAGGGTATGAACGAAAGCGGACAGACCGTTAGGGTTTTCGACGCAACCGCCAACCCCGCGCCGCTTGGGCTTTTGGGGTTCGGCATGACCACCGTCCTCCTCAACCTCCACAACGCGGGGATTTTCCCGCTCGGGAGCATGATCCTAGCCATGGGCCTCTTCTACGGTGGCCTGGCGCAAATCTTCGCCGGGTGGATGGAGTGGAAGAAGGGCAACACCTTCGGGACGGTGGCGTTTTCCTCCTACGGGCTCTTCTGGGAAACCCTGGTTTTCATCATCCTGATGCCCAAGTGGGGCTGGTTCGACCCCGCCGCCAAGGGCGGGATGGTCGCCTACCTCTTTATGTGGGGGCTTTTCACCTTCGTTTTGTGGATCGCCACCTTCAAGCACAACCGTGCGCTGTGGGTGGTTTTCCTGACGCTCTGGATCCTTTTCTGGTTGCTAGCGATCGGGGAGTATAGCGGAAACGCCTTCGTGACCCACCTGGCCGGCTGGGAGGGCATCCTCTGCGGCCTTTCGGCGATGTACCTGGCCTTTGCCCAGGTGCTGAACGAGACCTTCGGTAAGGAAGTCCTTCCGATCGGGTGAGCGCAGGGCGTTTCGGGGTGGGCCCGGGGATGCCCGGGCCCACCCTCCTTAGAGAATCTCGCCGATGCGGCGGAGGGCCTTTTCGAGGTTCTCTTCGCTGGTCGCGTAGCTCATGCGCACGTGACCGGGGGCTTTAAAGTCGGTGCCGGGAACCACCGCCACCCGGGCACGCTCCAGCAGGATCTCCGCGGCCTTGAGCTCGTCGGGGTCGATGCGGCGCACGTCGGGCATCACGTAGAACGCCCCCTTGGGCTCGGGGGTGGGGAAGCCGAGCCTTTTGAGCCCTTCGACCACCAGACGCCGGCGGCGGTCAAAGGCGGCGCGGGCCGTCTCGATGAACTTCCGGCTTTGCTCGAGGTCGGAAAGCGCCCGCACGGTGGCCCACTGCACGAAGGTGGTGGGATGGGTCACCGACTGCCCCTGAATCTTGGTCATTGCCTGGATCACGTCCTTGGGGCCGGCGGCGTAGCCGAGACGCCAGCCGGTCATGGCGTAGGTCTTGGCCACCCCGTTGACCGTGATCACGTGGTCGGGGGCCAGCCGGCCGGGGGAGAAGTGGGTTCCCTCGTAGATCAGGTGCTCGTAGATCTCGTCCGAAACCAGGTAGAAGTCGCGCTTTTCGGCGAGTTCGGCGAGGGCCCTTAGGACTTCCTCGGGGTAGACCGCCCCGGTGGGGTTGTTGGGCGAGTTGACCACCAGGGCCTTGGTGCGGGGGGTGACGGCGGCGGCCACCTTCTCGGGGTCGGGGATGAAGCCGGCTTCGGCCTCGGTCTTCACCACCACTGGAACACCGCCGGCCAGCTCGACCTGGGCCGAGTAGGAGACCCAGTAGGGGGCAATCAGGATGACCTCGTCGCCGGGGTCGAGGATGGCCTGGAAGAGGTTAAAGAGCACGCCCTTGCCGCCAACCCCGACGGTGATCTGGTCGGGGGTGTATTCCAAGGCGTTCTCGCGCTTGAACTTCTGGCAGAGCGCCTCCCTGAGCTCGGGAATTCCAGCCGGGGGCGTGTACTTGGTTTTGCCCTCCCTGAGGGCCTGCTCGGCGGCCTCCTTGATGAAGTCGGGGGTGTCGAAGTCGGGCTCGCCGGCGGTGAGGGCGATGACGTCGATTCCCTGCCGCCTGAGCTCGAGGGCCTTGGCGTTCATCGCCACCGTGGAGGAGGGCCTGAGGCCTTGGGCGCGCTTGGAGATTCCCCGCATGGGGCTAGTATAAGTTTTCACGAGGCCGCGGAGAAGCCCGGATAATGGTGGGGTGGGCTACGACCTCGCCTTCCCCCCCACCCTCTCCGCCCGCTTGGTGGAGCGGGAAAACCGTTTTGCGGTTCGGGCCAAAGGGGAAAGCGGCGAGCTGAGGCTCCACCTGCCGAACTCCGGCCGGCTCCGGTTTTTGAGGCCGGGCACCGAGCTTCGCTACCGGCCGAGGCCGGGACCGAGGACCGACGGGCGGGTGCTTTTGGCCCGGGACCAGGGGCGCTGGGTGTTGCTCGACTCCCGCTACGCCGAGGAGGCCCTTCCGCCGCTGCTCGCCCGGTTCGGCTACCGCTTTGTCCGCCCCCAGCCCCGCTTTCCCGAGGGGCATTTCGATGCCCTGGTTGAGGTCGGGGGTCGGGTTGTGCCCCTAGAGATGAAGTCGGCCACCCACGTTGAGGACGGGGTTGCCTGTTTCCCCGACGCCCAGAGCGCCCGGGCGGTGCGGCACGTCGCGGGCCTTCTGGCCCACGGCGGGGTGCTCCTCTTCGCGGTGCTGCACCCTTCCGGGCGGGCCTTCCGCCCCTGCTCCGTGGACCCCGCCTTCGCCCGTTTCCTGGAACGGGCCGTCCGCCAGGGGCTCCGGGTCCACGCGGTGCGGGCCGAGATCGACCCACGCGGGCTTCGGTGGGCGGAGGAGCTGCCCGTATACTTTTCCCCGTGAGGCCGGAGGGGACGCGGGTCTACTTAGGCGAGGAGGCGCGGCGGCGCGAAGCGCTGATTCAGGCCCTCACCCGGCTTTTCGACGAGCACGGCTACGCCCCCGTTGAGGTGCCGGCGCTGGAGGCGCTGGACCCCGACCATCCCCTCTACGCGCGGGCCTTCAAGCTGGTGGACAAGACCGGCGAGGTCTTGATGCTGCGGAGCGAGTTCACCACCGCTCTGGCCAAGGCCCTCACCGCCGAGGGCCGGGCCCGGGAGGAGGGGCGCTACCGCTACGCGGGAAAGCTTTGGCTCCGGGAGGCGAGCGCCGAGATCGGCCGCCTGCGGGAGTTTACCCAGGTGGGGGTGGAGTTCGTCGGGGTTTCCAGCCCCGAGGCCGACGCCGAGCTGATCGCCCTGGCCTTCGAGGCGCTCAGGCGGGCGGGGGTGGAACGGGTGGTCATCGAGGTGGGGCTCCCGGCCTTCGTCCACGATCTCCTCGAGGCCGCCCGCCTGCCGGAGGAGGATTGCGAGGCCCTGAGGCGGGCGGTGGACAAGAAGGCGGTCCCCGAACTGGCCGGCCTGCTCGACCGTTTCGGCGTGACCGGTCGGGTACGGGAGGCGATTCTGGCGCTGCCTGACCTCTACGGCGGGCCCGAGGTGCTGGCCGAGGCGGAGCGGGCCGCGCTTTCCGAACGGGCCAAACTCGACCTCGCCTGGCTGGCCGAGGTGCGACGCCGGGTTCCCGGCGTGCCGATGATCTTCGACTTTGGAATGGCCCGCCGGTTCGACTACTACACCGGTCTTACCTTCCGGGCCTATACCCCCGACTTCGGCCTTCCCCTGCTCGGCGGCGGGCGCTACGACGGCGGGCTCTTGCCCTTCGCGGCCGGGTTCGCGCTGGGGCTTGAGCGCCTGATGGAGGCGGCGGCGTGAAGCTGCGGGTGGCGCTGCCCAAGGGGCGGCTCCTGGCGCGGAGCCTCGAGGTCCTGCGCGCCGCGGGGCTTCGGCTGCCCGAGGCGGCGCACCAGCGGGCCCTTCTCGCCACTGGCGAGGAGGCCGACCTGATCCTGGTACGGAACGCCGACGTTCCAGTCTACGTGGAGCTGGGCATCGCCGACCTCGGTATCGTGGGCAAGGACAACATCGAGGAGGCCGGCCGCGACCTCTACGAACCGGTGGACCTGGGGTTTGGCGTTTGCCGCCTCAGCCTGATCCGGCGCCCGGAGGACGGGGGGCCGATCCGCCGGGTGGCCAGCAAGTACCCCCGGATCACCGAGCGGTGGCTCCGGGCTCGGGGGATTGCCGCCGACGTGATCAAGCTGCACGGCAACGTCGAGTTGGCGGTCTTGGTGGGGCTTGCCGATGCGGTGGTCGACGTGGTGGAAACCGGGACGACCCTGCGCCGGGCGGGGCTTGTTGAGCGGGAGGTGATCCTTCCCTCCAGCGCCCGCCTGGTGGTGAACAAAAGCGCGCTTAAGGTGAAGGCGGAACGGCTCCGTCCGCTTATCCTCCGGCTGCGCCAGGCGGCGCAGCGCGACGGGGGCTGAACCGCTCCAAGGCCCGGCGGCGCGGCCGGGGCGAAGGAAGGTCTTCGGTAGAATCGTTCGCGATGCCGACCCTCGAGCGGCTGCGGCGGCTTCGCGAGGTGCTCGACCGTCGCCAGCCCGACCTCACCGTCCTGATGGAGAACGTCTCCAAGCCCCACAACTTCTCGGCGATTCTCCGGAGCGCCGACGCGGTGGGGGTTTTGGAGGCCCACGCCGTCCACCCCACCGGCGGGGTCCCCACCCACCACAAGAGCTCGGCGGGGGTGGCCAAATGGGTCTACCTCCGGGTCCACCCCGACGTGGAAACCGCCATCGCCCACCTGAAGGACCGGGGCTTTTCGGTCTACGCCACCCGGCTTTCGGACGCCGCCATCGACTACCGCAAGGTCGACTACACCCGCCCGGCGGCGGTGGTGCTGGGGAGCGAGAAGTGGGGGGTTAGCGCCCGGGCCGCGGCCTTGGCCGACGCCGAGATCGTGATCCCCATGCTGGGGATGGCCCAGAGCCTGAACGTGAGCGTGGCGGCGGCGGTGATCCTCTTCGAGGCCCAGCGCCAGCGGCTGGCGGCCGGGCTTTACGACCGGGTACGGCTGGACCCCGCCACCTACCGGCGGGTCCTCTTCGAGTGGGCCTACCCCGAGGAGGCTCGGCGGCTCCGCTCCGAGGGGCGCCCGTACCCCCCGCTGGACGGGGAGGGGAGGCCGGTTTGGAGCTCTTCGTAAGCCCGACCGTCCTCGAGGCGCCGTTCCTCGATTCCCGGTCGGAGGCGGCCTTTGCCTTTCGGGGACGCCGGGGGCTAGAGGGGCCGGGCTGGCGCTGGCTTGAGCTCGGGGTGGGCAAGGTGAACGCCGCCATGACCCTGGCGGCCTACCTCGAGGCCCACCCCGAGGTTCGCCGGGTTCTGCTCTTCGGCCTGGCCGGGGCCTACCCGGGCACCGGGCTGCGGCTGGGCGATTTGGTGCTGGCCAGCGAGGAGATCCAGGCAGATCTAGGGACCCGTCGGGGCATGCGGCCGCTGGGGTTTCCCGCCCTCGAGGTCAGGGGCGCCCGCTACTACGAGCGCTTCCCGGCCGACCCCGCCTACACCCGCGAGCTGGCCGGGCGGCTTGGCCTCCGGCCGATGCCGCTGCTCACCGCCGACCGGGTGGCCGAGGGCCTCGACGAGGCCCACGAGCGTCGGCGGCAGTGGGCGGCGGTGGCGGAGAACATGGAGGGGGCGGCCCTAGCCCAGGCGGCGCTCTGGTTCGGCCGGCCCTGGGCCGAGCTGCGGGCGATCTCCAACCTCGCCGGCGAGCGGCGGAAAGAGCGTTGGGACATCGACGCCGCCTTGGCCGCGCTGGCCCGGGCGTTCGTTCGCTTACTGGGTTAGCCCGGCCGGGAATCGGTTCCGTGCTACAATCGAAAGCGTAGGAAAAAAAGGAGGTGAGGCGGGTGCAGGTACCCAAGTGGTTCAAGGTTGCGTTGGCCGCAGCCGGTTTCCTGGCGCTCGGGGTTCCAGCGGCGGCCCAAGGGGTGACGGTGACCATCTCCTGCGGTTCGGTGGGGAAGGGCTACAACTTCTGCAAGGAGGGGGCCGAGGCCTGGGCCAAGCGCACCGGGAACAAGGTCCGGGTCCTGGCCTCCCCCAAGTCCACCACCGACCGCCTGGCGCTCTACCAGCAGCAGCTCGCCGCTGGCAGCTCCGAGGTCGACGTCTACATGATCGACGTCATCTGGCCCGGCATTCTCGGGGAGTTCTTCGTCGACCTGAACCAGTACATCGACCCCAAGGTGAAAAGCGAGTTCTTTCCCGCGCTAATCAAGGCCAACACCGTGGATGGCCGGTTGGTCGGCCTGCCCTGGTTCACCGACGCCGGCATCCTTTACTACCGCACCGACCTATTGAAAAAGTACGGGTTCGCCGGGCCGCCCAAGACCTGGGACGAGCTCAAGGCGATGGCCGCCAAGATCCAGGCCGGGGAGCGCAAGTCGAACCCCAAGTTCTGGGGGTTCGTCTGGCAGGGGGCGCCGTACGAGGGCCTCACCTGCGACGCCCTCGAGTGGATCTACTCCTACGGCGGCGGGACCATCGTCGACGCCCAGGGGAACATCACGGTGAACAACCCCAAGGCGGCGGCCGCGCTCAAGATGGCCAAATCCTGGGTCAACACCATCAGCCCGCCGGGGGTGCTCGCTTACATGGAGGAGGACGCCCGCGGGGTTTGGCAGGCGGGGAACGCCGCCTTCATGCGCAACTGGCCCTACGCCTACGCCCTGGGCAACAGCCCCGAGAGCCCCATTAAGGGCAAGTTCGACGTTACCGTGCTGCCCAAGGCCAGCACCCCGGACGGCCGCCACGCCGCTACCCTGGGCGGCTGGCAGCTGGCGGTGAGCCGCTTCTCCAAGCACAAGAAGGAGGCGGTGAGCCTGGTCCTCTATCTCACCGGCTTTAACGAGCAAAAGCGCCGGGCGATCTACGGCACCTACCTCCCCACCCGGCCGGCCCTCTACCAGGACCCCGACGTCCTCGCCGCCGCCCCCTTCATGGGCCGCCTCTACGACGTCTTCGTGAACGCGGTGCCACGGCCCAGCGCCCAGACCAAGAAGAAGTACAACCAGGTCTCTTCGGCGTTCTGGACCGCGGTCCACTCGGTGCTCGAGGGCAAGGCCACCGCCGAGATGGCCCTCTCGCAGCTGGCGATGCGGCTTGAGCGGATCAAGGGCCCCGGTTGGTAAGCGCGTTGGGCTTTCTTTTGGGGGCCCCAGCGCTCGGCGCTGGGGCCCCTTGGGAGAAGGGGATGGCACAACGGCTCTCGCTCTCGGCGCGCCGGGCCCGGATCGCCTGGGCCTTCCTAGCCCCCGCGGTCCTCGTTCTCCTGGCGGTCGCCGCGTACCCGCTTTTCCGCACCTTCCAGCTCTCGCTCTTTCGGGCCAACCTGCTCGACTACCCCCTCCGGCCCGAGTGGGTCGGGCTTGCCAACTACGCCTACATGGTGCGGGACCTCTACTGGTGGACCAGCGTCAAGAACACCGTGATCTTCACCGTGGCCTCGGTCGGCCTGGAAACCGTCTTAGGGCTCGGGATCGCCCTTTTGGTCAACGCCCGGTTCCCCCTGCGGGGGGCGATGCGGACCGCCATGCTCATCCCCTGGGCGATCCCCACCGTGGTTAGCGCCCAGATGTGGCGTTGGATGTACAACGACGTCTACGGGGTGGTCAACGACCTGCTCCTCCGGGCGCACCTGATCGCCAAGCCCCTGGCCTGGTTGGCCGATCCTCACCTGGTGCTGCCGGCGATCATCGCGGTTGACGTTTGGAAGACCACCCCGTTTATGGCTCTCTTGCTGCTGGCTGGGTTGCAGTCGATCCCCGAGGAGCTCTACGAGGCCTCGCGGGTGGACGGCGCCAGCGGGGCGCAGCAGTTTTGGTTCATCACCCTCCCCCTCCTGGTGCCCGCCCTCTTGGTGGCGCTTATCTTCCGGACCCTCGACGCCCTCCGGGTTTTCGACGTGATCTACGTGATGAGCGGGGTGAACCCCTCGACCATGAGCATGTCGGTCTACGCCCGCCAGCAGCTGGTGGACTTCGGTGATCTAGGGTACGGCTCCGCGCTCTCGACCGGGATCTTTTTCATTATCGCGCTCTTCGTGGTGCTGTACCTGAGCGTCCTTCGGGTGGAGGTGGACTGATGCCGGCTTCCCGCCTTACGCGCTTTTTTTACCGGGTGCTTTTCTACCTGTTGGTGCTGGCGGTCTTCATCTACCTGGTTTTTCCCTTCTACTGGGCGGTCGTGAGCTCGCTGAAAAGCCCCCAGGCGCTCTTTCAGACCCCGGTGACCTACTGGCCCAGCCCGCCCCGCTGGCAGAACTACCTCGACGTTTTCACCATGCAGCCGTTCGGCCGCAACCTTTTGAACTCCGCGATCGTTGCCGGCGCCACCACCCTGATCGCCCTCCTCTTCGGAAGCTTCGCCGCCTACGCCCTGGGGCGGTTTCGGTTTGCCGGCAAACGCCCCCTTTACTACGCGATCCTCTCGGTTTCGATGTTTCCCCAGATCAGCGTGCTCGGGGGCATGTACGTGCTGATCAAGGCCCTCGGGCTTTATAACACCTGGTGGGCGTTGATCTTCTCCTACATGATCTTCACCCTGCCCTTTACCGTTTGGGTGCTGACCAGCTTCGTGCGGGAGATCCCCGTGGAGCTGGAAGAGGCCGCCTACGTGGACGGGGCGACCCCCCTGCAGACCCTCTTTAGGGTCCTTCTCCCGCTCATGGCCCCGGGGCTGGTCACCGCCGGGCTCCTGGCTTTCATCGGGGCTTGGAACGAGTTCCTCTTTGCCCTCACCTTTACCGTGGACGACCGGGCCCGGACGGTTCCGGTGGCGATCGCGTTCTTTAGCGGCGCCAGCCAGTACGAGCTCCCCTGGGCCCAGATCATGGCCGCCAGCGTGATCGTCACCGTGCCCCTTATCGTGCTGGTGCTGGTCTTCCAGCAACGGATCATCGCTGGGCTCACCGCTGGGGCGGTGAAGGGATGATCCTGGCCGCCGGTGAGGCCCTCGTCGACTGCTTCCCCGCGGGCCGGGGCTACCGGCTCCGCGACGGCGGTGCCCCCTACAACTGGGCCCGGGGGCTGGCCCGGCTCGGCGTCCGGGTCGCCTTTGCCGGTGCGTTGTCCACCGACGCCTTCGGCGCGCGCCTGCTCAGGGGCTTGGCCGAGGACGGGGCGGCGTTTTGGGGGCGGCGGACCACCGCCCCCACCCCGCTGGCCCTGGTGGAGGAGAAGGGGTTTCGTTTCTACCACCGGGGCACTGCTTTGGAGGAGCCCCTTTCCCTGCCCCGGGCTCGGGTTTACCTGCTCGGTTCGCTGGCGCTGCAGCTGGGCCGGGTGGGCTGGCCGGCGGAGGGCTACCGAGCCCTTGACCCCAACGTCCGCCCCGGCCTCACCCCCGAGGGGTTTCGGAGCCGGTTTCTCCGGCTTGCCGCCTTCGCCGACCTGGTCAAGCTTTCGGAGGAGGACGCCGCGTGGCTCGCCGGCGACCCCGAGGGCCTCGCCCGGCGCCTGGCCCGGCGGACCCCGCTGGTGGTGCTGACCCGGGGGGCTCGGGGGGCGGTGGCCTTTCTGGAG
>WFNN01000149.1 GCA_015488545.1 Thermaceae bacterium | reverse complement strand
GCGTGGGGGGAAAGGCCCAGGCGGGGGCCGTCCGGGCGTTCCAGCCGTTTCAAGCGGCGGACGAGCGACCTGGTTTTCTCGATGAGCGCCCGTTCCCTGTCCGGGGGCAAAAGCCCCAGCACCTCCCAGTACACGACCCCCCGGAAGGGGGCTTCGGTCAACCACCAAGCGAGGGTGTCGGGGTCGCGGGCGGCGATGTCCCCTAGGGCGTTCTGCCGGCTGGCCCTGGCGGCGGTTTTGGCGAGCCCTAGCCCCCGCTCTTTATTTCTCGGGAACACGGCCTGGAGCACGAAGTCCATGAACGGTCCCCGGAAGACCGGACCCAGCCCCAGGTCAAGGTGGGTGTGGGCGTTGGCGGCTTCAGGGCCAAGATAGGTAGAAAACCGCCGTTCTTTGGCTTCGGGGTACCGGACTTTTAGGGT
Source organism: Thermaceae bacterium (assembly GCA_015488545.1). GTDB lineage: Bacteria > Deinococcota > Deinococci > Deinococcales > Marinithermaceae > WFXV01. The sequence continues at coordinate 13,141 of WFNN01000149.1, read as the reverse complement.
GGTGCGGGGGCCGGCGGCCAGTACCCGGTGGCCGTCGGTGAGAATTGCCCCTTCGGGGGTGACCTCTTCCGGGCCAAAGACCGCCCAGGGGGCGCTCCAGAGCTCCATCAGGCCGGCGCTGGTTCGCCGATCCGCACCACGTTGTAGAAGACGTCGCGTTCGGCGGGGGTGAAGCCGGCGGCGCGGATCAGGCGGCGGATCTCGGCTACGGTGGCGTGGGTGCGGTCGTAGCCGCCGGCGGCCGAGACCACGTTTTCCTCGAGCATCGTGGAACCGAAGTCGTTGGCTCCGTAAAAGAGCGCGGCTTGCGCCACCCGGAAGCCCATCGTCGGCCAGGAAGCCTGGTGGTTCTCGATGTTATCAAGGGCGAGCCGCGCGATCGCTAGGGTTTTCAAATATTCGTGGGCGCTAGCCCCCGGGGCCTTGCCCCGGTAAGCGGTGTTTTCGGTCTGAAGGGTCCACATGGCGAAGGCTGCGAAGCCCTGTCCGTAGCGTGCCCTGGCCCGGTCCTGCTGGCGGCGAATGAGCTCGAGGTGGCGGGCCCGCTCGCGGGGGCCCTCGCCAAACCCGATCACCATGCTGGCCAGGGTGTAGAGCCCGAGCTCCTGAGCGGCGTCCACGATACGGAGCCAGTCCAATGTGGGGATGCGGCGTCGGGCTGCCCGGTGGCGGACCTCGTCCACCAGGATCTCGGCCCCCGCACCGGGCATGCCGTCGAGACCAGCTTCTTTGAGCCGGGCTAGGATCTCGCGGGCGTCCAGGCCGGTGAGGCGCTCCAGGCCCAGGATCTCCTCGGGGCTAAAGGCATCGATGCGGACGTCGGGGTGGGCGTGTTTCAGGTAGCGGAGGAGGTCCTCGTACCACGTAAGCGGGAGCTCGGGGTGGACCCCACCCTGCATGAGGATGCGGCGTCCCCCCACGGCCTTCAGCTCGTCGATTTTTTTAGCGATTTCCTCGAAGGAGAGGACGTAGGCTTCGGGGCTGTTCTTGCCCCGCCAGAAGGCGCAATACGGGCATCCCACGGTGCAGACGTTGGAGTAGTTGATGTTGCGGTCGATGAGGTAGGTAACCAGGGCAGGATCGGTTACTGCCAGGCGCCGCTCGTGGGCGGCGGCCGCCAGCTCGGGGAGGGGGTAGCGGTAAAGGTCCTCGATTTCGTCGAGCGAGAGCCGCTTCCCCGCCACCGCCCGTTCCAGAAGGTCCATGCCCCTATGTTGGCACAGCACCTGCGGTGCCGCCAGGGGGCTAATTCCACACTTTCTGCTGTGAAAGTATGGTATGCCTGCGAGGCAGGGTAAGGGGGTGGGAGTGTTTGCCGATTTCCGGCCGGTGGGTTGGGATGCAAGACGGTTTGTAGGGCATTGGAGGTGTGCAATGGCTAGGGAGATTCGCTGCCGGGACCTGGGTTTTGATTGCCCGGGGGTAATTCGCGCCGAGAACGACGAGGTGCTTCTAAAGAAAGTGGCCGAACACGCGCGGCAGGCGCACGGCACCGTCGAGGTCACGCCCGAAATGGCGGCCAAGGTTAGGGCCGCCATCCGCGAGGTTTAGGGGCCTATCGATCCGGAAAGGGGCGTTCGCGCCCCTTTTCGTTTTGGCAAAATAGAGAGCATGGAGATAAGGCTGGTGCCCATCGAAAAGCCCGAGGAGCTCAACGTTATCCTCGGCCAGGCCCACTTCATTAAAACGGTGGAGGACCTGCACGAGGCGCTGGTTAACGCGGTTCCCGGTATCCGGTTCGGGCTGGCCTTCAACGAGGCCAGCCAGGAACGGCTGGTGCGGCGTTCGGGCACCGACCCCGAGCTGGTTGAGCTGGCGGTGAAGAACGCCCTGGCGGTAGGGGCCGGCCACTTCTTCGTGGTGGTGCTGGGGGCAGGGGTTTACCCCATCAACGTGCTCCCCCAGCTGCGCCAGGTTCCCGAGGTGGTTGGGTTTTTCGCCGCCACCGCTAACCCGGTCCAGGTGGTGGTCCTTGAAGAGGGCGAGCAACGCGGCGTCCTTGGGGTGCTAGACGGCCTTACACCGCTCGGTGTGGAGGACGAGACGCACGAAAAAGCGAGGAAGGAGCTCCTCAGGCGGTTTGGGTACAAGCTTTAGGAGGTGGGAGGTAGGAGTCTGGTCCTACCTCCCACCTCCTACTTCCTCCTCGTCAACGCCCTCGCGTGGGCCTCGAGGCCCTCGGCCCGGGCCAGCTGTGCGGCGGGTCCGGCCAGGGCACGGGCGGCCTCGGCGGTTAGCCCCACCACCGGGATCGCTTTGAGGAAGTCCCGTACGGCCAAGGCGGCGGAAAACCGGGCGGTACCCGAGGTAGGCATGACGTGGCTGGGACCCGCCAGGTAGTCGCCCAACGCTTCCCCGGAGTGCTCCCCGAGGAAGACCCCGCCGGCGTTCTGCACCCGTCCGAGCCAGCGGTAGGGATCGGCCACCGACAGGCAGAGGTGTTCGGGGGCGAAGAGGTTGGCGAGCTCGAGGGCTTCCTCAAGCCCTGCCGTGACCACAATGCCCCCGTTTTCCAGCGCCCGCCGGGCCACCTCCTCGCGGGGCAAGTCGGCGAGCTGAGCTTCCAGCGCTTCCTCCACCCGCTGGGCCAGCCGCTCGCTCGGGGTTAAAAGCCAGGGCTCGGCCAGCCGGTCGTGCTCCGCTTGGGCCAGGAGGTCGGCGGCGACGAGCGCCGGATCCGCGCTCTCATCGGCCACGATTAGGGTCTCGGTGGGACCGGCCAGCCCCTCGACCCCGACGTCGCCAAAGACCCGTTTTTTGGCCAGGGTTACAAAGAGGTTGCCCGGGCCCACGATCTTGTCTACCCGTGGAACCCGCTCGGTTCCGTAGGCCAGGGCGGCGATCGCCTGGGCCCCGCCCATAGCGAACAGGCGGTCGGCCCCCGCCACCCAGGCCGCGGCCAAGATCGCCGGGTGGGGCTTAGGCGGGGTGGCCACGACGATCTCGCCGACCCCCGCCACCCGCGCGGGTATCACCGTCATGAGCACGGTAGAAAGCAGCGGGGCGCTGCCGCCGGGGACGTAGACCCCCACCCGGGCCAAGGGGCGCACCAGCTGCCCCAGCACCCCCTCCTCGTCCGCGCTTACGAACCCCCCGCGGGGTTCCTTTTTGTAGAAGGCCTTTACGCGGGCCCGGGCGGTTTCCAGGGCGCCCCGGAGTTCGCGGTCGAGCTCGTCGTAGGCCTCGCGCCAGAGCTTTTTGGGAATCTCGTAGGCCGGGTGGCCGTCGAGGCGCTGGCTCCAGGCGTCCAGGGCCGCGTCGCCCCCTTCCTCGACTTCGCGCACGATCCGCTCGACCGCTTCCTCCGGGGTCAGCGGTTCGCCGAAGAGCCGGGCGAGCCCCTCCTTGAGCTCGGCGCTCACGGGGTAGCGAAGCTTGCGGTGTGCAAACCGGTTCCGGGCTTCTTGCGGGGTGTAGCGTTTCATCGCCTTCTCCTGCGCCGTTTTCTAGGTCGGGGTTTTTCCCTTTTCTCCTCGCCTTCGAAGGCTTCGGTCAGCACTGCTTCGAAGAGGTGCTGACCCAGTTTCTGGACGAACTTAACCGGACGACCCGCCGAGTCGAAGTGGATTAGGCTAAGCCCTGGCCTGAGCCGGAAGACGCGGGTCGGCACCTTGCCCCAGGGAAAGCTCAGCTCCTCGTCCGGCAGCCGGGTGGCGTGGACCCGCCCGCCCACCATGGGCAGGGTGAGCGTTTGGCCGGAGAAGCGAGAGAGCGCCAGGATAAGCGAAAGGGGATCGTGGTAATCGACCACATAGGGGAGCACCAGGTCTTTGCCCACCACCACCCCTTCGTTCCGCAGGAACTCGAGGTCAAATACCCGCGTACCCCGCCCCTCCACCCGCTCGACGTAGCGGAGGGGCACGCCGCGCTCGTCCATCACGCTCTCCCACTCCTGGTGGGTTTTGGGGAGCGGTAGGAGCACGTCGGCGGTTAAACGCATGCGGTAGCCCCCGGGGTGGGGTTCGAAAACCAGGGTCTCCTCTCCCGCCGGCCGCCCGGCGTAGGCGAGCCGGTAGCGAAGCCGTGTCGGCACGCGCACGGCTGTATCCTACACTCCCCGGACCGGTAAACTTAAGGGCGTGACCGAGCGCGAGCGCATCCGCAATTTCTCGATCATCGCCCACGTCGACCACGGGAAGTCGACCCTGGCCGACCGCATCCTCGAGGCCACCCGGGCGGTGAGCGAGCGCGAGATGCGCGAGCAGTACCTGGACCAGCTCGACCTCGAGCGGGAGCGGGGGATCACCATCAAGGCGGCGGCGGTGCGCCTGAACTACCGGGCCAAGGACGGCAAGACCTACGTCTTCAACCTGATCGATACCCCGGGCCACGTCGACTTTCATTACGAGGTCAGCCGGGCGCTGGCGGCGGTGGAAGGGGTGCTCTTGGTGGTGGACGCTTCCCAGGGGATCGAGGCCCAAACCATCGCCAACTTCTTCCTTGCCCTGGAGCACGACCACGCCATCATCCCAGTGGTCAATAAGATCGACCTCCCTAGCGCCCGCCCCGAGGAGGTGGCGCTGGAGATCGAAGAGACCTTTGGCATTCCTGCCGACGAGGCGATCTTCGCCTCAGGGAAGACCGGCGAGGGGGTGGAGGCGATCCTCGAGGCCATCGTCGAGCGCATCCCCCCACCGGCGGGCGACCCGAACGCGCCCCTCAAGGCGCTGATCTTCGACTCGGTTTACGACAAGTACCAGGGGGTCGTCCCCTACCTGCGGGTCTTTGAGGGCATGGTGCGCCCCGGGGACGTGATTCGCATCTGGTCTACCGGCAAGGCCTTCGAGGTAACCCGGGTGGGGGTTTTCCGGCCGGGGGGAATCGAGGCCACTGAGGCCCTTACGGCCGGCGAGGTAGGCTGGCTGATGGCCGGGATCCGGGAGATCGGCGACGCCCAGGTGGGCGACACCATTACCCTGGACGCCCGCCCCACCGACGCCCCCTACCCGGGGTTCAAGCCGGCCAAACCAGTGGTTTTCGCCGGGCTCTTTCCGGTGGACAGCCAGGAGTACAACCGCCTCCGGGACGCCCTGGAAAAGCTCAAGCTCAACGACGCCGCCCTTACCTTCGAGCCCGAGAGCTCCGATGCTCTGGGGTTCGGTTTCCGGGTAGGGTTTTTGGGCCTGCTGCACGCCGAGATCGTGCAAGAGCGTTTGGAGCGGGAGTTCGGCCTCGAGCTCATTGCCACCGCTCCTAGCGTGGTTTACCGGGTCCGACTGGTGGATGGGGCGGAGATTGAGATCCACAACCCCTCCGAACTCCCCGATCCCACCCGGATCGCAGCCATCCTCGAGCCCTACGTCCGTCTTTCGGTCTTCACCCCCGAGGACTACGTGGGGCCAATCATGCAACTGCTCCAGGATCGTCGGGGACAGATGCAAAACATGCTCTACCACGGCAAGCGGGTCGAGCTCGTCTACGAGGTGCCCTTCGCCGAGATCCTCTACGACTTCCACGACCGGCTCAAATCGATCTCGCGCGGTTACGCCAGCATGGACTACGAGCAGATCGGTTACCGGCCCGGGGACCTGGTCAAGGTTGACATTCTCGTCCATGGGCAAAGGGTGGACGCCTTGGCCTTTATTGCCCACCGCGAAAAGGCCTACCGCATCGCCCGCCAGGTTGTCGATAAGCTAGCCGAGGTCATTCCCCGGCAGCTCTTTCCGGTGGCGGTGCAGGCGGCGATCGGCGCCAAGATCATCGCTAGGGCCACGGTCAAGGCGCTCCGGAAGGACGTCCTGGCCAAGTGTTACGGCGGCGACGTGACCCGCAAGAAAAAACTGCTCGAACGCCAGAAGGAGGGTAAAAAGCGCCTGAAAGCGATCGGGCAGGTCGAAGTTCCCCAAGAGGCTTTTCTAGCGGTGTTGAAGGCGGGCCGCGAAGACTAAGCCGAAAAGTGGTAGCATACCCCTAAAGAAAGGGGGAGCCATGCCCACGGTTGCGACCGGCGACCGCCTGGCCCAGGCGGTGCGCCAGCTGGTTCGGGACCTCTTTCCGGAGGGACCGCCGTTTGCCCTCCGGCTCTGGACCGATGAGGTGATCGTCCCTGCCCCCGGGGCCCCGCCGGTCGAGGTGGCGTTTAGGGACCCCGCGGTGCTGGCCCGGTTGGTCCGCGATCCGCCGGACCTGGCCCTGGGGGAGGCCTATGTGGCCGGGGAGCTCGACTACCGGGGGGACCTCGAGGCCCTGCTCGGCGCCCTGGAGCGGGTGGCCCCCCGACTCGACCTCGCCCGGTTGGCACGGGCCCTTAAGGACGCGGCCCGGCTCCGCCGCGAGCTCGCCCGCCCGGGGCTTGCGGCCCGCCTTCGGGGACGGGTGCACTCCAAGGCCCGCGACCGCCAGGCCATCCGGCACCACTACGACGTGGGTAACGCCTTCTTTGCTCTCTGGCTGGACCGCTGGATGATCTACTCCTGCGGTTACTTCCCAAATGGCGACGAGGACCTCGACACTGCCCAGGCGCGAAAGCTCGAGCACACCCTCAAAAAGCTCCGCCTCAAGGTGGGCGAGCACCTCCTCGATATCGGTTCGGGGTGGGGCGGGCTCGGGCTCTACGCCGCCAGCCGTTTCGGGGTGCGGGTGACCGGGGTGACCCTGGCCGAGGAGCAGGTTCGGTACGCCAACGCCTGGGCGCGCAAGCTGGGTCTTTCGGAGCGGGCCCGTTTCCTCGCCCGGGACTACCGCGACCTCGATGGGACCTTTGACAAGGCCGTTAGCGTGGGGATGGCCGAGCATGTGGGCCGCCCGATGCTGCCTCGCTACTTCGGCAAGGTCTTCGACGTTCTGAGGCCCGGCGGGCTCTTCCTCCACCACGTCATCACCCGGGGGCCGGTGGCAAGCCGGTTCGATCGGAACCTGGCCACCGGCGATTTTCTCCGGCGCTACGTCTTTCCCGACGGCGAGATCCTGCCCCTTTGGGAGCACGTCAAGGCCGCTGAGGAAGCCGGGTTCGAGGTTCGCGACGTCGAGGATTGGCGGGAACACTACGCGATGACCCTCAGGCACTGGGTCCGGCGGCTTGAGGCCCGCTGGGACGAGGCCGTTCGGTTGGTGGGCGAGGGGCGGGCGCGGGTTTGGCGGCTCTACATGAGCGTTGCCGCCTACCAGTTTGCGGCCGGGCATTTGAGCATTCACCAGGTGCTCCTGGCCCGGCCCGACGGGAGCGGGCGGGTGGCGCTGCCGCTCTCCCGGGCCGACCTCTACGCGGGGTAGACTGCCGGCATGGAGCGTTTGGAGCGTCTTCGCCGGGTGGTTGCCGCGGCCCGGCGGCACCCGGTCTACGCCGAGCGGTTTAAGGACGTTGACCCCGAGCGGTTTACCGAAGCGGACCTGGCCGCCCTCGAGCCCACCCCGCGCGCGGTTTGGCTTGACTACCTGGCCGAAAACCCAGCCCCGCCGCCGGGCACGGCGATCGGGCACTTCACCCCAAGCCCCCGCCTCGGCTGGATGCCCGAATACCTCTCCGCCGAGGATCTTGCCCTGCAGGCCAGCGGGCTGGCCCCCTATTTCCGTGCCCTGGGCCTCGCCGGGCCCGCCCTGGTGACCTTTGGCTACCACGTCTTCGCCGGTGGGTGGCTTTTCCACGGGGGGTTGATTGAGGCCGGGCTGGCGGTTTTGCCCCACGGACCCGGCGAGGCCGAGCGGGCTGCCCAGCTGGCCCGTCGGGTAGGGGTCGGGGTGCTGGTGACCAACCCCTCGTTCGCCCTCCGCTTGGCCGAGGCTGGCCTCCGGGTCCCGGCGGTGGTGGCCGCGGGGGAACCCTTCACCTCGGTCGCCGGGTACCGGGAAAGGGTGGAGGCCGCGCTTTCGGCCAAGGCCTACGACGTCTTCGGCACTTCCGAGCTCGGCATCGTTGCCGGCGAGGGGCCCGAGCAGGACGGTCTCTTTGAGCTTCCTTTAATGGCGGTGCTCGAGGTTCTCGACCCCGACACCCTTCGCCCGGTACCCGACGGCGGTCGGGGGGAGCTGGTGGTCACCGCCTTAACCCGAACCCTAATGCCCATGGTCCGGTTCCGGACCGGGGACCTCGCGGAGGTGCGCTACCGGGACGGCCGGGTGGTTCTGCCCCGGGGGGTGATCGGGCGGGTCGACCAGATGGTCAAAGTCAAGGGGGTTAAGCTCTACCCCTCCGAGCTCGCCGGCGTGCTGAAGGGGTTCGGGATCGAGCGCTACCGGGTGGTGGTGGAGAAAAAGCCCTCGGGGACCGACGCCCTCGTTGTCGAGGTGGTGAGCGAGCGGGTGCCCGAAGGGTTGGCCGAGGCCATTAAGGCGGCCACCGGGCTTTGGCCCGACCGGCTGGAGCCGGTGGCGGAGGTCGAGGGGCTGCTGGAAGACCGCCGGTAAAAAGGCCCGGGGACGCCCCCGGGCCGGGAAAGGGAGGAAGGCTTAGAAGAAGCGGACCTCGACCACGGCCTTTTGGATCTGGTACTGGCCCGAGAACTTGACCTGGGTCTGGCCGTTTTGTTGGCACGCGGGGTCGATGGAGGCCTGGCCCGTGAGACCCTGGGTTTTGAGCTCCACGCCGAGCACCAGCGACCCGTTCAGCACCGCGTCGAGCTGGGCCTGGCTGAGCCGGGCGGAGCCCTTGAGCGTGAGGGTGTCCTGGGGTTTGACCGGCGCGCTTACCTGGGCGCCGTCCAGCGGGCTTTGCCAGAGCTGGGCGGCGTCCCCCGCTAGGTAGACCTGGGCGTTGAGCGTCCCGCCGAGATTGTCGATGCAGGCGAGCTGGTAATCGAGGGTCGCCTGGTAATCGAAGACGAGGCTAGCCGGGGAAGCGGGCAGGTTGGGGACCTCAAAAGTGAAGCGGTAACCGTTGGCATCGGGCACCTTTAGGTCCTGGTCGCTAAGCTGCGCCCCGGGCGGCACGGCCACCGTTTGGGTAACGCTCCCTCGGTCGTAGCCATTTTGCTGTAGCGCGGGCATAAGGTCGATGGTGATGGGTAGCGGTCCGCATGCCGCCAAGAAGAACGCCGATAGGAGCAGAGGCCAGAACCTTTTCATCATCGTCACCTCCCTTTTAGTTTCCCTCGCGGGGTTAACTAGAGGTAACCCCCAAATGGGGGTCGGTGGGAGCCGGGTTTTGGCTTAGCCGCCGTTCTTTTCTTTTTGGGGCATGAACGGGTTTGGAATATCGGGGAGAGGGGTGAAGCGGTCCACCGCATCGATGAGCTTTTGGGCGGTGGTTTCCCGGAAGGCCACCACCTCGACCCGGATCCCGCGGTCCATGAGGACCTCGAGGATATCGACGAAGTCGCCGTCCCCGCTGCCCAGTACCACCACGTCGAGGTGGTCCATAAGCCGCACCATGTCGGCGACGATGCCCATATCCCAGTTGCCTTCGTAGATTGGCTTGCCTTCGTCGGTGGTGTGGTGCACCTGGAGCGTCATCCGGCGCACCCGATAACCGATGGTCGAGAGCTTGTAGATGAAAGGCCAGGCCGAGGTGTCGCCCTCGCGCTCGACCACGTAGGCGATGGCGTGCACCAGCTCGCGGTCGGCGACGGCAAACTTGAGCAGGCTCTCGAAGTTGATGTTGGCGCCGTAGTTTTCCTTGGCCGAGTGGTAGAGGTTCTGGGTATCGACGAAGAGCCCTACCCGGGGTTTGGCGCGGCAGCTCATCGTGGAATGGCCCCCTTCCTGAGCGGGTGGACGAAGGTTTCGTCGGGCCGAAGCCCGAAGTAGCGCTGGTGCACCGTGATCGCCCCGGGCGCGAACTCGATCACCGCGTAGCTGGGTTGCCCTTTTCCTCGGACCCGGTTGGTGGTGGCAGTGCCCGCATTTACGATCAGCATTTCCTCGAAACGCCAGACCCAGGGCACGTGCTTGTGGCCGGTGAGGACCAGGTCGACCCCGTGGTCGACCAGGAGCTTCAGCATGTCGCCGGCGTCCTGGAGAATATTGCGTTCCCGCCCGGCGCCGGGGACCGGCAGCAGGTGGTGGTGGGTGACGAAAACCCGTATCGCGGCCTCGGGGGCACGGTTGAAGGCTTCTTCAATCCAGGGGTAGATGGTCCGCCCGATTCGCCCTTCGTCGAGGTCGGGCTCGGAGGAGTCGGCGGCCACGAAATACACCCCGGGGAGGCGATGGATGCGGTAGCGGGGGCCAAAAAGCTCCTCAAAGTGGACGTAACCCACGTTTCGGGAGTCGTGGTTGCCCGGGGTGATCAGGACCGGTGCCGGTATCCGGTCGATCCAGCGTTTGGCCTCGGCGTACTGGTGGGGGAGGCCTTTATCGGTCAGGTCCCCGGCCAGGACCACCAGGTCGGGCCGCTCGTGGGCGATCGCTTCGATCGCTCGCTCGAGCAGTTCCGGGAGGAAGTGGCTCGACCCCACGTGGATGTCGGAGAGGTGGAAGACCCGCGGCATGCGGGGCCATTCTACCCAGTTTGGAGCTAGGGTTCCTGCCAGCGGTAGGGCGAGAGACGGACCGCCCGCCCCCCGGCCAGCTCCAGCTCGACGCCCCAGAGTTCCGCCGGGCCCTTGGCCGAGCGGAAGGGCTGGGGGCGGGCGGTGAGGAAGCGCTGCAGGAAGGTCCCGACCGCGCCCCCGATGATCGAATCGTAGGTGCCGGTCATCCCCACGTCGGTGAGGTAGCCGGTGCCCCGCCGGCTGATACGCCCATCGGCGGTGGGCACGTGGGTGTGGGTGCCGAGCACGGCCGCCACCCGCCCGTCCAGGTGGTGGAAAAGGGCGTATTTTTCGCTGGTCGCCTCGGCGTGGACCTCGACCAGGGTGTGGTCTGCCTCGACGGTGGCGAGGAGCCGGTCGGCAACCCGAAAGGGGGAGTCGAGGTTCGGCTCGAGGAACACCCGACCCATGAGCTGGAAGAGCAGGAGACGCTCGCCGGCCGCTTCCAAGACCAGGTGGTCCCGCCCGGGGGTTCCGGGCGGGTAGTTGGCCGCCCGGAGTATGGGTTCGGTCTCGATGAGATCGTAAATCTCCTTGTGGTCCCAGGCGTGGTTGCCTAGGGTGACGGCGTCCACCCCCGCCGCCCGGAGCTGGCGGTAGTGCTTCCGGCAAAGGCCCTTGCCGCCGGTGGTGTTCTCGCCGTTCGCGATGACCAGGTCGTAGCGGTCGCGGATGTCCGGCAGGTGCAGCCGGACCGCCCGGAGGCCGGGTTCGGCCACCACGTCGCCGACGAAGAGCAAACGCATACCCGCATTTTGCCGCAAGACGCCTCGTCTGCGGCCGTCTATGCACCGACCCCGGCTAGGAAGGGGAGGTTGGGTTCGGGAGCGTTCAGGGGATCCCGCCAGCCCACCTCGGTGAGGGCCCGCTTCCAGGCCGCAAAGTTCTCCCGCTCCACGAGCCGGAGCGCGGCCAGCCCCACCTCCGGCCCTCCCCGGGCGATGACCGCTTCCACCCAAGCCCAGCGGGCCGACACCGAGCGGATTTCGATCCGGGGGCGGTGGCGCCGGAGGGCTTTCTCCACCCGTTTGATCCGCGACTCGATGGGCTTTACCCCGGCGAAGCGGTCGGCGAAGTGGGGGGTGTGCCGCTTGGGTACGAAGGGGCTGATGGTAAGGGCCACCTGCCCGTATTCCGCCAGGGCCAGGGTGTCCTCGATCATTTCCTCGAGGTCCTCCTCGGTCTCGGTGGGCAGCCCGATCATCTGGTAGACCTTGAAACGCTTGAAACCGGCTTCCCTGGCGACGCGGGCGGCCTTGAGGAGGTCCCGGCGGTCGATCTGCTTCTTCAATAGGTCCCTGAGTCGCTGGCTGGGTCCGTCGGCGGCGAAGGTAAAGCTCTTCATGCCCCCTGCGCGCATCAGCTCCGCGAGTTCGAGGTCCACCCGGTCGGCCCGCACCGAGGAATACGAAAAGCGCTGCCTTCGCTCGACCAGCGCTCGGGAGAGCGCCTTCACCCAGGGGTAGTCGGTGAGCGCGGCGCCGATCAGCCCCACCTTTGGAACATCCTCGGGGATGGCGGCCAGCACCCTATCGAGGGGCACGTTCCGGGTGGGGCCGTACATGACCCTGGCCAGGCAGAAGGTGCAGGGGCGCGGGCAGCCCCGCTCGACCTCGATAAGAAAGGTGTCGGGGAACTCGGCGTCCGGGGTAATGAACTGGGCCGCGGCCGGAAGCGTTTCCGGGCGGGCGGTGGCGAAGCGAGGCTCGCGCTCCATCCGGCCCGGGAGAAAAACGCCGGGCAGGCCTTCGACCCAGTCGAGGAAGGCCTCCTTCTCGCCAGTACGGCGGAAGGCCTCGATTAGCTGAGGGATGACCTCTTCACCGTCCCCGATCACGATTAGGTCCGCGAAAGGGGCGAGCGGCCAGGGGTTGGAAGAGGTGAGGGGCCCCCCCACCAAAACGATGGGATCGTCCGGGTCGCGCTCTTCCCTGAGGGGTCGGAGCCCGGCGCGGATGAGGAGGCGCACTAGGTTCGTGAGGTCGAGCTCGTAGGCGATGGAAACCGCGAAGAGATGGGCTTCGGCCGGGTGCCGGCCGGACTCGTAGGTGATGAGTTCGCCCGGAAGCTCCTCGAGGAACGCCCGCTCGGCCACCACGTCGGGTTCGGCGTTCAAGAGCCGGTAGGCGGTCTGGAACCCCAGCGAGGCCATGCCCACCCCGTAGCGGTTGGGGTAGGCGAGGGTGACGCGGATGGGGGCGTCCTTCAGAATCGCCCCGCGTTCGCGGGCCCGTCGGGCCCGGATGCGTTCACGTAGAAGGTCCACTAAAGCGAAATTATACCTGTTACCGTGGGTTCAGGCCAGCCGCTCGCCGCGGCTACCCAGCCAGCGGACCACCAGGTAGACCAGGCCGGCGACCGCCAGGGCTGGGATCAGGAAGTATAGGAGCGCGACGATCAGTTTGGAAAGCGCCAGGAAGACCTTACCCAAAAAGACGAAGAGCCAGCCGCCGATCCAGAAGGCAACCAGCGCGATGACCGCTACCAAAAGCCCCAGCACCACCCACTCCAGGATTTCCTCCAGCCGGTAATCCTGCACGCGGCCCTCCTTGACCCCCCAGCCTACGCGAGCCGCGCCCGGGGCGCAAGGCGCTGTAATCGGCCAACACATCTGAGACTCTTTGGGGGACCGACTCCGCTTGCATCATAGCCAGGAACTCCAGGGGAGCAAGGCCGCCCAGGGCCCGGTGCGGCCGCTCGCGGTTGTAGTGGTCCAGGTAGGCATTGAGCTCGCG
>WFNN01000148.1 GCA_015488545.1 Thermaceae bacterium | reverse complement strand
CGGTTCGACCACGTGCTGCCCCCGGCCGAGACCGACGCCGCCTTCGTGTGGCTGGCCCGGCTTAAGGGCCGGCCGACCCTGGGGTTTTCTGCGAGCTTTCGGCTCCGCGACCTGGCCCCCGATCTGAAGACCCTTAGGGTGGCCAAGGGGGCGCTTTACGTCGTCCGCTACCGGGCGAAGGAACGGGTCCTCGACCTGGACGTTGCTTTCCCCGCCCCCTTCCAGGCGGGCGAAGCCTTCCGGGTGGTGCTCGATCCGGCCAAGAAGCTAAGGCCCGCGGTGCAGGCCACCGCCCTTTTTCTCGACGCCAAAGGCCGGCCGTTTCCCGCCTCCAGGCGGCTGAAGCTCAAGCGCCCGGGGGCCGGCCGTTACCACCTCGCCGACCTGGTTGCCGTGGCCCGGAGCTGGGGCCAAAAGCAAAAGGGGAAGGCGCCCCTCGATGGCGACCTGAACGCCGACGGCCGGGTGGACGCCAAAGACCTCGCGCTCGTTCGGGCCAGCTACGACTGGGCCGACCCCCTAGCCCTCCAGGGTCGCCCGGCGGAAGGCCAGGGCGGCGAGCAGCAAAAACCCCAGGGCCAAAAGCAGCAAAAGCCCCCAGTCGAGGGCCAGGGCGAAGCGGGCGGCGGACGCCCCCACTAGGTAGTGCCGGGCCCCGTCGACCGCGTAGGTGAGGGGGTTGGCGTAGGCCAGCGCCTGCATCCAGCCGGGCATGGCCCCGATAGGGTAGATCGCCCCGCTCAGGAAGGTGAGCGGGAGGATGAGGATCATCATGAACATCTGGAACCCCTCGAGGCTTTCCATCTTGAGCGCCAGCGCGGTCCCCAGCCCGGCGAAGGCCAGGGCCATCAGGAACCCGAGCAGCAGCGAGGGCAAAAGGCCGGCGGGCTTTAGGGCGTGGGCCAGGGGGAAGGTAAGCATGAGCACCACCAGCCCTTGAAGGGTGACCAGGGTGGCGTCGCCGAAGATCCGGCCGGCGATGCTGGCGGCCCGGGGGGCGGGGGCCACCAGGATCTCCTTTAAAAACCCGAACTGCTTGTCCCAGATCACGCTGACCCCACCGATGAAGCTCTGGCTGAAGAGGGTCATGGCGAAGATCCCGGGGGCCAGGAAGGTGAGGTAGTCGACCCCGCCAAAGATCACCCGGGCCATGGGGCTTTGAAAGACCCGGCTCCAGCCCAGCCCGAAGAAGAGCAGCCAGATTAGGGGGTTTAGGATCATCGCCACCACCCGGGCCCGGGCCCGGAAGAACCGGAGCACCTGGCGGTAGAACATCACCGTGAAGGCCTGCACCGCTAGCGCCTCCCCCTCCACCCAGCGGGCCCCGGCCGGGTGAGCTCGTCGCGCAGCTCGCGGCCGGTGAGCCGGATGAAGACGTCGTTCAGGGTCGGTCGCCGGAGGGTCACCTCCCGCACCCGCTGGCCGCCGGCCAGGAGGGCCTCGAGTACCCGGGGTAGGGCGGAGGCGGCGTCCTCGACCTCGAGCAGGAGCCGCCCGTCGGGAAGCTCGCGGCAGTTCCTGACACCGGGGAGGGGCCGGCACCGGCCCTTTCCCTCGGGCCGGAGGTAGAGGAGCTCACCGCCGATCCTTCGGATCAGCTCCTCCACCGTGCCCAGGGCGATGATCTCCCCCCGGTCGATGATCGCCACCCGGTCGGCCAGGGCCTCGGCCTCGTCCATGTAGTGGGTGGTCAGGAAGAGGGTCAGCCCGGCCTCGACCTTCATGGCCCGGATGTAGTCCCAGACGTGGGCCCGGGTTTGGGGGTCGAGGCCTAGGGTGGGCTCGTCCAGGAAGAGCACCCGGGGCCGGTGGACCAGCGCCCGCGCCAGCTCGAGCCGCCGCTTCATGCCGCCGGAGAACTGCTTGACCGGGCGGTCGGCCACCGGTTCCAGCTCGACCAGCCGGAGGACCTCGCCGATCTTTTCCCGAAGCGCCGGGCCGCCGAGCCCGTAGATCCGCCCGTGAATGTAGAGGTTTTCCCGGGCGGTGAGTTCGCGGTCCAGGCTGGGATCCTGAAAGACCACGCCGATCCGCCGGCGCACCTCGGTGGGGGCGGCGACCACGTCGAAACCGGCGACCTCGGCGCGGCCAGCGCTGGGTCGGAGCAGGGTGGTGAGCATGTGGACGGTGGTGGTCTTACCGGCCCCGTTGGGGCCCAGGAAGGCGAAGATTTCCCCGGGCCGGACCTCGAAGCTCACCCCACGGACCGCCTCCACCCGGCCGAAGCGCTTTTTTAGCCCCTCGGCGACGATTGCCGGTTGCACACCCCGAGTCTACCCCCGGATTCGCCAGCCCTGCTGGGTGAGGGCGGCGATCACCGCTTCCACGAAGCCGTCGACCTCCTGGTCGGTGAGGGTACGGTCGGGGGCCCGGAAGATGAGGTGGTAGGCCAGGCTCTTTTCCCCCTCGCCCAGGGGGCGGCCCCGGTAGACATCAAAGAGCTCCAGTGCCGCGAGGTGCCCCCCGGCGGCCCGGCGGATCACGGCCGCCACCTCGGCGTGGGGGGTGGCCTCGGGAACCACCACCGCCAGGTCGCGGACCGCCGCCGGGAACCGCGGGGGCTCGACGAAGGCCCGCCGCCCCCGTGGCAGCGGGAGCTTGAGCTCAAAGAGGGCGGGCGCCGGTACCTCCAGCGCCTCGGCAATGGCCGGGTGCAAGATCCCGATCCAGCCCACCGGCCGGCCCTCCCAGACCACCTCGCCGGCGATCCCCGGGTGCAGGGCGGCCACCTGGGCGGGCCGGACCTCGACCCTGGCCCCCAGCCGGGCGGCGGCCGCCTCCAAGAGCCCTTTCAGGGCGAAGAACCCTTCGCCGTGGCCAGGCTGCCAGCCCGGCCGGTGGTAGGGGCCGGCCAGCAGCCCGGCCAGGTGGACCTCCTCTTCCTCCAGGAAGACGTGGCCCAGCTCGAAGAAGAGCACGCTCGCCTCCCCCCGGTTGGCCAGGAGGTTTTTGAGCAGGCCGGGGTAAAGCGCGGTGCGCAGGGCGTTTTCCTCGGCGTTGGTGGGGTTTTGCAGGAGGAGGCGGGGAGCCGGGGCCCGTACCCCCTCGAGGTGGGCCGGGCTGGTCCATACGTAGTTGATGACCTCCTGGAAGCCCAGCCCGGTGAGGACCCGGCGCAGCCTTTGCTCCTCGAGGTAGGGGCGGTCGGCCTCGAGGTTGTCAGCGGCGGGGAAGAAGGCGGGCAGGGTTTCGGGGATTTTGTCGTAGCCGAGGATGCGGGCCACCTCCTCGACCAGGTCCTCCTCGATGGCCAGGTCCACCCGCCAGGTCGGGGGGTAGGCGCGGTAGGGTTCGGTGTCCCCCTCGATCCGGATCGCCAGGCGCTTTAGGGCCTCGAGCTGGTCCCGTTCGGGGAAGTCGGTGCCGAGCAGCCGGTTGGTGTAGCTGGGGCGGAAGGGAACCTCGCGCCGGGGCTTTCCACCCCCCAGATCCACCCAGTTCCGGCTCACCTCGGCGCCGGCCCAGGCCTCCACCAGCTCCAGGAACCGAAGGGCGGCGAGCGGCGGAAGGTTGGGGTCGACCCCCCGCTCGAAGCGGTAGCTCGCCTCGGTGGAGAGGCCGAGTCGTCTGGCGGTCCTGCGGATCGAGACGGGGTCGAAGTGGGCGGCCTCGAGAATCACCTCGGTGGTTTCCTCGCCCACCTCGCTGTTGGCCCCGCCGATGACCCCCGCGACGGCCACTGCGACGGTGTCCCCGCCCTTTTTGGCGGCGATCACCAGGTCCTCGCGGCTTAGAAGGCGTTCCACCCCATCCAGGGTGACGATCCGCTCCCCCGGCCGGGCCCGCCGGACCACCAGGCCCTCGCCGAGCGCCGCCCGGTCGAAGGCGTGGAGGGGGTTGCCGAGCTCGAACAGGGCGTAGTTGGTGGCGTCCACCACGTTGTTAATGGGCCGCTGACCGGCGGCCAGGAGCCGCCGCTGGGCGGTGAGGGGCGAGGGCCCGATCCGGAGGCCGCGGGCGTAGGCGGTGAGGTAACGGTCGGCCCCATCGGGGTCCTCGACCTCGACCCCGATGGGGAAGGGGAGGTCCGCCAGGCGGGGTTTGGGGTCGGGGACCCGAACTTCCAGGCCCAGCGCCGCCGCCAGGTCGCGGGCGACCCCCAGCACGCTGAGGGCGTCGGCGCGGTTGGGGGTGATCTCCAGGTCGAACACCCGTTCCTCGGGCCAGACCTCGGCCAGCTCGGTGCCCGGGGGGAGGGCGTCCGGCGGGAGGACCAGGAGCCCACCGGCGTACTCCCCGACCCCCATTTCGGCGGGGGCGAGCGCCATCCCCTCGGAGACGCGCCCCTGAAGGGTTCGGGTCTCGACCCGGAACCCCCCGGGTAGCACGGTGCCCGGTTCGGCCCAGGCCACCCCCACACCGGCCCGGGCGTTCTCTGCCCCGCTAACCACCCGGACCTCGCGGCCGGCGTCGAGAACCAGCGCCTTTAGCTCGGTGCCGGGGATGGGTTCGGCGTCCCGCACCACCGCAAAGCGAATCCCCCGGGGCGGCCGGGGGACCAGGACCATTTCCTCGACCGGCAGGCCCAGGCGGGCGAGGAGGGCCTCGAGCTCCTCGGGGGCCGGGGCCTCGGGCAGCAGTTCCAGCAACCAGCTGTAGGGGAGCCTCACGCTAGACCTCCTCCCGGAACTGGTTCAGGAAGGCCAGGCGGTTTTGGAAGAACGCGCGGATGTCGGGGACCTGGTAGCGGAGCATGGCGATCCGTTCCACCCCCAGGCCGAAGGCGAATCCGGTCATGCCCCGATAGAGCGGGGCCAGGCCCTTTTCCTCCCGTAGCTCGTCGACCGCCCGGAAGACCTCGGGGTGCACCATCCCGGCGCCCCCCAGCTCAAGCCACTGCCCCCGGCCGGTTCGGGGGTTTTCCCACCAGACCTCGAACTCAACCCCAGGCTCCACAAAGGGGAAGTAGCTGGGGCGGAAGTTGACCCGCGCCTGGGGGCCGTAAAGGGCGCGGGCCATGGCGAGCAGAGCCCCCTTCAGGTCGGCCAGGGTGATGCGCTCGCCGACCACCAACCCCTCTAGCTGGTGGAACATCGCCTCGTGGGTGGCGTCGGTGGCTTCGTGGCGGAAGACCTTTCCGGGGGCGACGATCTTGAAGGGGGGGGTGTGGGTGCTCATGTACCGCACCTGGATCGGGCTGGTGTGGGTGCGGAGCAGCAGGGGTCGGGGAAAGCGGGCTTCAAAGCCCTCGGCGGGTTTGAGCCAGAAGGTGTCGTGCATATCCCGGGCGGGGTGATGGGGGGGAATGTTAAGGGCGTCGAAGTTATAAAACTCCTCCTCGGCCTCCGGCCCCAGCACCGCTCGGTAGCCCATTCGCTCGAAGATGCCCACCAGCTCCCCTAGAACTTGGGTGAGGACGTGAAGGTTCCCGGCCGGAAAGGGGAGCCCCGGCAGGGTGACGTCTTGGGCCTCGGCGGCCAGCCGGCGGGCCAGGGCCTCCTCCTTTAGCTCGCCGGCCCGGGACTCGATCGCGGCCTCCAGCGCCCGCTTGGCCTCGTTGAGCCGCCGGCCTTCCTCGCGGCGGGCTTCGGGGGGAAGCTTTCCTAGCCCCTTGAGGCGTTGGGTGAGCTCGCCCTTCTTGCCCAAAAGGCGCACCCGGATGGCCTCCAGGGCTTCCAAGCTGGGCGCCGCGCGGATCTCCGCCAACCAGTCTTCCAGCATCGTCCCCTCCAAAAGGCGGGGGCGGCCTACGCCGCCCCGCGGGAAGCCCGGCTTCCCGCGCCTTCAGGGAAAGAAGAAGGCCGCCATCCGGGAGCCACTATAGCCCCGGGCTTTTCACCCACGCAAGCGGTAGCCTAGGAAGAGGAGGCCGGTATGCCAAGGTACGGGTGGTTGCTCCTCTTCGCTGCTTCGCTGGCGTTCGCCCTCGCGCCCCAGGCGGCGGAGCTTTTAAACCAGGCCGAAGCGGTAAGGAAGCGGGCCGAGGCCGCCTACCCGCGGGCCTACCCCGACCTACCGCTTTGGAAGGAAACGATCCGGTTGGCCGAGGCGGCCAAAAAGGCCGACCCCAAGGCGCCCGAGGTCTGGAAGTTTCTGGCCCAGGTCTACACCGAGACCGGTTGGTGGATCCGGGCCGCCGAAGCCTGGCAGGGCTACCTGGAACGGGGCGGGGCCACCACCCCGGATGAGCTTGCCGAGGTCTACCGCAACCTCGGCTACCTGGCCTACGAGCGGCGGGACTTCGACGCCGCCCTCGCGTGGTACCGAAGGGCCCTGAAGGCGAAGCCCGACGACGCCCTGGCGGCGGCCTGGCTCGGCCGCATCTACCTCGAGGAGGGCGACCCCAAGCGGGCTTTGCCCTACTGGGAGCGGGCGGCCAAGCTGGACCCCAGCCCCAAAAACCGGTATTTCCTGGAGCAGACCCGGAAGATGGCGGCCTACGGCCCCGAAGCGGTCTCCGCCTTCTATAAGGGGTACGCCGCCTACGAGCGGGGCGACAAGGAAACCGCGCTGATCTTTTATAAGCGCGCGGCCGACTTGGCCCCCTCGTGGGTCGAGCCCCGGCGGTGGCTGGGGCGGATTTACCTCGAGGTCGGCCTCCCCGCCGAGGCCGCCCGGTACTGGGAGGAGGTGGTCCGGCTGGAGGGCCGCACCCCCCAGAACCTCTACTTCCTCAAGCTCGCCCGCGAGGCCGCACGGGTGGGGCTGGAGGCGGCCCAGGCCTTCTACGCGGGGGTCGCCGCTTACGAGAAGGGCGATCTCGCCGCCGCCGAGGCCAAGTTCGCGGCGGCGGTGGCCGCCAACCCCGACTACGCCCGGGCCTGGAAGTGGCTGGGCCGGGTGCGCTACGAGGCCGGCCGCTTCGCCGCCGCCGCCGAGGCCTACCAAAAGGCCCTGGCGCTCAACCCCGACGACGCCCAGGCCCGGTACTTTTACCGCCTGGCCAAGCGGGCCGCCGGTCAGTAGCGGGGCTCGCCCCGGAAGAGCTCGAGGAATTCGGCCCGAAGCTCGGCCTGGCCGTACTCCACCGGCTCCATCACCTGCGGCGGGCAGCTTTCCACGCAGGCGTTGCACCCGGTGCAGCGGGCCAGCTCGAGCTCCAGCACCCCCTCCTCGCCGTCGCGGTAGCGGCGAATCGCGCTGGTGGGGCAGACGTTGGCGCAGACTGGGCAGAAGGTGCAGCCCTCCAGCACCCGCACCCCTGGCCAGCGGACCGCCTCGGCGCGCCGGGCGGCCAGGCGCCGCAGCCTGAGCTCGGCGGGGGGGCGGTCTTCGCTATCGGGGAGCAGCTCGGGCGGGGGTTCAGGAAGGGCCTCGGCGGCCACCCGCCGGGCGGCGCCCAGCCAGCCGGTGAAGAGTTCGCGGCGGCCGAGCGCGGGGCCCTTGGGGGCCTCGGTGGTGACCTCGACCTCGAGGCCGGGGTGGTAGCGCCTGGCTTCGGCGACCATGGCCTCGAGGTGCCCGGGCACCGATGCCCCCCCGATCGGGCAGTTCTGGCAGTCCCCCCGCACCAGGGTGAGCGGTCCGAGGCGGCTTCCCGCCTCGGCCAGGAGCCCGGGGGTCAGCCGGCCCAGGCAGAGGACTTCCTCCCCCTGCCCCGGTGCCCGGCTGCAGCGAAGCTGCCCCCGGGCTTTTTGCACCGCCTCCTGGACCGGGCCCAGCGGGTACTCCAGGGCGGTGCCGGGGCAAACCCCCACGCAGAGGCCGCAGCCGGTGCAGTCGCTCTCCTCGATCCGGACCGTGTAATCGCCGAGTTCGATGGCCCCGTGGGGGCAGGCGTCGGCGCAGGCGGTGCACCCCCCCACGGTGTAGCGCTCCAGGAGGCAGCGCTCGGGGTGGAAGGTGGGGGTGGGGTCGGTGAGCTTGAGGAAGGCCTCGATGAGGTTATCGAAAAGCCCCATGCCCGACCAGCTTACCGCGGGTTATGTGAGGGGTTGACATAAGTAAGCGTTTACTTATATAGTGAGATTGAAAGGAGGTGGGCCATGAAGAGCACGCTGGAGTGGGTAAACGCGATCCTGGGCGCCTGGCTCTTTATCGCGCCTTGGGTTCTCGGGTTTACCGGCACTTCCGGTGCCGCTTGGAGCGCTTGGATCGTCGGTGCGCTGGTGGTGATCTTCGCGCTGTGGGCGCTCTCCGATAAGGCCACCTGGGAGGACTGGGTCAACCTGGTGGTGGCCGCGGTGGGGTTCTTCACCCCGTGGCTCTTCGGCTACGCCGGGGTGGCGGCGGCCGCCTGGAACATGTGGATCGTTTCGCTGGTCATCGTGGTCCTCGCCCTCTGGGCGGCGTACACCCCGGCCGAGGGCAAGAAGGCTTCCTAGTCCAGGGTCGCGGCGCGGGGGGGTGGGGGGTCGCCCCCCGCGCCCTTTGCTTTGGTATAAGGGGGTGAAAATGGAACTCCGTCTGTCTTCCCGCAAACGCCGCCCCGGCGCCCTGCGACGCGAGGAGATCGTGCGGGCTGCCCTGGAGATCTGCCTCGAGGAGGGGATCGCCGCCCTCCGCACCGAGAAGATCGCCCGCAAGGTGGGGCTTTCCCCGGGCGGGATCTTCCGCCACTTTCCCAACAAGAAGGCGATCCTCTCGGAGCTCACCCGCAGCCTCATCGGGCGCCTCGAGGCCGCGAACCCCGAGTGTTCCCCCGAGGAGCGCCCCCTGGACTGGCTGGAGGCCTTCGTCGATCGCCGGGTGAGGGCCTTCCGGAAGGACCCCGGTCTGCGGCTGCTCTTTTCCCCCGAGTTCGAAAAGGCCCTTCCCCCGGCGGCCAAGAAGGAGCTCAGGGCCTACTTCACCCGCTCCTGGGACCAGCTGCTCTCGGCGGTGCGGGCGGCCCAGGCGCGAGGCGCGGTTCGCCGGGATCTGGCCCCGGAGGAGCTGGCGGCGGTGGTCACCGCTTTGGTGCAGATGACTTCCCAGCCCAGCGTGACCCGGGTGCTGCGGGAGGAGAGCGACCCCCGCTGGATCTGGCACACCGTCGCCGACCTCCTGGGCCCGGCCGAGGCCCGGGCGGCCGGCTAGAGCAGGTCGCGGATGGCCTCGAGGAAGCGCTCGAAACCGGCGAAGTCGAGCTGTTGGCGGTTGTCGGAAAGGGCCACCAGGGGATTGGGGTGGACCTCCACGTGGACCGCGTCCACCCCGGCGGCCAGGGCGGCCCGGGCCAGGGGAGCGAGCAGGTCGGTTCGTCCGGCCGCGTGGGTAACGTCCACCACCACCGGCAGGTGGGTTTCCTGCTTGGCCAGCACCGCCCCCGAGAGGTCCAGGGTGTTGCGGGTCCACTTCTCGAAAGTGCGGATCCCCCGCTCGACCAGGATGACCTGGTCGTTGCCCTGGGCCAGGATGTACTCGGCGGCGTAGAACCATTCCTCGACGGTGGCGCTCATGCCCCGTTTCAAAAGCACCGGCTTTTGGGCCTGGCCCACCTCCTTGAGGAGCGCGAAATTCTGCATGTTGCGGGCCCCGACCTGAAGGATGTCGGCGTACTCCGCCACCATCTCCACGTCGCGGGTGTCCATGACCTCGGTCACGAAGGCCAGGCCGTGGCGGCGGGCAGCGTCGCGCCCGATCCTGAGGCCCTCCTCGCCCAGCCCCTGGAAGGCGTAGGGGCTGGTCCGGGGCTTAAACGCCCCGCCCCTTAGCACCTTGACCCCCTTCTTCGCCAGGAAGGCGGCGGTTTCCTCCATCTGGGCTCGGGACTCGATGGAGCAGGGCCCGGCGATCACCAGCTTCTCGGCCCCGAACCGGGCGGGACCGGCCTCGACCACGGTGGGCTCGGGGTGGCGTTTCCGGGAGTAGAGGAAGGCCTTTTGGTCCTCGGACTCCTCCAGGGTGAGGCTGGCCTTAAAGATCTCCTTGAAGAGGTGCTTGATGGTTTCGTTTGGGAAGGGGCCGGGGTTTTCCCGGGTGAGGTAGTCGAGCATCTCGGCCTCCCGCACCGGGTCGTAGTGGGGGAGGCCGAGGGCGGTCTGGATCCGGCCGATCTCCTGAGCGATCCGGCCCCGTTCGGCGAGGAGCCCGAGGAGCTCCCGGTTGATCCGGTCGATCTCTTCCCTTAGCTCCTTAATCCGCGTCCGCACGGCTGGCCTCCGAACGCCGGTAGGTGCGTTCGCCGATCCGGGCCACGATCACCGCAATCCAGTAGAGGAGCAGGAGGGGCACGCTGACCAGGGTGAGGTTGATCACGTCCACCGTGGGGGTGATTAGCGCCGCCAGGGCGACCACCGCCACCACCGCGATCCGCCAGTTCTGGGCCAGAAAGCGCGAGGAGAGGATGCCGAGGCGGGCCAGGAAATAGGCCAGCACCGGCATTTCGAAGAGGAGGCCCATCACCGTCATGTAGGTGAGGATCTGCCCGATGTAGCGCCCGATGGAGATCTGGGGGGTGACCACGTTCCCCAAAAACCCCAGCAGGAAGGGCACCGCGAACGGCAGCAGGATGTAGTAGGCGAACGCCGTGCCCACCGCGAAGGAGAGCCCCGCCACCAGGATAAAGGGGGCCGCCAACCGCCGCTCGTGGGGGTAGAGCCCTGGGGCCACGAAGGCCCAGAGCTGGTAGACGATGAAGGGCAGCGCGATCACCAACCCCCCGAAGACCGCCACCCGGAGGGCGGTGATAAAGGGTTCGGTGATGTCCAAGACGATAAGGTTGACGACGGTGTGGTTTTGCTGGGCGGCCCGGTCCAGGGGAACCTTCAGCCAGGCCAGCAGGGGGACCCGGTAGGTGTAGGCCACCGCCGCCCCCAACGCCCAAAAGAGGAGCGCCTTGAGGATTC
This sequence comes from Thermaceae bacterium, assembly GCA_015488545.1. Taxonomy (GTDB): domain Bacteria; phylum Deinococcota; class Deinococci; order Deinococcales; family Marinithermaceae; genus WFXV01. The sequence goes on along the minus strand of WFNN01000148.1, from coordinate 5,131 downwards.
GGGAGCGGAGTTCCTCCAGGTGTTCGACCAGGGGAGCCTCCTTGAGCTCCCCCGGGGAAGCCGGCTCGGCCACCGCGGGCTAGCCCTCCTTGGGCTGGGTGGTCTCCTTGGCGGTTTCCGGCTTTTCCTCCAAGGCCGACTCGAGCTCTTCCTTGATCTCCGAGGCCCCCTTCTTGAACTCACGGATGGATTGCCCCAGGCTCCGGCCCAGCTCGGGGAGCTTCTTGGGACCGAAGAGCAGGAGCGCGAGCACCAGGATCACGAGAATTTCCGGCATGCCCAGGTTCATGACCGTTCCTCCCTCTCCTTACGATACTCCTCCCGCCGGCGCCAGACCCAGCCCTCGAGGACCTTCTGCCGCCCCCGGGCGATGGCCAGCGCACCGTCGGGTACATCCCTATTGATCGCGCTACCGCCGGCCACAAAGGCCTCCTTGCCGATCGTGACCGGGGCGATGAGGACGCTGTTGGAGCCGATGAAGGCCCGGGGGCCGATTTCCGTGCGGTGCTTTTGCTTTCCGTCGTAGTTGGCGGTGATCACCCCGGCCCCCACGTTGGTCCCCTCGCCCACCTCGGCGTCGCCGAGGTAAGCGAGGTGGCCGGCCTTCACCCCCTTGCCGAGCCGGCTTTTCTTTACCTCGACGAAGTTGCCGACGTAGGCCCCTTCCAGGAGCTCGGCCCCGGGGCGGAGCCGGGCGAACGGACCGGCCACCGCCCCTGTCGCCAGGCGGGCCCCGGTGAGCACCGAGTGGGGCCGGACCTCGGCCCCGGGGGCAAGGAGGCTGTCCTCGACCACGCTGTAGGCCCCGATCCGAGCCCCCTCGCCGACCTCGGTGGTCCCCTTCAACACCACTCCGGGCTCCAGCACCACGTCGGGGGCCAGCCGGACCGAGGGCTCGAGGTAGATGGTCTCGGGCAGGTGCATCCGCACCCCCGCCTGCATCCAGCGGTGGCGCAGGCGGTCGAGCAGCACCCCCTCGACCGCCGCCAGCTGGGCGCGGTCGTTGGCGCCGAGAAGCTCGGAGGGGTCGGGGGCGGGGACGGCGGCGACCGGCAGGCCGGCCTCGAGGTACCGCTTTACCACGTCGGGGAGGTAGTACTCGCCGGCGGCGTTATCGTTCTCCAGGGTTTCCAAAAAGCCCCAGACCTGCCGGTCGAAGGCGTAGACCCCGGAGTTGACCTCCCGGATACCCCGTTCTTCGGGGCTCGCGTCCTTTTCCTCGACGATGCCCCGGACCCGGCCGTCGGGGTCGCGGAGGATACGGCCGTAGCCGGTGGGGTCGTCCAGGGTGAGGGTCAAAAGGGCCATACCCTCCCCACCCTGCTCTTTCAGGGCGTTGGCCAGCGCTCGCAGGGTGGCGCTGGAGACCAGGGGGGTATCGCCGCTGGTTACAAGCACCGGACCGGAAAAACCGGCGAGGGCTTCCCGGGCGGCCATGAGCGCGTGGGCGGTGCCCAGCTGCTCCGTCTGGCGGGCGAAGGCGACCGGAAGGTCGGCCAGCGCCCCTTCCACTTCTTCCGCTCGGTGCCCCACCACCACCACCACCCGGTCGGCCCCGCTCGCCAGCGCCGCCTGGACCGGGTAGCGGATCATGGGCTGGCCGAGCAGGGGATGGAGCACTTTGGGCCGGGCCGATTTCATTCGGGTGCCCTTGCCGGCGGCCAAGATCACCACCGCGTGGTTCATCGCTTCGCCTCCATACGCCTGAGCATGTAGCCGGCCAGCAGGATGAGCGGGATTGAGACCAGCTGGGTGGCGGTGAAGAACCCGATCCCGAGTTTTTCGTTCAGGTAGACCGGCCACCAGAGGGGGTTGAGCCGGAAGGGTTCCTCGAAAACCGAGCGCAAGAGGCTATACCAGAGCACGAACTGCCAGAACACGTAGCCCGGTGGCTTCCGGGCGGCCAGCCAGCGAAGGGCCAGGAAGAAGAGCACCACCCCGATCAGGGCCCCGTAGATCTGGGTCAGGTGCACCGGACCCCGAACCACCGCCCCGGCGCAGGGCCCGAAGGCGAGGTCGCCGGACGCGGTGCAGATACCGGGAAAGCCGCTGGCCCAGTCGGGCCAGGTGAACCCGATGGGGAGCGAGGTCAACCGTCCCACAGTGTCGGACCCGTTCATAAGGTTGCCAAGCCGGCCGGCCACCACCCCCAGGGCCACCCCGGGAATGGCGGCGTCGAGGTAGTCGTAGATCGGGGCGCGGTAGCGGCGGTAGAAGTAGTAGAACGCCGCCACCCCTCCTAGGATCGCCCCGTGGAAGGCGAGCCCCCCCTGCCAGATGGCGAGGATCCGCCCGGGGTCACCGGCGAACTGCGGCCAGCTGGTCACCACGTAGACCAACCGGGCCCCCACCACCCCGAAGACCACCGCCCAAAACGCTGCCCGGCCGAAAAGCTCGACGTCGTGCCCGCGTTCCTTGACGATACGCTCTGCGATGGCGTACCCGGCGAAGATCGCGAGCGTCAGCAAGAGGCCGTACCAGCGAATGGTGAGGGGGCCGAACTGAACGAAGATCGGGTCCATGTCTCCCCCCAGGCTAGTGGATTTTGGTGAGAAGCGGACAGAAAGGGAAGGCCCCCGGCACCCCGACGGCGCCCGGCCCTGACCGCTTAGGGCTGCTCCCTTCCGGGCCTGACCCGGTTCACGGCGGGCCGCCGCGTCGGACCGGGGGCACCGGCCAGTGTAGCAAAAGGGCGGGGCCTTCTCTAGACTAGAGAGGCCGTGCCGGCCCTCGAGGTCCACCAGCTGGGTAAGCGCTACGGCCGCCGATGGGTGCTCGAGCGGGTTTCGTTCGCCGTCGAACCTGGTGAGGTGTACGCCTTGGCCGGGCCCAACGGTTCGGGAAAGACCACCATCATCCGCCTGGTGACCGGGCTCGCCTTTCCTTCGGCGGGGTGGGTGCGGCTTCTGGGGGCCAACGTCCACGAGGAGGGGTGGCGGGCCCGACGCGAGCTGGGCGCGGTGGTCGAGGCCCCGGCCGCCTTCTACCCGCACCTCACCGGCAGGCAGAACCTCGAGCGCATGGCCTGGATGAGCGGGATCAAGGATCCCGCCGCCCGGGTGCGCGAGGTGATGATGCGGCTGGAGGTGATCGCGGTCGCCGACCAGAAGGTGGCCGGTTACTCGCTTGGCCAGCGCCAGCGGTTGGGGATCGCCGCCGCCATTCTGGCCCGGCCGCGGGTCCTGGTGCTGGACGAGCCCACCAGCGGCCTCGACCCCGACGGGATCGGTAAGGTGCACGAGCTTCTTGCCGAAGAGGCCGATCGGGGGGTGGCGGTGCTGCTTTCCACCCACCACCTCCGTGAGGCCAGCGGGTACGTGAGCAAGGTGGGCATTCTCGGCGGCGGTCGGTTGGTCGACGAGGTGGTTTTGAAAAGCGAGACCCCGCGCTTTCGCGTTCGTACCGATGACCCCCGGCGGGCCTCCGCCCTTTTAAAGACGGTGCCCGGGCTTTTGGAGGTGCGCCTGCGGGGCGAGGAGGTGCTCTTCGCCGGCCCGCCCGAGGAGGCGGTGAGGGCGCTGGTGGATGCGGGGTTTCGGATCCTCGAGTTGGGCCGGGACTACTTCGATCTTTACGCCTACTACCGGGAGCGGATGAGCGGTGCTTAGGTTTTACTTCTGGGAACTGGAAAAGCTCTTTTACCTCAAGTCGGTCCGGCTTGGGGCCGCTACCGCCTTCCTGCTTCCGGTGATCTGGTCGATGGCCCCAGGCCTCAAGCAGGTCTACGGTCTGGTCCTGGTTTCCGGCTGGCAGGTGCCGGCGCTCGCGCTGCTGGCGGGAATGGAGTTCCTCTTTCCCTTCCTGGTGGCGATGTCGGCGGCCGAGGTTCTGGGGGCCGAGGTGGCCATGGGGACCCTGAAGCCGGTGCTACTCAGGCCGATTTCCCGCACCCGGTTGATCGTGGTCAAGCTGCTGGCTGCCCTGACCTACCCCTTTGCCCTGCTCTCCCTGAGCCTCCTGGGGGGGATGGTCGCGGGCCTTTTCCATGGCTTCGGGGGCTTTTATGGCGGGACCGGGCTGGGCCCCGGGGGGTTTGCCGGGGTGGGCTACCTGGCGCCGGGGGCGGCCCTGGGCGAGATTCTTCGGGCCTACCTCTTGGCCGGGGCCACCCTTTTGCCCCTGGCGGCCCTGGCGGTCTTCTACGCCGCCATCTTCCTCTCCACCACGGCTAGCGCCTTGGCCACCCTGGCCACTGTCCTCTTGATGCGGATGTTGGTGGTGTTTCCGGCGGTGGTTCCGCTATTGCTCACCACCTACCTCAACCTTTACCTCAAGCCCGAGCGGGCCGGGCCCGGGTTGCTCTTGCTGGCGATCTACACCCTGGGCTTCGGCCTATTGGCCGTGCTTTTCTTCGAGAAAAAGGATATTTAGGGGTGGAACGTGGCCAAGCTGACCCATTTTGAAGACGGCAGGCCCAAGATGGTGGACGTTTCCGGCAAGCCCGCCACCCACCGGGTCGCCCGGGCCGAGGCCTTCGTGCGGTTACCGGAGGAGGCGGCGCGGGCGCTGGCGGAGGGTGGGGTGGGCAAGGGAGACCCCCTAGTGGTGGCCCAGCTGGCCGGGATCCAGGCGGCGAAGAAGACCAGCGATCTAATCCCCCTCTGCCACCCGCTTCCCTTGAGCCAGGTTAGCGTGGAGCTCGCCTTCGACCCCGACGCCGGCCAGGTGCGCATCGTCGCCGAGGCCAAGACCAAGGCCGAGACCGGGGTCGAGATGGAGGCCCTCACCGCCGCCAGCGTGGCCGCGCTTACCGTCTACGACATGCTGAAAGCGGCCGCCAAGGGGATTGAGATCGGGCCGGTGCGGCTCCTTTACAAATCGGGGGGCAAATCCGGCACCTGGGAGAGGAACGCCTAGGCGTACGGCCGGGGCAGGGAGGGCATCGCCCGCGCCGTCCGCGGGGAACCGGCCCCCGTTTTCGGTGGGTGCTAGGACCCGGTAGCGAAAGGGTATGGATGGTGGCTCGTTTCTCTAGGGGGCGGGGCTTTACAGATGGCGTCCGGGCCCTAAAATGGGGCGCATGGGAATACGCGGGGTCCTGTTTGATTGGGGCGGCGTCTTTACCCGCGGCACCTTCGATGGCCGGGTGGTCCGGAACCTTGCCCGTCGCTATGCCCTAGAGGAGGACGCG
>WFNN01000147.1 GCA_015488545.1 Thermaceae bacterium | reverse complement strand
CACCCGCACCCTCCCCCCGTCCCGCCGGACCAACCCCAAGAGCGCCCGGAGGGTGGTGGTCTTACCGGCTCCGTTAGGCCCGAGAAGGGCAAAAGCCTCGCCGTAGCCAACCCGAAACCCGATGCCCTTAAGCGCCTCGGTGCGCCGGTAACGCTTTTTCAGCCCCTCGACCTCGATTCCTGCTTCCATCTCAGGCGGCGAAAAGACGCTCCCAGTACTCGGGGTCAAAGCCCACCGCGTAGCTGCCGTCGTCAAAGACCAGGATCGGCCGGATGAGCAGGTTGGGGTCCGCAGCGATGGCCCGGGCCAGCACCTCGGGGCCCTGACCCCTTAGCTCCTTCGCCTTGGGGTGCCGGCGGCGAAGCGCGCCGTCGCCGTACTCGGCGAGTATGCGGCGGACGAGCTCCAGGGACGGGGGCTCCTTTATGTAATCAACGAAGCGGTACGCCACCCCCTTCTCCTCCAACCATTTCCGGGCCCGCTGGCAGGTGCGGCAGCTTTTCTTGCAGTAGAAGGTGACCATGCGGTCATCCTACCCTTGGCGGGCAGTTTCGTGGTCGAAAACCCGCCAGGCGGCCTCGAGGGTCGTCTCGAGCACCCCCGGATCTTCCAGGTCCTCCGCGGCCAGGACGACCCCCGGTACCGGATCGGGAAGGCCGTTTAGGTAAATAGCGTAGTAGGAGCGATCGGGCACCGGCTTCAGAACCACCTCCTTAAGCACGTGTCCCCGCATCCAGCGTTGAATCCGCTCCCCAACCGCCGGCAAGCAGCCATCGAAGCCGGCCGTCGTCACCCTGCAGGTTCTCCGCGACATGGCGACCTCCTACTCACGAAGGTTGAGCTCTTCGTAATAAATTTTAAGCGCCTCGTCGAGGAGGTCAAGCAGCGCCTCGGGGTCCTCCAGGAAGGCAGCCGGCACCCAAACCCCCGGCACCTCGCTGGGATTCGCGTTAAACCGGACCGCAAGCCCAGGTCCCTGGGGCAGGAATTCGAGCTCCCCTACCCCGCGCTCGGACATCCAGGCGAAAAGCGGCCTTTGTACCTCAAAGGGCAAGCCCTCGGGCCAACGGCCGGAGAGCGCCACCCGGATGCGTTTCAAGGGGTAAGCACCTCCACCCCGCCGGGTCCGGCGATATAGGCGGCGTCAGCCATGCCCAAGAAAAGGCCGTGCTCCACCACCCCGGGTATCGCCGCAAGCCGGCTCGCAAGCCCGGTGGGATCGGAAATCGGCCCCAGAAACCAATCGACGATCAGGTGCCCGTGGTCGCTCTGGTAGGGACGGTCGCCGTCCATTCGAAGCCGCACTTCCCCGCCAATCCCGGCGAGCTCGCTGAGGGTGCGGCGGTGGCCGAAGGGGACAATCTCCACCGGCAGGGGGAAGCGTTCGCCCAGGCGGGTCACCCGCTTGGTATGGTCGGCCACCACCACGAAACGACGAGCAGCGTGCTCGACGATCTTCTCCCCGAGCAGAGCCCCACCGCCCCCTTTAATCAGGTTCAAACCGGGCCCCACTTCGTCGGCGCCGTCGATCGCCAGGTCCACACCCTCGGGTCCCAAATCGACCAGCGGCACGCCGGCCTCGGCCGCCAAGCGGGCGGTGGCCCGGGAAGTGGCCACCCCCACCAGATCACGGAACCGTCCCGCCCGGATCGCCTCCCCCAGGGCCAGGATCGCGTAACGGACGGTGCTGCCGGTACCAAGTCCCAGCACCATCCCGTCGCTTACCTCTTTTAAGGCGGCGAGGGCCGCCGCTCGCTTGTAGGCCTCAAGCCCCACCACGGGCCTCCTTGAGCACCGCCAAGGCCTTTTCCGGGTGCTCCTCGGGTTTGGCCCGACGGATGGCGGCGATTACCCGGCCCCCGGGATCGAGTACGTAGGTGTGGCGCAGGGTCCCTTCCCGCTTCTTCCCGTAAAGGTTTTTTACCCCCCAGGCCCCGTAGGCACGGATCACCTCCGCTTCGGGATCGGAAAGCAAGGGAAAGGGAACACCGAGCTTTTCGGCAAACCGGCGCTGGGACTCTGGGGGATCAGCGCTGATCCCCACCACTTCGGCGCCCAGCGCACGGAAATCGGAGTAGCGCTCGGCAAAAGCCCGGGTCTCCCGGGTGCAACCGGGGGTCATAGCCTTGGGATAGAAGAAAACCACCAGCGGCCGGCCCCGGTAGTCCTCCAATCGGTGACGCCGGCCGTCGCTGCCCAAAAGGCCGAAGGCGGGTGCTTGGTCACCTGGTTCCATCGTTCCTCCTTCCCCAAGCCTAGCCGATATCCGCCCCCCCGCCTTCTTCCAGGCGGACCTCGATGGGGCCATAGAGCTCGGGCTGAATAAGCCGCACCCAACCGCGTCGGGCGGCCTCGAGGAGGGCCGCCAGGTGCACCGCCCGGGGCACGAACCGTCGGGGAGCCACCCGGTCAAAAGGAACCCACCCTCCGCCAGCGAGCAACGCACGCAGACGGCGCCAGGCCTCCTTCAGCCCAAAGGCCGGAAAGCGCAGGGCCGGCAACCGTGGCGCGCGGGGCGGCGCCAGCCGGGCGAGGATCCGGGGGGAAAGGGG
>WFNN01000146.1 GCA_015488545.1 Thermaceae bacterium | reverse complement strand
CCTCTTCATCCGTCCGGGGTACCGCTTCCGGGTGGTGGGGGCGCTCCTTACCAACTTCCACCTGCCGCGGTCGACCCTGCTGATGCTGGTGGCGGCTTTCGCTGGCTACGAGCGAACGATGGACGCCTACCGCCAGGCGGTGCGGCTAGGCTACCGCTTTTACTCCTTGGGCGACGCGATGTGGATCGACTAGAGCTCGGCCCGGTAGAGGCGGCGTTCGGCCTCGATCGCCTGCTGGAGAGCCTGGATTTCCTTTAGCAGCTCGAGATCGACGCCGTTTTTGAGCCGGGCCTTGAGCTCTTCGAGCCTTTGGCGGTAGTAGGCTTCGCGCAGACGGGCCATGGCCTTGGCCAGGGTGCGCTCGAGCTCTTCGGGGGGCGGGGGGCTGGCCAGCATCAGCCGTTCGAAGAGGACCGCCCCCTCCTCCCGTTCGGTAAGCCGCCGCTGGATTCGGCGGGGGTCGTAGCCCTCCTTCCGGGCGATCCGGAAGAACTCGCCTAGGAAGGCGCCTTCGGGTGGCCAGGTGTGGTCCTCGACGTGTCGCGCCCAGCGGGCCAGCTGCTCCACCGGCAGCGCCAGCAGGAGGGCCACGATGTCCAGTTCGAGCAGGAGCACTCGGTCCGTTCCAGCCCCCGCACCGGCCACCTCGGCGGTGGTAAGGGGGCGGCGCCTTTGCTTCTTTCGCCGCTGGATCAGCTCCTCGAGGGCTTCCGCGCGAAGGCCAAGCCGGTCCAGGATCAGGGCTTTCAAGCTCTCGGCCACCGGGTCGAAGGGCTCGGCGTCCACCAGGCGCGGCAGGAGGGCCTCGAGCACCGCCCGCTTACCCTCCGGGCGGCCCAGGTCCTGCCCCCGGGCGGCCTCCTCGAACCGGAAGAGGACCTCGGGTAAGGCTGCTTCCAGCGCCCGGGCGAACACCTCGCGCCCGTCCTCGCGGTGCACGAGGTCTCCTGGATCGGTGCCTTCGGGCAGGCGGGCGGCGTACACCCGGAACCGCCGGGCGACCTCCAGATCGAGCCCGGCCAGGGTTGCCTTGCGCCCGGCTTCGTCGGCGTCGAAGGCGAGGTAGAGGTCGAGCACCCCCAGCCGTTTCAGGAGCAATGCCTGTTCCGGGGTAAAGGCCGACCCCAGGACGGCGACCGTTTCCTTATAGCCCAAGAGGTGCAGCGCGATCACGTCGAAGAGCCCCTCGACCACGATCGCCCGCTTCTTCTCGCGGATCGCCTCCCGGGCCTGGGGGAGGCCGAAAAGCAGCTCGCGCTTCTTGAAGATCGGTGATTCCGGGCTGTTGAGGTACTTCGGCTTCCCCTCGGGGTCCAGGGTTCGGCCGGAGAAGGCGACCACCCGCCCGGCCGGGTCCAGGATGGGGACGATCAGCCGGTCGCGGAAGCGATCGTAGATGCGTCCCTCCTTCTCGGCCAGGACCCCGGCGGCCACCGCCCTTTCCAGGTCCACCCCTTCCCGTGCGAGGAACTGGGTCAGCCGGTCCCAGCCCGGCGGAGCGTAGCCGAGCTGGAAGGCCTCGACGTATACCGCGGGTATCCGCCGGGACTCGAGGTAGGTCCGGGCTCTTTCGCTCATCTGGTTCCGGAAAAACCTAAGGGCGAGCTGGTTGATCGCGTAGAGGTCGGGTTCACGTTTCGCTTTCGGCCGCTCGGGGAGCTCGACCCCAGTTTCGGCCGCCAGCCGTTCCAGGGCTTCGGGGAAGGAGAGCCCTTCGATCCTTTCCAAGAAGCTAAACGCGTCGCCCCCGGCCTTGCAGCCAAAGCAGTAGAAAAGCCCCTTTTCCTCATCGACATAGAAGGAGGGGGTTTTTTCCTGGTGGAAGGGGCAAAGCCCTTTATAGCGGCCCCTCCCGGCCGGTCGTAGCTCGACGTAGCGGCCGACGAGCTCTTTTAGGCTTAGTCGAGCGCGGATTTCCTCGCGGGGATCCATACCCTCTCCCAGACCTTCCAGGCGAACTTCCCCAGGATGCCGTAGCCCCAAAGGGTTGCCCGGTCCATGGGGGCGGCTTGCCCGCCCGCCGCCCGCACCAAGCTGCGGCGCCAGAACTCCAGCACCCCGAAGGGGCTTTCGAAGCGGAGCAGGTGGAGGACCGGCTTGCCTTGCCGTAGGCTGGTTTCCGCTTTAAGCAGACGGGCGAGGTGATGGAACGGCAGGAACCCCTGCTGCCAGGTTCCTTTGAGGAGCTGGGTGGCGATGGCGTCGGTTTTCCGGGGGGCGTTCCGCCGGTGGTAGATCGCCAGGCTGGCTAGTGCCAGGTAGTAGGCGTACGGGTTCCGGGCCGATTTGGCCAGGCGGAAGGCCTCGAGGAAGGCCGCCTTCGGATCGAGGCCCAGCTTGGTGAGGGCGAAGGCCCGTGCCAGCGCCAGGAAGGCCCGGGTATGATCGGAATCTGCTTGGTCCTGGAGGCGTAGGGCGGTATCGAGGGCGCCCCTGGCGTCGCCGGCCAGCGCCCGGACGAGGGCGGCCATGGCGTGTAGCCAGGGATGGTCGGCGTCGGCGAGCAGGCGTTCCCCTTCGGCCGCGGCCTGGGGAACCCGTCCGGTTTCGATCAGCAGGCGGAGGTGGATCCCTGCGATGCGGGCGCGGGTCTCGCCCGTGGGTAGGAGGGGGAGCTGGGCGATCGCCGCCTCGATTCTTCGGGTCGCTTCGCCCAGGTTCCCGAGATCGAGGGCCAGCGAACCCAACACCGCCTCGGCCAGCCCCCTCGTGCCGGGGTCTTGGGCGGCATCGCGGGCCCGGCGGGCCCAAACCCGGGCTTCCTTGGGAGCAAACCGTCGCCAGGCCAAGCCGGCCAGCTCCAGCCAGAGCTTGGCGGCCCGGCCCTGGGTTTCGGCCCGCCAACGCGAGGCGGCGCGCTCGATAAGCCGGCTCGCGGCCTCGATCTCGCCCTCCCCGGCCAGACGGCGGCCGGCCAGCTCCTCCAGCTCGGGATCGGGTGGGAGATGCGCCAGGTGCCCCTTTAATTCGGCGAGAGGGGCGAGGGGCAGGTAGCGGCGCCAGGCCTCGCGGTCGTCGGGCTGGGCCTTTAGGTAGTCCCGCCAGAGGGCCACCGCCGTCTCGGCGCGCCCGCGATTTTCCTCGGCCAGCGCTCGTAGAAAGCGCGCCCTCGGGGAGGTAAGGCCCGCCAGTTCGCTGAGGGCCCGCTCGGGTTCGATCGCAACCAATCGTTCGGCCAGTTCAAGACGAACGGGTTGCTCCTGGGCCTTGGTTCGGGCGAGCGCCTTGGCCTGTCGAAGTAGCCGCACCGCCTCCCTGTCCCTCGCTGCGCGCGCCAGCGCCCGGAGTACCCGAATTGCCGCCCCGGGGTTTTCCGCCAGGTGGTAGTGGCGGGCGGCCTCGAGGGCCTCCCCCCGGCGCAGGAGGACCTCGGCGACCGCGCGGTGCCACGATCGCCGGCGCTTTTCCGCGACCAGGGCTTGGGCGGCCCGGCGGTAGACCGGGTGGGCAAACCGCAGGCCATCCTTTCCACTTTCCAAAAAGCCATCCTGCAGGAGGCGGCGGACGGCTTCCTCGGCCCCAGGTCCCAGGAGCGCGTCGAGGGTCGAGGCGTCCAGTGGGTCGCCCAGTACCGACGCGAACAGCAGGAGTTCGCGCGCCTTGGACGGCAGGGCGTCGAAATGGGGCTGGAAGGCGGCGGCCAGGCCCTCGTCCCCAGGGACCCGGACGAGGGCCTCGATGACCCCCGCCAGCCCTCCCGATCGTTCCAGTATCGCCCTTCGTTGGGAAGGCGAAAGCTGCGGCCAACGGTGGGCCAGGGCGGCAAGCCCGGTTTCCCGGTCGAGGGGCCGGAGGGGGATCCGGCCTGGAAAGCGCCCTTTGCGGGCGGTGGCCACCACCATGTAGCATCCCCTACCGGCCCGCTCCACCAGTCGGAGGAAGGCAATGACCGCCCGGGGGGCATGGTGAAGGTTCTTGATAACGAGCGCGAAGGGGGTCCGTGCCAGTTCCTCGAGAACCTTTAGCGCGGCCCTTCCAAGCCGGGCACTGGGGATCCGCTCGGGTCCTTCCCCTAACGCTGCGAGGAACGTCCGGCGGGTCTCGGGGTCGATGGGGAGTGCGGCGAGCTCTTCCCGAAGCCCGGGGTTTTCCTGAAGGTATTGCATCAGCCAGCCCCTAAGCGTAAGGCCGGGCTCGAAGGCCGGCGGAGCCATCACCCGCAGCTCCGGGTGGGCCTTTTGGAAGGCCTCGAGCACCAGGTTCTTGCCCACCCCAGGGGGGCCGACCAGCACGGCAACCCGGGGGCGGCCTCGCCGGGCGGCTTCCCAGCGTGAGCGCAGCTCGGCCAGCGCTTCCCCCGCCAGGGGTTCGTTGCCCGGTTCCTGAAACCCTAGCAGACGGTACGCCCTGAGCGGCTCGGGAAACCCCTTTGCCTGGATCGGCTCCAGCGCTTGGGTGACCGCTCCGGAGGCCAGGGCCAAAGTGGTGTCGTCCAGGTAGACCGCCCCCGGTGGCGTGGCCACGATAAGGCGATGGGCCCGGTTGATGGGATCGCCTAGGAGGTCTTGCCCATTCCCATTGGGCACCGAGAAAACGAAGCCGCTTGTCACCACTGCGCGCCCTTGGAGCCCGAGCCGTCCGGAGGCCACCTGGGCTTCGATTTCCTGCACCATCTCCCAGGCGGCTGCCAGGGCGTGCCGCGCTTCCTGCTTGCCTCGGCTTTGGTTAAGGCCGAAAAAGGCGAGGAGGCCATCGCCGAAGGTGGCGTGTACCCGGCCGCGGTGGCGGGCCACGGCCTTTTGGGCGGTGTCGGTGGCTTGCCTAACCTCTTCCCAGGCTCGTTCGGGACCATGCCCATGGGTAAAGTGGGTAAAGCCTGAAAGGTCGAAAAACAGTACGGTGGCAAACCGCTTTTCCCCCGGGGGGGATTGGAGGAGCCGGCCGCAGTAAACGCAGTAGAGGTAGCCATCGGGGTTCTTGCGCTGGCAGCTGGGGCACCTCATGGCCTGAAGGCGAAGAGCGGCGGTTCGGTTTCCACCCAAATCCCGGTTTCCGCCGGAAGCGCGATCGGGCTAAAGATGACCACCGGTACCGGCGCCCGGAGGCAGTACCAGCCGGCACCATCGAGCTTTTCCACCCGACCGTTCAGCCGGTAGCGGCCACCCGGGAGCGCGGTGGCGCCTGGCCTGCCTTCGGTGCGGCCGGCTCGGTGGAGAACCCCGTGGATCACCACCTCAACGGTGCCCGACGGGGCCGGCGGTATTCCCCGGTCCATTGCCCGGAGCAGCCCGAAGGGGGTTTCAAACTCGATGAGCGGGTAGCCTACGGGGACCGGAAGGGCGAGGAGCGAAACGCGGCAGTCCGCGAAACGCTGGTAGAAGGCCTCCGGGCTCTCCTCCAGTAGCATGCCCCAGTTTAAAACACCGGCCCGATGCGGAAGTGGAGCACACCGTCAGGGTGAAGTGAGCTGAAGCCGTAGTCAAAACGGATAGCGGGGAACTGCACCGCTCCGTAGCCGAGGTTGAGCTGTACCCCTATTCCCCACCCGGCGTGAAACACGGGGTCGTCCCCCGGGTTCCAAACCGAACCGAAATCCACGAAGGCGATCCCGATAACGGTGCGGGTCACCGCGCTGGCCAGGTGAAAGTCGTAGCGGTACTCGAGCGACCCCGATAGCAGGCGGGTGCCGCTGAACTCCCGCGGCTGGTAACCCCGGAGCATCGCGAGTTCGGGTTCCGATCCCCCGAGGGTGAAGTAGCGACTTTCGGGCGGGGTTCCGAACAGGGCACCGGCCGCCACCCGGAGAGCGAAGACCGAGCGGCGGTCGGGGTCCTCGGCGGAGTAGGTTTTGTAGCTGATCCAGGCGGGTGCAAAGCTCTGGTTGGGGGCACCGGTGGGGAAGACCAAGCCGTAGCCGAGGTGAAGCGCGGCCACACGCCCGGTGGTGGGGTAGGTGGGGTCGTCGGCGTCGCTGTAGGTGAGGGTACCGGCGATCAGGCCGTTGGCGTAGGGAGCAGGGAGCAGGTTGCGCGCCGTCGACTCCGGTACCGTGGGGTTGGCAGGGGGGTTCCGGGTCTCCAGCAGGGTGCCCACCCACTGGGCTTCCAGTCCGGTGTCGACGCGCCAGCGCTCGCCTAGCGGCCGTCCCACCGTGAGGCTAAGGCCGGTGCGGCGTTCGGTGTACTCCCAGCCGGTTTCCTGCCCGTTGGGGTCCCGTAGCTTGAAATTCCCGTAGGGAATCGAAGAGACCGAAAACCCCACCGAGGTGGGGGTCTCCTTGAGGTCGGCGAAGTCGAGGTAAAGCCAGGGGATGTTGTAGTGGAGGGTGAACGAGAGGTTATCGCCGGCGTCGTTTTCCACGAAAGCAAGGTTGAGGCCCGCGTCATGCGCGCGCCCCCAAAGGTTTTTATCGGAGAGGGTCACCTGCCCGCTCCACCCGGTCTGGCTGGACCAGGCGACCGCCGGTGCGATGACCACGGTCTTGGCTTCTTTCAACGTGAGTTCCACCCAAACTTGGTCAGGGCGATCGGCGGGAAGCGGGTTGGCCGCCGGCGGTTCGGCCAGTAGACCGAGGCGGAGGAGTTGTCCGATCCCCTCCCGGAGTGCGGGGATAGAGAACAGGCTGCCGGGCTTCGGCAGCTCCCGGAGGATGACGAAGTCCTGCGTGCGGTGGCCGCCCTTCCAGCGCAGACGGTACCCGGCGATACGCACCTCGTGGAGACGCAGGGTGTAAACCCCGTCCTTGAAGGTGTAATCAGGCTTTTGCAGCAGAAGGTAGCCGGCTTTTTGGTAATGGTTCAGAATTCTTTCAAAGTCGGCCTGGGCCAGCTGCGGGGAGAAGGGGTCGCCCACCCGCTGAACCAGCAGGGTGAGCAGCTCGCTTTCGGAAAAAGCCGTGGCTCCCTCGATTCGGATCGTCCGGATGATTCCGTAACGACGCGCCCCGAGGCGAAAGACCACCCGAACCCCGGCGGCACCCTCGGGGTAGACCTCGAATTTGACCTCGCGTCCCAGCTCACGGGTAAGCTCGGCGACCCGCTCCACTAAACGGTCGTAGTTAAAGGGGGAGCCAATTTCGATGGGCACGCGAGGGAGCCCATCGGGTTCGACCCTGGTTACCTTGAGCTCGCGCACGGTTACGGTCAATACCCCGTCGGCCAGGTGGGTCGCCTGGGGATCGACGCCGCTTCCCCGGTAGCCCTTTTCGGCGTAGAGCCCGGCGACCCGCTGCACCCCGGCCAGGAAGAGGGCCCAGTCAAAACTTTTCTTTTCAAGCAAAGCTTGGAAAGCCTGCCGGATTGCTTCGGGGTTCACCAGGGTGGCCCCCTTAACCTCTACCCGGTTAAGCGGCGCGGTTTCCTCGACCCGGTAGCGGAGGTGCACGCCGTCGCTCTTCTTTTCCACCACGAGCTCCACCCCGGGGATGAAGGGAAAACCCTGTTGCCGGTAGAGCGTTTGGATCCGGTTCCGGCCTTCCTCGGCCTTTTTCGGGTTATAGGTGGTGCCGGCTTCCAAGGCCAGCTCGCGTGCCAGAACCGCGGCGATCTTCTCCGGCGGAAAGGCTTTGGCGTCGATGACCATCTCGGCTACCGGCGGGTTGGGCACCACCGTGACCCGGAGGGTGCTGCCCTCGAGGCGCACCTTCGCGTCCTGGAAGTAGCCGGTGGCCAGCACCGCCCGGCGCACAGCGTCGAGGTCGACCTTTTCCAGCGGTTCGCCCTCGCGCACCGGCAAGGCGATCTCGGCTAGGGTGGTGAGCACGGGGTCCGCCCCCACCACCTCGATCTTTTGGATCGAGGCCGCGAACGCCGGTAGCAGCACCAAGGTCAGCGCCAGGAGAAGCCTTCGCATGCCGCCAAGCTACCGGTCCGGGGTGAATCGGGCGTGAGAGTAGAATTGTGGGCATGAAAGATCTTCTTGCGCGCATGGAGGAAACCGCCGCGGCCATTTCGGCCCGCATCGAGGCGCCCCCGGAGCTCGCGATCGTGCTGGGTTCTGGCCTCGGTCCGCTGGCCGACGAGATCGAGGCCGAGGCGGTGATTCCCTACGCCGAGCTTCCCCACTTTCCGGTTTCCACCGCTCCGGGTCACGAGGGCAAGCTGGTGATCGGTCGCCTGGCCGGGAAGCGGGTACTCGCTTACAAGGGCCGGGTCCACTACTACGAGGGCTACACCATGGATCAGGTGGTCTACCCGGTGCGCGTGGGTTACGCCCTTGGGGTTCGCCGCTTTCTCCTGACCTCGGCGGCGGGTGGCCTGAACCCGCTCTTTTCGGCCGGTGAGCTGATGCTGCACGCCGATTACATCAACATGATCGGCGATACCCCCCTCCGTGGCCCCAACGACGATCGCCTGGGCCCCCGTTTCCCGGTAATGTTCGACGCTTACGATCCTGTGCTCCGGGACCTTGTGAGGGAAGCCGCCCTGGCTGAAGGGATTGCCCTTCGCGAGGGTGTGTACGTGGCGATCAGCGGGCCCAACTTTGCTTCCCGAGCGGAACTCCGCATGCTCCGGGGTTTCGGGGCCGACGCCATTGGGATGAGCACGGTTCCCGAGGTGATCGCCCTTCGGCACCTGGGGGCCCGGGTGGTGGCGATCTCCACCATCACCGACATGGCCCTACCCGATAGCGACCACCACGCCACCGAGGAGGAGGTGCTTCGGGTGGCCGAGCGTACCGGGGCGGTCTTCCGCCGTTTGGTTCGAGCCTTCGTTTCGCGGCTCTAGCATGGCCCTACCTGATGTCCTGGAGCGGATCGCCGCCGCCGCCCGAAAGGCCGGGCGGGATCCGCGGGAGATCCGGTTGGTGGCGGTAACCAAGGGGCATACTCCCGAAGAGATCGAGCGGGCCGTGCTGCGTTTTGGGGACTTTCCTTTGGGGGAGTCGCGGGTTCAGGAGGCCCTTCCGAAGATCGAAGCCCTGCCTGCAGCCCGTTTTCACTTTATCGGCCCCTTGCAGCGCAACAAGGCCCGGTTCATGGAGCGTTTCGAACTGGTCCATTCCCTTGATCGCGTCCGGGTGGCGGAGGCGATCGCCCGCCGGGCTGCCCGCCCGGTGGCGGTCCTGGTCGAGGTGAACGTGGGGCGGGAGCCTCAGAAGCACGGGGTTCTCCCCGAGGACCTTCCTGGTGTTTTAGACCGCCTCGCTGAGCTCCCCCTGGTGGTTCGGGGGTTGATGACCGTGGCGCCGCGGGGCGCCGACCCCATTCGGCTTCGAGGAGTTTTCGCCGAGCTTTCCCGGCTGGCCGACCGGTATAATCTTCCCGAGCGCTCGATGGGGATGAGCGAGGACTTCGAGCTGGCGGTGGCCGAAGGGGCCACGCTGGTGCGGATCGGAAGGGCGATCTTCGATGAGCTTTAACCCGTTGGATATTCGCTACCAGGAGTTTAAGCGAAAGCTTCGCGGGTACGACCCTGAGGAAGTGCGCGCCTACCTTGGCCAGGTGGCGGACTACGTTTCCGGCTTGGAGGAGCAGCTGGCCGAGGCCCGGCGGAAAATAGCCGAGTTGGAGAGCGCCCTTGACGAAGCCCGCGAGGGGGAAGCGGAACTCAAGCGGGCGGTGGTGGCCGCCGAGCGTATCGCTCGCGAGGTGCGGGCCCAGGCCGAACGCGAGGCCGAGCTCATTCGCGCCGAGGCCGAGGCGGCCAAGGAGCGTACCCTGCGCGAGGCCATGGAGCACCTCCGCAAGATCCAGCGGGACATCGAGCGCTTGAAGAAAGAACGGGAGCTTTTCAAGGAGCAGTTTAGGGGGCTTCTCGAGGGCTACCTGGCGAGCCTGGAGAAACCCGAAAGGACCCCTGGCAGGACCGGCTGAGGCTCGATTCCCGTGCTATACTATCTTTACCGGAAGGATGCGCGAGGCACCTGCCGGAGGTGAGGATCCATACAGAAGGTCTACGGTCGCACCCAAGGGCTAAAGCCTAGCACCCAAAAACGCGTTGCCCACCTGTACCGCCGGCGCTTCCCGGCCGGGCGGCTCTTCACCGGCGAACTGGCCCACCGGCTGGCCGAGCTTACCGACGAGGTGGGCCGTCCCATCAGCTTGCTCGTTGATCGCCGCGGCCACGTCCTCCGGGTGGCGGTGGGCGACGCCCGCGACCTGCCGATTCCCGAGCGCCCTCTGGTGGAAACCCGCCTTTCCGGGTATTACCTCCTTCACACCCACCTGGGCCCGGGCGGGCTATCCCGACCGGATCTTTCGGTGCTCTTTCTGCACCGGCTGGATGCCATCGCGGTGCTCTCGGTCGAGGACGGCGCGCCCCGCGCGGCCCAGCTTGCTCACCTGGTGCCGCCCCGTTCGGCCGAGGAGGACTGGCGGGTTTACCCCGAGCGGCCCTACACCGCCTGGCTGGGGTTCGATCTTGGCGCCGAGGTGGCCGCTTTAGAGGAGGAGCTGGGTCGCCAGGCCCGGCTCCGGGAGCTGGCCCAGGGGTCCGGGGAGCGGGTCGTTCTGATCGGGCTGGATCGCGGCGAGGGACCCGAGGCCGAGGCGACCCTGGCCGAGCTCGCCGAGCTTGCCAGGAGCGCGGGTGGGTTGGTGGTCCACCGGGAGCTGGTGTACCGCCCTTCCCCGGATCCCCGCTACCTGGTGGGGCGGGGCAAACTCGACGAGCTCCTCTCGGTGGCCTACCACAACGACGCCAGCACCCTAATCTTCGGAGTCGAGCTGAGCCCGGCCCAGGCGCGGGAGATTGAGCGGGTCACCCAGCTCAAAGTCATCGACCGCACCCAGCTCATCCTCGATATCTTTGCCCAACACGCCCGCACCCCCGAGGCCCGTGCCCAGGTGGAGTTGGCCCAGCTCAAGTACCTGCTTCCCCGCTTGGTGGGGCGGGGCCAGGCAATGAGCCGGCTCGGGGGTGGGATCGGTACCCGGG
>WFNN01000145.1 GCA_015488545.1 Thermaceae bacterium | reverse complement strand
TTCTGGCCCAGGGCCCCTTGAGCTTTCCTTGGGGCTACCTGGGCTACGCCCTGGTCCCCGCCGGGGGGCGGGTGCTGGCGGCGGCGGTGGGGGTGTGGGGGCTAAGCCTGCTGGTGCTGGTGACGGCGGTTTTGCTCGCCCGTGGTCGCCGGTGGCCGTTGCTTTTCTGGGGGTTGCTTTGGCTCTGGCCGCTGCCCCCCGCAAACCCCCGGGCCGAAGCGCTCCTGGTGCAGGCCGCGATCAACCCCCTGGCCAAGTTTCGGGGGGCCGAGGCGGCGGCGCGCTACCTTGCCCTTACCCGTCTTGGCCTTCGCCGGCACCCCGGCGTCCGGCTGGTGGTCTGGCCGGAGACCGCGGTGCCGATGCTGCCCCGGGAGGTCGGGTCGGTTTTGGGGGGACGCCCGCTGATCTACGGCACCTGGGGCCCGGGACCGCGGAACGAGGTTCGGCTCTGGCAAGGCGGCCGCGACCGTGCGGTTTACGCCAAGCAGAGGCTGGTGCCCTTCGGCGAGTTTTTTCCCGGCCGGCGTCTGCTGGCCCCTGTTTACGCCTTTTTCTTCCGCAAACTCGGCGTAGGTTTCCTTTCCGACCTTAAGCCCGGTCACCGGAATGCCCTGCTTGGGGACGCCGCCGCTTTCGTTTGCTACGAGGCCGACTACCCCGATCGGGTGCGTGAACTGGTTCTTCGCGGGGCAGGGGTTTTGGTGAACGTT
The DNA here is from genome assembly GCA_015488545.1 of Thermaceae bacterium. Taxonomy (GTDB): domain Bacteria; phylum Deinococcota; class Deinococci; order Deinococcales; family Marinithermaceae; genus WFXV01. The sequence goes on along the minus strand of WFNN01000145.1, from coordinate 7,350 downwards.
TCCAACGACGCCTGGTTCGGGGTCGGCTACGGCCGGGCCCAGCACCTGGCCATGGCGCGGATGCGGGCGGTGGAGGAGGGACGCTGGCTCTTGCGTGCTGCCAACGACGGGATCAGCGCCAGCATCGACCCCTACGGCCGGGTGGTGGCCCGTTCCACGGTGGGGCGCGCCGAAGCGCTGCTGGCCCCTTACGCGGTTCGCCGTCGGCTGACCCCCTACGCCCGGTACGGGGACCTCCCGGTCCTGGGTGCGGCCTGGACGCTGGTGCTTATCGGCCTTCTAGAAACCGCTCCCAGAAGGAGCCAATAACCTTGGGGTCGAGCCGGGCGGTTCGCTCGGTCGGGGGCAGGGGCTCCCGGTAGAAGAAGTCCGGAAGCGGTTCCACCGGGGGCAGACCGAGCTCGCGGTTGAAGACGAGCTCCAGCCGGAGCACATCCCGGCCCAGCTGGTGGAAGTAGCCTTCGGGGGGGTGAACGCCGTGCCGGTCGGCGATGGCCTCGGCGACCAGGTCCACCGCTTCTTCGGCGATCGCTGCCGACATGTAGCAAAGGCCCAGGGCGTCGAGGGCGGCGCTCTTCACCTGGTATTCGAAGGAAAGCCGCATGACCTCCTCGAGGCCCATCCCGAAGGTCTCCACCCGGGCGGGGTTTCCTGCGGTGTGATCGGCCCCCTGCTGGCTGGTCATGTAGGTGACCCCGGTGCCCTCGACGACCCGGGGGTCGTAGGCGCTCATCGCCTGCTTGCGGACCGTTGGCAGTCGCTCGACCCCGAGCGCTTTCCCCAGCCGGTAGGCTCCCTGGGCAAAGCGCTTGCCCTCTGGGGTGCCCGCGCGTAGTTCCTCGGCTACCCCGAGCATCCAATCCAGGTCCCCCCACTCGGCCAGGCCTGCGTCCATGGCGACCGCCAGGGTGGCCCCGAACTCGATGGTGTCGATGCCTAGGTCGTTGGCCTCGCGGTTTACCCGGGCGATTGCGTCGAGATCGGTAAGGCCGCAGTTTGAACCGACCAGTCCAATGGTCTCGTACTCCAGCGGGCTCACCACCAGCCGCCCGTCGGCGTCCGGGAAACGGTTGGAGCACCGGATGATGCACCCCGGCATGCAGGCGTGGGTGGGGGTGCCCTGGCCGTCGCGCGCAAGGATCAGGTCGCGAAGGGCCTCGCCTCCGATGGGGTTTGCTCCTTCGGTAAGCCGTCCCAACCGGAAGTTTTTGACCGGCAGCCCGCCGGCCACGTTCTGGTAATCGGCCATTCCGGCGGTGCCGATCTCAGGGTAGTACTGCCCGGTGACCGGGTTCGCCCTGAGCTTTTGGCCGTAGCTTCTCAGCTCATCGAAGAACTTTTTCTTTTCCTTGGGCGGGCGATCGGCCCCCTCAACCACGATGGCTTTGAGGCGCTTGCTGCCCATGACCGCGCCGAGACCCCCGCGGCCGGCGATGCGGCCGGGCAACCCGTCGGTGTCGGTAACGCTGATTCCGGCCAAAAGCCCTTGGTACTCGCCCACCGGGCCAATGGCGGCCACCGCGCTCTTTGGGTGGCGGCGCCGGAGCTCGGCCACGGTGGCGTAGGTTCCCTGGCCCAAAAACTCCCGGCCGTCCTCGAACCGCACCCCCTTGGGACCGATGACCAGCACCGTCCAGTCAGGGGCCGCGCCCAGAAGGGTCAGCCCGGCGATGCCCAGCTGACCGAGCGCAAAGGCCACGGTGCCCCCAGAGTTGGATTCCTTGACACCTCCCGTAAGGGGGCTTTTCGCCCCTACCGAGAGGCGGTTGGCGTTGGAGAAGGTGGTGCCCGCCAGGGGGCCCGCCACCAGGACCAGAGGATTCTCTTGGGACAGCGGCTCGGCGCGGTAGGCCTTTAGCGCAAGGAGCCGCTCGGCGGTGCGGTACCGGCCCGCCCGCCAGACTTCTTCGGCGGGCCAGGGGGTTTCCTCGACCTTGCGGTCGTTTAGACGAACATCCAGCCAACGTAGCATGCCCCTATTGTAGACTCGGCGCGTGGACCTCTTGACAACCGGTGACGGGAGCCCAACCCTGGTGAGCCCTCGCTACCGCGAGGGCTACCACCCTCGCGAGGGGGCGCGGACCCAGGCCGAGCGGCTCTTTGCCACCCTCTCGGGGGTTTCTCGTTTGCCCGATCCCCGGGTCATCGAGGTGGGTTTTGGGCTGGGAATCAATTTCCTGGCCAGCCTGCAGACGGTTCGCGCCCGGGGCGGCACGCTCTTCTACCTGGGGCTCGAGCCCGAGCCGGTGCCGGTCGCGGTGCTCGACCGGGTGCTGTCCGGGTGCCGCCTGGCGGCGGGTGAGGCGGAGCGCCTCCTGCTCGCTTGGGAGCGGGGGCTGGACTTCGTTCTGACCGGTGAGGGCTACCTTTTAGAGGTCCGCTTCGTTTCTTTGGACCGTGCCGAACTTCCGCCGGGCTGGGCCGATGCGGTGTACTACGACCCCTTTAGCCCCAAGGCCAACCCCGCTGCCTGGTCGTTGGCCAACCTGGCCAAAGCCGTTCAGGCCCTGCGCCCTGGAGGGGTGCTGGTGTCCTACACCGTGGCCGGTTGGGTGCGCCGCAACCTGACCCGGCTGGGGCTCGTTCCCGACCGGGTACCCGCTTACGGTGGTAAGCGGCACTGGCTCAGGGCTCGGTTGGTTTCCGGTAGCGGGCCAGAAAGGCCTCCCGGCGAGCATAAACCAGCTTGACCCCGGGGCTTCGCTTTTTGGGGTAGCGGGGATCGCGGTAGAGCCACTCGAAAAAGCGCAGCGCGAGGGTAGCGAAAAACCGGTCCTGGGGGGCGAGTTCGGCGACCTCGAACCCCAGGAGTTCCCGGGCCCCTTCCACCAGACCGGTTCGGGCGAAGACGAGGGCGATTTCGGGGTCGCGCTCGACCAGACCGGCGGCGGCCCGCAGGTCTTCCCGTAGGGCGCGAAGGATGGCCAGTGGGCTCATCGCCGCCACCTTACGGCTATCGAAGTGCAACTCAAGGCCGGGGGTTCCTGGCGCAATACCCTTAAGCGGCGGCCCGTTGTAGGCGGTTTTGGCGCAGCGGAAGAGGCCGGTGCGGTGACGGCGGCAGTGCCGGATGCCGTGGGCCCGGTCGTAGCGTTCGTCCAGCCCCTGAAGAGCCCGTGCCAGCCCGGCTTTAAACCCTAGCGGGGCCAGCTTCTGCGCCCCCATGGGGACCAGGCGGTAGCCCGATCGGTGGAGCCCCTCGATGAGCCCGGGGAGCAACCGTAGTGTGGCCTCGCGCCCTTCATGGAGCAGGATCACCGAGCCCGGGGCGGCGTATTCCAGCATCCGCTCGGTCAGGGCGGCGGGGTCGGCGCCAGTCCAGTCCCGGGATTCGAGATCCCATAGCGCGACCCGCTTACCCGAAAGGGCAGCGAAGAGCCGGGTAAAGGGGGTGTGGAGGCCGTGGGGCGGGCGGTAGTAGGGCAGCCCCCCGGGTTGGTAGGCGATCTGCTGCCACTCGAAAGGGGGGAAAAACAGCAGGAGCGGTCGGTGGGCCCCTCCGTGGGAAGCGATCTCGTGCCCCCCCCTCCGGATCGCCTCCATTAGCTCCGGATACCGGTCGGCCCGCTCGCCGAGTACGAAGAAGGTGGCCCGCACCCCGGCCTGTTCCAGGAGCGCGAGGAGCCGGGGCGTGGTGGCGGGATCGGGGCCATCGTCGAAGGTCAGCGAGACCAGGGGGCCGTCCCGTGGCCCGTGGGCCAGCGCGCCCACCCCCATCCAGCGGAAGACCAGGTCGCTGACCAGGTAGAGAAGGGCTAGCCCTCCGAGGCCGAGCGTCCAAGCTGCCACAGGTAGTACCCCCCCACCAGCGCCATGAGGAGCCCGCCGGTAACGAAGGGTCCGGCGGGCCCAAAGAGGTCCCAGGTCAGGCCACCCAGGGCGGGGCCGACCGCGAAACCGAGGGCCTCGAGGGTCATGATCACCCCCCAGGCTGCGGCTCGGTCGGCGTCGGGGAGAGAGCGGACCACCAGGCCGTTCCAGCCCGGGAAGAAGAGGCCGTACCCGACCCCGATCAGCAAACCGCTTAAAAGCAGCACCCCCCAGGTGGGCCCGTAGGCGAGGGTTAAAACCCCTACCCCGCCTAGCCCGAGGCCGGCCAGGAAGAGTCCTGGGACCAGCAGCCTCCGAGGTTCACCCCGATCGGCTCGGTGACCGGACCAGGCCAACACGAGGAGGGCAGCGCCACCCCCAACCGCGATCAGGAAGGCGAGGCGGGGGACGCTTAGGTCAACCCGGGCGATGAACAGGAAGAGCACCGGGGAGAGCACCCCGGTGGACAGGGTTTGCACGAAGGCGGCCGGCATCAACAGGAACAGCTTTCGCCAGTCGTAGGTCTCCTGTCTTTGCGCTGCCGGGGCTTCCAGCCCCGCCAGGCTCATCGCCACCAGGGCGAGCAGGCCGGCTCCAAGCAGCAGGTAGCGGTAGGCCGCCAGGGGTTCCTGGCGGGCCAGGTACCCGGTGGCCAGCATGGCGAGGCCAAGGAGCGGCGCGATCAGCGCGGTGGCCAGGGTCACCGCCCGGGCCTCGTGCCCGCGGTGGCTGTCCCGGCTGATAAAAGTGAGGATGGCGGGCCAGAGGGGGCTTACCAGCGCCCCCCAGAGCCCGGCGACAAGCAGCATCCAGGCGATCGGCCCGTGGGGGAGGGTGGAAACCGCCAAGAGGCCGACCAAACCGGAGGCCGTGAGCACCCGTCCCATCCGCACCCGCTCGGCTAGCCAACCGCCGCCGCTTTTGGCCAGGGCGTCGGTGAGGTAGTGGACCGAAGTCACGAGGCCGATCAGGGAGGCCCCGAGCCCCAGCTGGCTTCTGGCGTAGAGGGGGAAATAGCCTACGAAGAAGGCGCTTCTGAGCATTTCGGTGAGGGCCAGGAGGCCCACCAGCCGGACCACCAGGAGCGGCCTTCGCCAGGGAATAAGCCTAGCGGTTCCTCTCGGCAAAATAATCCTCCCCGTAGTCCTCCGGCAGCCCCCGCATGCGTCGCCAGAGGTTCTTGGCGTGGATGCCGTAGAGCTTGAGCCGCCCGCCGCGGAGGCGGCGCCCCGAGGTCGTCACCCGCTGGTCCGGACGGTAGCGGATCTTTCCCCGGGTCTTGAGCTTGAGCCCGAGGTGAACGTCCTCGGCGAAAGGGCGGTCGTACCCGCCCACGGCCAGGGCGGCCTCCTTCAGCACCGCGTGGTTGGCCCCCGAAAGGTTGGGGTGGCCCATCGCGTGGGTGAGCTTGAGGAAGAGGGGGAAGCCGTACCTGGCCAGCATCCTGTCGAGCAGGGGCGCCTCGAAGAGTTCGATCGGGCCGTAGCTGGCCACCACCCCAGGTTCTTCGAAGGCGGCCAGAATGGCGGCGGTCCAGCCTGGTAGTGCCCGGCTGTCGGCGTCGGTTTGCGCCACGATGGCGCCGCGGGCGGCCTGGAGCCCGGCTTGGCGCGCCCGGTGCACGCCAGGCTCCTCGACCCGGATGACCCGGGCTCCGTGCGCGGCGGCGATCGACGCGGTGGCGTCGCTTGATCCGTTATCCACCACGATGACCTCGTCCGGCGGGGGATCCTGGGACAGGATCGACGCCAGCGCGGCTCCGATGTAGGCTTCCTCGTTGCGTGCGGGGACGACGACCGAAAGCCGCGGCATGACGCCAGGATTATACGCGGCCAGATTCGTTTTTCAGGGTTGGAAAGCCGAAGTAGAGCTTTTTGGGCTCGCTGTTGAAGATTTCCTCGGCCTCCTGGTAGGCCGCCACCATGGCCTCGGCGACCCGGGGTGCGCTTCGGGAGGCCGCGAACCGACGCGCTTCATGAGAAAAGCGTTGGCGGCGTTCCTCGTCCTCCAACAGCCGGGCGGCGGCCGCGGCCAGGGCGGGCGCGTCCTGGGGGGTGACCAGGTATCCCGTCCGGCTGTCCTGCACGCTATCCAGGGCGCCCCCCGCGGCCACCGCCACCACCGGGAGGCCCAGGGCCTGGGCCTCCCAAAGTACCAGGCCCTGGGTTTCGGTTTCGCTAGCGAAGAGGAAGAGCTCGGCGGCGCGGTAGTAACCCCCAATCGCGGTGTAAGGGACGGCCCCCGCGAAGGTCACCCGGTCCTCCACCCCGAGCGCTCGCGCCCGGCTTTCAAGCGCCTCCTGCTCTGGGCCTTCGCCCACGATCACCCAGTGGGCATTGAAGGGATCCGCCAAGCGAGCAAAGGCGTCCATGGCCACGTCCAAGCTTTTTTCCTTGCCCAGCCGGCTGACGGTGAGCAGGCGCCGCCGGCCGGCCGGCCAGGGGTCCGGGCGAGGTGGGGGGGCGGCCTCGAGCAGCTCGGTGTCGATCCCGGTGGGGATTACCCGGACCGGCCGTTCGATCCGGTAGTGCTGAACCAGGCGTTTAACCGGGTGGGTGGGGGCGATCACCAGCTCGACCCGGTTGTAAAACGCCCGCGCCAGCCTGGGGATGATATGGGTGTGGCGGTCCAGGAAGGCGAGCCCCGGGACGTAGTGGGCGTACTTTTCGTAGTGGGTGTGGAAGGTTGAGACGTGCGGAACCCGCCATTTCTGGGCCAGCGATAGTGCCCAAAGCCCCAAGGTAAAGGGCACGTGGGAATGAACGATCTCGAACCGCTTGGGCAGGGCCCTGCTGCTTGGGAGCCCGAGGCGGTAGTCTTCGAAGAAGGGGTAAGGCACGCTTTTGACCCGAACCACCCCGGGTTCGGGTTCGGCTCCGGGAAGTTCGGGGGCGATGATCCAGGCGTCGTGGCCCATCCGCCTGAGCTCCCGCCAGAGCAGGTAAACGCTGGTGGACACCCCGTTCTTGCTGGGAAAGTAGACGTCGGTGAAAAGCCCTACCCGGAAAAGGCGCACGGTTCCATCTTACCGCGTGGGTGCGGGACCGAGCCCGTCCCGCACTGCTCGGGCGACCTCGTCGAGATTCTTTTTGCTGGGGTGGAGGGCCAGAAAAGCCAGCACCCCGAAGACCATCTGGGCGAATAGAAACGTCTTCCCAAGGGGCCCGAAAGCGGGCCCCCGGAGTACCCAGAGCCGGTTTCGAACCCCGTAGTAGACCCGGTTTTCCCCGGTGGTGGCCGAGACGTAGGGCTTGGAGGCCGATTGGTGCACCACCCGGCTGTCCCGGACTTGAAAACCGAAGGCCCGCCTCAGGATCCGACCGGTGTACTCCAGGTCGTCCTCCCAGATGAAAAACGCCTTATGGGGCAGACCTTCGGCTTCGACCACCGATCGGTGGAGCAGCACCGAGGTAAAAAGGGCCCACCGGATCGGTCGGTACCGGGGTCGGTACCGTAGCCAAAGCCCGAGCCGCCGGAAATCGGTGGGGGTGACGAAGGCGGTGGTGGGGTGGGGGCGGCCGTCGGGGAGGAGCTGGGTGC
>WFNN01000144.1 GCA_015488545.1 Thermaceae bacterium | reverse complement strand
GTCCCAGGGGGGGATTTCGGCGGCGCCGTGGGCGAGCAGCTCGCCGACGGCCTGCTCGACCCTTGGCAGCGCTTCGAAAAGGGCGGCCTCCTCCGGGGTTTCCAGGCGCGCCGGGTCGATATCGGCGGGGCCTTCGAGCTCCCGGGCCAGGTTGGCGGCCCGTTTGTAGAGCAAAAAGAGCTCGGTAAAGCGGGGGTCGTGCATGAGGAGCCGGAGCAGGTAGGCCCGGAGCATGACCCCCCGGACGCTCCCGCTTGCTTCGCGGGCTGCCCGGACGGCGAGGACCGGCAGCCCGGCGGCGGTGAGCAAGTTTTCAAGCCTTTCCCAGACGAAGGGAACGACCTCCTGTAGGGCGTTCTCGCTCACCTCCCGGCCCCCCGCCCGGTAGGCCAGGGCGGCGGCTTGGACGACCCGGTCGAGGGCAAGATCGTAGCCCCGGGCCCCCAGCACCCGCACCAGGGCAAAGGCGGCGCGGCGGAGGCCGAAGGGGTCGGCCGAGCCCCGCGGGCGCTTCCCCAGGGCAAAAAACCCCACCAGGGTATCGGCCTTGTCGGCGATCGAGAGCACCGCCCCGGGGTCGGTTGCCGGCAGCGGGCCGCTGGCCCCTTCCGGTCGGGGGGCGTCCTCCAGCGCCTGGGCGAGCGGTTCGGGGTAGCCCTCGGCCAGGGCGTAGCGCTTGGCCATGGTCCCCGCTAGCTCCGGGAACTCGTAGACCATCTGGGTGGCGAGGTCGGCGAAGGCTAGCGACCCGGCTTCCTCAACCAGGGCGGCGTCGGCAGGGGTCTCGGGTGCGAGCAAGAGGGCCGCGCGGGCCACCCGTTCGGCCTTTTCCCACATCGTGCCCAGGCCACGGGCGAAGACCATTCCTTTTAGCCCCTCGCGGTGGGCTTTTAGCGGCTTCTTCCGGTCGGCCCGCCAGAAGAAGACGGCGTCGTCCAGCCGACCTTTTAGGACCCCTTCGTAGCCCTCCCGGATCACCGACGGGTCCCCCTCGTTGTTGCTGATCCCGATGAAGCGGGGGGCGAGCCGACCGCCCGGGCGACGCATGGGGAAAAACCGTTGGTGGTGAATCATGACGGTGGCCAGGACCTCGTCGGGAAGTTCCAGGTAGCTTTCATCGAAGCGACCCAGCACCGCCACCGGCCATTCGACCAGGTCGGTGACCTCCTCGAGGAGCTCTTCGGGGATCATCACCTCGAGCCCCTCGGCGGCCGCCAGGGTGCCAGCTTCGAAGACGATCCGCTCGCGCCTATCGGGCCGCTTGGGCAGAACCCTGGCCCGCCTTAGGGTCTCCAGGTAGTTGGCCGGGCTTTCCACCCGGAACGGCCCGGGAGCAAGGAGGCGGTGCCCGCGGGTTTCGCGGCCGGCCACCACCCCAAAAACGCCGACCGGAAGCTCCTCCTCATCGAGCAGCGCCAGGAGCCAGCGCACCGGCCGGACGAACGGCCCCTCGCCGTTCCCCCAGCGCATCTTTCGGGGCGCGGGCAGGTCGCGGACGGTGCCGGCCAGGAGGGTGGGGAGCACCTCGCGCGCGGGCCGGCCTTCATCGACCACCCTGGCGAACACGTAGGGACCGCGTTCGGTTTCCTTCACGTAGAGCGAAGCCACCGGCACCCCGGCGCTCTTGGCAAAGCCGAGGGCGGCCGGGGTGGGGTCGCCGTCCCGGAAGGCGGCGGCGGCCGGAGGGCCCCGGCGTTCCTCCTCCAGCCGGGCCTGCCGTTCGGCCAGCCCCCGAACCCAAGCGGCGAGCCGCCTGGGGGTGGCGTAGGTTTCGAGCTCCTCGAAGGCCAGGCGGGCCTCCTCCAGGCGGCTCGCCAACGCTTCCCGCAAGGCCCTTTCCCCCTCGGCGACGTACCAAGAGGGGAGTTCCTCGGTGCCGACTTCAAAGAGCAGGTTCACGCTGGCCCTCCGCGAACTTTTCCAGGTACGCCCGGGCGGCCCTTTCCGCCAGCCGCCTTACCCGCTGCACGTAGGCCTGGCGCTCGGCGTGGGACAGGGCGCCGCGGGCGTCGAGCAGGTTGAAAGCGTGGGAGGCCTTGAGCACAAACTCGTACCCGGGGTAGACCAGCCCTCCCTCGATCAGGCGGGCGGCTTCTTCCTCGTAATCGTCGAACCAGCGGCGGAGCTTTTCGACGTTCGCTTCCTCGAAGTTGTAGTGGCAGTGCTCCACCTCAAAATCGCGCCGGAGATCGCCGATGGTGACCCCGGGGGCGTACTCGACGTCGAAGGCGTGATCCTTTTTTTGCAGGTACATGGCGATGCGTTCCAGCCCGTAGGTGATCTCCACGCTGATGGGCTCTAGGTCGATCCCCCCCACTTGCTGGAAGTAGGTGAACTGGGTGATCTCCATCCCGTCGAGCCAGACCTCCCAGCCCAGGCCCCAGGCGCCGAGCGTGGGAGACTCCCAGTTGTCCTCCACGAAGCGGATGTCGTGCTTCTTGGGGTCGATCCCAAGGGCCTCGAGGCTTTGGAGGTACACCTCCTGCACGTTGTCCGGTGAGGGCTTCAGGATCACCTGGTACTGCCAGTAGTACTGAAACCGGTAGGGGTTTTCGCCGTAGCGGCCGTCCTGGGGCCGCCGGCTGGGGGCCACATAGGCCACACGCCAGGGCTTTTTCCCTAGCGCCCCGAAAAAGGTGGCGGGGTAGAAGGTCCCGGCCCCGACTTCGATGTCGTAGGGCTCGGTGATCACGCAGCCCTGCCGATCCCAGAATTGGTGCAGGTTTAGGACCAAATTTTGAAAGCGCATGCATCCCCCTCGTTGGTAACCGGGGGCGCATTCGCCCCCGTGGCGGGCGCCGATACTATATCATGGACCTAAGGCGAGGACGGCCGAGAATCATGGTGCGAAAGGGGTTTTGGCGTTGAACAGGTACGACGATCGCGCAAGGCTCGTGTTCCATTACGCCCGGGAGGAGGGGAGCCGGCTCGGGCATTCCATGATCGGCCCCGAGCACCTGCTCCTGGGGCTCATGCGCGAGGGGGGCACCGCGGCCAAGATCCTCGCGGAGTACGGGGCCAGCCTCGAGGTCATGCGCCGCATGGTTGAGGAACTGGTGGGCCGGGGCGAGGGGGCGCGGGCCGGGGAGCCCCCGGCGATCACCCCTCGGGCCCGCCGGGTCATGGAGCTGGCCAGCGCCGAGGCCCGCAGCATGGGCAGCCCGGTGATCGGCACCGAGCACATCCTGCTCGGCATCATCCGGGAGGGCGATGGGGTTGCCTACCGCATCCTCACCCACTTCGCCAAGGACGTGGACGCCATTCGCTGGCGGGTCCTGGCCAGCGCCGAGGCCGGCACCCAAACCAAGGAGAAGACCCAGCAAACCCCTTTTTTAGACGAATACGGGCGCGACTTAACCAAAGAGGCCCGCGAGGGGAAACTCGACCCGGTGATCGGCCGCACCGAGGAGATCAACCGGGTGATCCAGATTCTCGCCCGCCGGACGAAGAATAACCCGGTGTTGGTCGGGGACCCGGGGGTGGGAAAAACGGCTATCGTGGAGGGCCTGGCCCAGGCCATCGTCGAGGGTCGGGTTCCCCCAGTGCTCCGGGGGGCCAGGGTGGTCCAGATCGATCTCGCCGGGGTGGTGGCCGGGACCAAGTACCGCGGTGAGTTCGAGGAAAGGCTCCGCCAGATCATCGAGGAGCTCAAAAGCGCCAAGGTTATTGCCTTCATCGACGAACTCCACACCCTGATTGGGGCTGGTGGGGCTGAGGGGACCCTGGACGCGGCCAACATTCTGAAACCCCCGCTTTCCCGGGGCGAGATTCAGGTGATCGGGGCCACCACCACCGGGGAGTACCACCGCTACATCGAGAAGGACGCGGCGCTTGAACGCCGCTTCCAGCCGGTGATCGTGTTGGAGCCGAGCCCCGAGGAGACGCTCGAGATCCTAAAAGGGCTCCGCCCCCGCTACGAGGCCCACCACGGGGTCGCGATCCCCGACGAAATCCTCGACCTCTCGGTCAAGGTGGGGATCCGCAGCTTGCCGGGGCGGAACTTTCCCGACAAGGCCATCGACCTGATCGACGAGGCCGCGAGCCGGGTGCGGCTGAACGCCTCCCTGGGGCTCCCGGTGGCCGAAGACGAAGACGGCACCCCCACCGTCACCCGGGAGGATATCGAGAGCGTGGTGGACTCCTGGGGCGGGATTTACGTCGACGATCGCGACGACGAGAAGCTCCTTCGGTTGGAGGAGGAGCTCAAGGAGCGGATCGTGGGGCAGGAGGAGGCGGTTCGGGCCCTGGCCAGCGCCCTCCGCCGCTCCCGGGTGGGTCTCGGTGGGCGCACCCGGGTAGCGGCGTCCTTCCTCTTCGTGGGGCCCTCGGGGGTGGGCAAGACCCAGCTGGCCAAGGCCTTGGCCGAGGTGCTCTTTGGTTCCGAGCGAGCGCTGGTGCGCTTCGACATGAGCGAGTTCGCCGAACCCCATTCGATCTCCAAACTGATCGGGGCCCCCCCGGGGTACGTCGGCTACGAGCAGGGCGGCCGGCTCACCGAGGCGATCCGTCGGCAGCCTTTCAGCGTCGTTCTGCTCGACGAGATTGAAAAGGCCCACCCCGATATCTACAACACCTTCCTCCAGGTGTTGGACGAAGGGCGGCTCACCGACGGGCTCGGTCGCACAGTCGACTTTCGCCGGGTGATTCTCATCATGACCTCCAACACCGGCTTCAACGTGGGGCCCGGCATCGGGTTCACCGGCACCGAGGTGGACACCGAGTCCCCCTTGAAGGCGCTGTTCACCCCCGAGTTCCTCGACCGCCTCGACGAGGTGGTCCGTTTCCGCCCGCTCACCGAAGGGGAGCTGGTGCGAATCGCCGGGATGATGCTCAAGGAGATCCAGGAGGAAATGGCCGGTCGCGAGGTGCGGGTCCGGTTCGCCCCCGAGGTCGCCGAGTGGGTGGTGGCCCACGCCGAGAAGACCGGTTCGGCCCGGCAGCTAAGGGGTGTGATCCGCGACCGGGTGGAGGATCCCCTTTCGTTGGCGGTGCTCCAGCGCCCGGGTGAACCCATCTTCGTTCGGGTTGAGGGTGACGAACTCCGCTTTGAGGAGGAGCTTAGCTTCGTCTAGTGGCCCGAGCCCCGCGTTTGCGTTTCACCTGCGTCGAGTGCGGTTACAAGACCGCCAAACCCCTGGGTCGCTGCCCCGCTTGCGGCGCCTGGGGGAGTTTCGTAGAGGAGAGCCCGGTGCCGGCGGCGGGGGGGGCGGTGCCCCCGGCCCGGCCGCTCCGCCTGGCGGAGGTGGAGGCCGGCCAAGAGAAGCGGATTCCGAGCGGCTTTGCCGAGGTCGATCGGGTCCTCGGGGGCGGGTTTGTGCCTGGCGAGGTGGCCCTTTTGGGCGGGGAGCCCGGGGTGGGGAAGAGCACGCTTTTGCTGGGGGTCGCCGATCGCCTCCTGGGACGCGGGCTTTCTGTGTACTACCTGGCCGGCGAGGAGTCCCCGGGGCAGATTCGCTTGCGGGCCGATCGTCTTGGGGTGCGGGGCGATCTGGTCCTGGTGCGGGAGACGCGGCTGGAGCCGGTGTTAGCCTTGGTCGAGGCGGAGCGGCCGGCGGCGCTCTTCGTCGATTCGATTCAGAGCCTCGAGGCCGACGGGGCGCCGGGTTCGTTGGTCGCGGTGCGGAACGCCACCCAGGCCTTCACCCAGCTGGCTAAGCGCACCGGCACGGTGGTGGTGTTGGTGGGCCACGTCACCAAGGAGGGCACCGTGGCCGGTCCCAAGACCATCGAGCACGTGGTGGACGCCACCTTCTACCTGGAGTCGGCCGGTCTCTTCCGGGTCTTGCGCGGCCAGAAGAACCGGTTCGGGCCGGTGGGGGAGGTGGGGGTTTTCCGCATGGA
>WFNN01000143.1 GCA_015488545.1 Thermaceae bacterium | reverse complement strand
GAGATGTGTATAAGAGACAGGCCCCCGGGCTTTGAGGGCGAGCCCCCCCCAGTCGAGGAGGTCGAGGTCGAGGGTCCGGGGGCCCATGGGTGCCGTACGGACCCGCCCGTTTTGGGCCTCGATCGCGAGCAGCGCGCGCAGAAGGGGACTGGGTCGGAGGCCCGTCTCCAGGCGGACCACCTGGTTCAGGTAGGGGCCCTGCCCGGGGGGGCCCACGGGGTCGGTTTCGTACACCCGAGAGGCGGCGACGAGCCGGGTTTGGGGCAGGACGGCGAGCGCCTTTCGGGCCCGGTCCAGGTAGCCCGCCCGGTCGCCGAGGTTGGAACCCAGGGCAACGTAGGCCCTCACCGCCGCCGCTCCACCTCGGCGTAGACGTCGCGGAAGACCCCGGGGATGGGGGCCTGGGGCTTATGGACCCGTACGGTGAGCGCTCCCAGGGTCGGGAACGCGGCCCAGAGCCGGTCGGCCAGGTGGTCGGCGAGGGCCTCGATCAGGTAAAAGCGCGTTTTCTGCACGGTCTCGGCAACCACCGCGTAGACCTGGGCGTAGTCCACCGTGGCCTCGATGCGATCCCCTTGCCCCTCGAAGGCGATTTCCATCTCCACGTCCACCACGAACCGGGCCCCGAGCCGGTGCTCCTCGGGGCGTGCCCCGTGGTGGCCGTAGAACTCCAGCCCCTTAAGGACGATCCGGCCCATCGCCTTCCACCGCCCAGAAAACCGCCAGCGCCTCCCGGTGGGCGGCCACGTCGTGGACCCGGAGAATCCGGGCCCCCCGCAGGGCCGCCGCCAGGTGGGCGCCGACGCTGCCGCAGACGCGGGATCCGGGGTTTTCAACCCCGGTGAGCTCGCCGATCGTTCGCTTCCGGCTGGCCCCCACCAGGAGGGGGTAGCCGAGGCGGGCCAGGGCGGGGAGGCCCCGGAGGAGGGCGAGGTTCTGTTGGGTGGTCTTCCCGAAGCCGATGCCCGGGTCGATCAGGACCTGGGGCACCCCCAGTCGTTCGGCCCGCCGCGCCCTTAGAAGCAGAAAGGCGCGCACTTCGGCGACCACGTCGAGGTAGCGGGCGGCCGCCATCATGCGGCGGGGGTCGGGGTGCGGGGTGTGCATCACCACCAGCGGTGCCCGAAAGCGGGCCGCCACCGTCGCCATTTTCGGATCGGCCAGGCCGCTGGTGTCGTTGACCAGGTGGGCGCCCAAGGCGAGGGCGGCCTCTGCCACCCCGGGTTTTCGGGTGTCCACGCTGACCGGTAGCCCGAGCGGAAGCACCGCCTCTAGCACCGGCAAAAGCCGCTTTCGCTCCTCCTCCTCGGGGACCGGCGTGGCGCCGGGCCGGGTGGATTCGGCGCCGAGGTCGAGGAGGTCGGCCCCCTCCGCCTTGAGTTCCTGGGCCCGCGCGAGCGCCGCGTCGGGGTCCAGAAAACGGCCCCCGTCCGAGAAGGAATCGGGGGTCAGGTTCAAAACGCCCATCAACCGGGGCCGGTCGAGGTCGAGCCTTAGGCCCCTCAGTTCCAGCGTCACGGGACAATTATAGGGAAGCCGGGCGCCTATTCTAAGGGCAAAGGAGGGAACGCGATGCGTGAGGGCATTCTGGCCGCAGTGGATCTGACCGCCTCCAGCCAGAGCGTGCTTCGGACCGCGGAGCTTCTGGCCGGGCGGCTCGGATGGCCGCTTTCGGTGCTCCACGTGGTGGAGGACAGCTACCTGCGAACCGCCCCCAAGCGGTTCGCCCCGGTCTGGGACGAGGCCTACCGCGAGGGCCTCGAGGCCACCTCTCGGCTTCTCGGTGAGCTTGCCGAGCGGGCGCTTGGGCGCATGGCCCCCCCCGGTGCGCGGACCGTCGTGCACCACGGCAACCCGGTGCGCGAGGTGGCCGGCGAAGCGCTGCGCCACCGGATGCTGGTGCTGGCCTCGGAAGGGCGGAGCCCGCTGGAGCGGGTGGCTCGGGGTGGGGTCTCCCACTACGTGCTTCACCGGGGGGAAGTGCCGGTGCTTTCGGTGGACGAGGGGCGTCCGCTTTCGAAGCTCCAGCGGGTGGCCGCCGCGGTCGACGATTCCTCGGCCGGGCTGTCGGCCTGGCGCTACGCCGAGGAGCTGGCCCGGGCGACCGGGAGCGAGGTGCTGGCCTTCCACCTGGTGAGCCTGATGCCCGGGTCCTGCTGCGTGCCCACCTACCTACCCCCCGAGCTCATGCGGGAGGCCGAGGTGGTGGACCACGCGCGGGAGGCCCTGGTGGAGCGGCTCGGCATCCCCCCGGAACGGCTGGTCATCGAGCGGGGGGAGGAGAGCCGGGGGCTTTTGGACCTGGCCGAGGAGCACGGGGTCGACCTCCTGGTGGTGGGTTCCCGGGCCAAGTCCAGCCAGCGGACCCGGATCGGGCGCACCGTGGTCGAGCTCCTTTACCAGGCCGAGCTGCCGCTTTTGATCGTGCCCGAGGCCGCCCAGCTATAATCGCCGTCGGTGCGCCCCTTTTCCCGTCGCTGGTACCTGCTGCTCTCGGCCTACTGGTTCGCCACCGCTTTCAAGTGGACGCTGGTCCTCTTCGTCCTTCTGCCGGCGCGGGTGGCCGAGCTGGTGCCGGCGGCGGAAAAGGCTTCCCGTCTCGGGCTGCTCTTCGGGGCCGGGGCGGTTGTGGCCACCCTGGGTCCGCCGGTCATGGGCTGGCTCTCCGACCGCTACCCCACCCGGTTCGGGAGGCGGCTTCCTTACCTGGCGGCGGGCAGCCTGGTCACCGCCCTGGCCCTGGTCGGGATGGCCTACGCCGGGAGCTACCTCGCGCTCTTTCTCGCCTACCTCCTTCTCCAGGTGGCCGACGACCTGGCCACCGGCCCCTACTCCGCACTCATCCCCGACCTGGTTCCGAAAGAGCGCAGGGGCACCGCCTCGGGCTGGATGGGGGCCCTACAGGCGGTCGCCCAGATCGCCGCCGGGGCGGCGGCATTTTTGGTGCCATCGCTACCGGCGCTGTTTTGGGCGGTGGCCGGGCTCAACCTGGCCGCCGCCGGGCTTACCCTTGGGTTCCTCGAGGAACCCCAAAACCCCCAAGGGCGACGCGAAGGGCTTTGGGAGAGCGTACTTTTGCCCTGGCGGGACCCCGATTTTCGCTGGGTCTGGGGCACCCGGTTTCTGGTCATGCTCGGCCAGTACCTGGTGCAGACCTACCTCCAGTACTACCTGGCCGATGTGGTGCGGGTGTTCGCCGCCTTCGGCCGGGTCATCGCTGGTGCGGCCGCCCAGGCGATCGGGCTTTTGGTGCTCTTGATCTCGCTGGGCGGGGCCGCCACTTCGGTGCCGGCCGGCCGCCTCTCCGACCGGCTGGGGCGCAAACCCCTGATCTACGCTTCCGGGGTGGGGCTGGCTGCCCTGCTCGTTCCCGTGCTCCTCTTCCCCCGCTACGACGTCCTTCTTTTCCTCGCGCTGCTTTTCGGGGTCGGCTACGGGGTTTACGCCGCCGTCGACTGGGCGCTGGTGGCCGACGTGTTGAAGCGCCCCGAGGCCCATGCTACCGAGATGGGGGTGTGGCAGACCTCGATCGTTTTGCCCCAGATCGCCGCCGGGCTTTTGGGCGGGGCGGTGGGCACCCTGAACCGCGCCCAGTTCGGCCTCGGTTACGCCGCTGCCTTCAGCCTCGCGGCCCTGAGCTTCCTGGCGGGGACCTTACTGGTTCGTAACGTGCGCGCCGCCGGATGAAAAGCATGAATAAAGATTAAGAAAAGTTGTGTTTTTTTGCCGATTTCGTTGACGGGGGTCCCCCAGCCCGGTAGGATTTGGTCGAATATTGCTTCGGGAGGATCTATGCAAACGCTCCTGCGCCTGGCCCGAGGAATCGACGCCCTCAACGAGTGGGTGGGCAAGCTGGTCTCCTGGCTGGTCCTTTTTATGGTGCTGATCGGGACCTACAACGCGGTCACCCGAAAACTTTCCCAGACCATCGGGGTCGACCTCTCCTCCAACGCCTACATCGAGCTCCAGTGGTACATGTTTAGCCTGGTTTTCCTCTGGGGCGGGGCGTTCGCCCTTCTGCACGACGAGCACGTGCGGGTCGACGTGCTCTACGCCCGGCTCTCATCCCGGGCGCGGGCCTGGATCGACCTCTTAGGGCTACTCCTTTTCCTCATACCCTTTGCGTTGCTCTCGATCTACGTGGCCTGGCCGATCGTCTACGACTCCTGGAAGATCCACGAGATGTCGCCCGACCCCGGCGGCCTGCCCCGCTACCCCATCAAGGCCTCCCTGATCGTGGGGTTCGCCCTGGTGTTTCTTCAGGGAGTCAGCGAGGCGATTAAGCGGATCGCCCACCTGCGGGGGGTGCTTGACCTCGAGGCCGAACACACCGAAGAGCCCAAGGAGGCAGCGCTATGAACATCGAGGACCTGCTCGGCCCCTTGATGTTCGTGGGGGCCTTGATCTTTATCTTCACCGGCTTCCCGGTCGCCTTCTCGCTGGGCGGCACCGCGCTGGTCTTCACCCTGATCGGGATGCACTACGGGCTTTTTGACCTCCACCTCCTTGCCGCCATGCCCGAGCGCATCTTCGGGATCATGGAGAACTACACCCTCCTGGCGGTGCCGTTTTTCATCTTCATGGGCACCATGCTGGAGCGGACCGGGCTAGCCGAGAACCTGCTCAAGACCATGGGGATGCTCTTTGGCCCCTTGCGCGGAGGACTCGCGATCAGCGTGGTGGTGGTGGGTACCCTGCTGGCGGCGGCCACCGGGGTGGTGGGGGCCACGGTGGTGG
>WFNN01000142.1 GCA_015488545.1 Thermaceae bacterium | reverse complement strand
GGGGGGGAGCAGGACCTCGGGGTGGACCGCCCGGGCGGTCACCACCGGTGCGCCGACCTCGATGACCGTACCCGGCTTCGGGCTCTGGGCCAGCAGGGTGCCCTCGGGAAGGGGGGAGGGAAGCTTCACTTCCTGCCCCGTCTGGAGCCCGGCAAGCTTGAGAAGCTTTTGGGCATCCTCGGGGGTCGCGTCCTTCAAATCGGGGACCAGGGTCCGCTCGGGGGCCGGCCCTAGCGAGACCAGCAGCCGCACCTTGCTCTTGGCGGGGAGCGGTGTGCCCGCTGGAGGGAGGCTTGAAAGCACGGTGCCCGCCGGGCTTTCGTCGTAGATCCGGGCCAAGTCCCCGGCGGCGTAGCCGGCTTCCGCCAATAGGGCCCGGGCCTGGTCCAGGGTTTTCCCGGCCAAGGCCGGTACCTGCCGGATCTCGGGGCGATTGACCACCAGCTCGACCCGCCGGCCGGGTTTGATCCGGCTACCGGGCGGGGGGGTGACCCGGATCACCACCCCGGCCGGAGCGTCGGGGCGGCTCTCCTCGCTGAAGACCAGCGTAAGCCCCCGACCGCTTAAAGCCCGCTCCGCCTTCTGGGCGGGCATCCCGATGACGTCGGGGACGGTGTAGCTCGGGGGGTTCAGGTAGCGGTTCACGCCCAGGGCGCCGAACAGAACGCCCAACGCGGCCAGGGCCAGCCCAGGCAACCAGGCGGACGGGTTGCGCCTGTGGGGCGCCCGGCTAGCGCGTTCGGGTTCGGGGCGGCCGGTGGGAAAGGGGTGGAGCTCGAGCACCAGGGGGCGACCCGCCCGCTGGCCTAGGGTGGCGGCCTCGAGGCGGTAGCCGAACGGCCGGAGCGCGGCCTCGATCTCGGCCAGCCGGCGCCGGGCCCGGCGGCCTTTGGGGGGACCGGTCTCCCCGACGTCTGGCCAGAAAACAAAGTACCGGCCGGGTCGGGCGCTCACCCGGACTCCCTCGGGCAGGGCGCCCAACCGCTCCAGCCTTTTTAACGCGTTGCGGTAACGGAAGAAGGCGGTGCGGGCCTCGGGGTCGT
Source organism: Thermaceae bacterium (assembly GCA_015488545.1). Classification (GTDB taxonomy): domain Bacteria; phylum Deinococcota; class Deinococci; order Deinococcales; family Marinithermaceae; genus WFXV01. The sequence goes on along the minus strand of WFNN01000142.1, from coordinate 17,225 downwards.
GGACCTCGAACCAGAAGAGCCGCCCCTCGCCCTCCGGCCCACGTACCCAGTGGCTTTCCAGAAAACCCTCGCGGGGTTCGCTCCTTAGAATCTCGTATTCGCCGCCCAGCTCGGGCACCTTCCGATTATACGGGTGGTAGGATGAAAACCGTGCGTGGCCGGGTGCGCGACGTGGTGGTGGTGGGTGGCGGTCCAGCGGGGTGGTCGGCGGCTTTCTTCCTGGCCCGGGCGGGCCTCGATGTCCTGGTCGTCGACGCCGGCAAAAGCCCCCTGGGCGGGGTTACGCGGGTGGCGAACTTCCCCGGTTGCCCCGAGCCGCTTCCCGGGAAACGCCTGCTCGATCGCCTGGCCGGCCAAGCCGCCGCCGCCGGGGCGGTCGTTCGCCAGGGGTACGCGGTCGATCTCCGGGACCAGGGGGGCGTTTTTGAGCTGGTTTTCCGCCAGGGCGACGGGGTTTACGGTGAGCGCCTGCTCCTCGCCACCGGGGCTGACCTGCGGTTGGCCGCGATCCTGGGCTTGGACCGAAGCGGCAACCACGTGGCCACCGATTTTCGCGGGCGGACCAGCTACCCCCGGGTCTACGCCGCAGGGTTGCTTCGGGGACTGACCCCGGAACACGCGGCGGTGAGCGCGGGCGACGGCGCCTGGGTGGCTTTAAACCTGGTTTCCGACCTCCGCGGCGAGCCTTACTACGACCACGGGGAATGAAAGGGGCGGGCCAAGCGGCCCGCCCCTTTTCTGCCCAACCCTTCAGTACACGGTCACGAAGAAATTGTCAAAGCCGGCCTGCGTGTTCATCAGGGTGAAGAAAATATTCCAGAAGTTGGTGTCGGGGTCGCTCCCGGCCGCGATGGGAATGGGACCGAACGATTTGGTCACCCCGTTCATCGTCAGCGTGAGGGTGACGTTGGCGTCGCTGGTGGCGTGGGTGGCGTCGACGCTGATCCGGTAGTACCCCACCGCGGGGGTCGGCAGGTGGTTCGGATTTAACGTGTAGCTCTCGCTCGCGGGGGTGCTGCTGCCGTCGGCGTCGCTGCTGAAGGTGCCCCACAGACCGCCGGTCTTGGCTGTGCTCCACTGGAGGCTGCCCGCACTTAGGTTGAATTCCTCTACAGCCAGGTCAAGATCGGCGCTAGCGCTCCACTCGATCTTCACCTGCATGGTGGAGTTGAGGGTGGCGGTAAGCGCGTCGGGGGAGGCGTAGGTGCTGGCCGGGTTCACCGTGAGCGTGCCCAGGGTGACCCCGTTCGAGGGGTCGCCGTCGGCGTCCCAGCTCACCCGTTCGAAGGGCCAGGGGGCCCAGGCGTTCGCGTCGGTGACGTCCTCGCCTGCCACCATCACGTCGTAAGTCCCCGGCGCGACCTCGGCGAAGACGGCCTCGCCGTTATCGTTGGTCTTTGCCCTGTATTTGACCTCGCCGTTTTGGAGGAGCTGCACGTCGCTGTAGGGAACCGGCACCGTGTAGTTTTCGGTAACCACGGTCACCGCTGCCACCCCGCCCTTTTCGGTTTGGGCGGTGCCCGCCACCACGTCGTGGACCCTGTCCACTAGCTTTTTCAGGTTGATCCGGCCCCACCCGGTGCCGCGGTCGAAGCCGCTCGGGCCGATGTCGTCGGCGGTGGCCTCCAGAAGCCGGCGGACCTCGTAGGCGCTGACCCCGGGGAGGAACTGCTTGACCATCGCCACCGCCCCGGCGACCTCGGGGGTCGCCATGCTGGTACCCGAGATGCGGTAGTAGAGCTGGCCGGTCCAGGTGGGCCAGGTCGAGAGGATGTCGACGCCGGGGGCGCTCACGCTGATGTGGGCTCCCGAGGTCGAGAAGTCGGCCTTTTCGTCCCGGGCGTTGGTGGCCCCCACCGCGATGATCCCGGGGTAGCCGGCGGGGTATTCCACCTCGTCCTGGGAGGAGTTGCCCATGGCCACGGTGATCGTTACCGTGCGGTCGGGTACGCCGTCACCTGCGGTTTTACCGGCGGTGCCGTCGTCGTAGGGGGCGAGGACGCTTCCGGTCACCACGTCGTAGCCGGTGAGCGCGGAGTCGATGGCGTCCTTCAGCACCTGGCCGTAGCCCTTGCCGCCGAGGCTCATGGTGATCACATCGGGGACGACGCCGTCGCCGTCTCGGTCGGTGATCGCGGCGGTGATGGCGTCGGCGATGGTGAAGTCGTCGGTGGTGTTGCTGCAGAAGACCTTGAGGTCCATCAGGGTGGCGTTGTAGGCCACCCCGGCCACGCCCTGGCCGTTGTTCCCCCGGGCGGCGGCGATGCCGGCCACGTGGGTGCCGTGGATAAACCGGTACTGGCTAGCGTCGTACCCGGGCGGGATGACGTTGTTGGTTAGTCCCAGGCAACCGGTGGCATCGTACCCCTGTACGAAGGCCCCGGTCAGGTCGGGGTGGGTGCCGTCGATGCCGGTGTCCACCACGCCGATCACCACCCCGGCGCCGTCCGGCTTGGTGCCGGCCCCATCGACGTCGGTGGCCCAGGCGGCGGCCGCCTGCATGACGTCGTGGTCCCACTTCTGGGCCTCGAGGGGGTCGTTCAGAGCTTGAACGACCGCGTTGCCCTGGGGTTTGGGCAGCGGGTGCTTAAAGTTCGGCTGGGCGTAACGGAGGCCCGGCACCTTGTTGCCCCGGAGCTGCCCCAGCGCGTGGCTGGCGTCAAGCCCGGCGGGAAGCTCGATCAGCGCGGCCTTCAGGGCGTCGATCCGCTTGAGCACCCGGCCGCCGCCAAGGGCTCCGAGCACCGCGTCGAGATCTGCGGGGTCCTGGTAGCCGACCACGATCTGGTCGGGGGCGTGGTCGGCGGTGATGGCGACCGGTCGGGCGGCCGCTTCGCTTGGGTTCGCCTTGGGGCGGGTCGCGTTCGGGGCTGTGCAGGCCGCCAGCAGCCCCGCGGCCAAGATGAGCGTCCAGTAAATGCGCTTCATCGTCGTTTACCTCCTCCCTAGGGTGCGGTGGTGAAGGTGAAGTGGTCGGTAGAGGGGACGCCGTATGGGAACCACGTGCCGAGTCCGTCCGCGGCGACCGATACCGCGGTGGGGTGCACCGGGTCGTCGAGGGCGTAGGCCTCGATGATCTGCCACTCGTAGCTCCGCCCCTTTTGCAACTCCGCCCACGGGGAGCCGGTGAAGGAACCGTCCTCGTTCCAGGTCCAGGTGGTGGCGTTTTGCAAAGCGGGGTCTGGGTTGTTGATGAAAAAGGCATTTTCACCGGTTAGCGTGTCCCAAATCGCACCCACGTAGTAGTGGTAGGGGCTTACGGTCTGGCTTGCCGTCCAGGCGAACGTGGGGCGCGGGGAAACCCCCTGGGCGTTGTCGGCCGGGGCGGTGAGGTGGACGCTAAAGGGGGCGAGGGGAACCGTTGTCAGGGCCTTGGATAGGCGGGACTCGCGGTTTCCGGTGAAGGCGGCCACCCGGTAGTACACGCGCTGCCCCACGTTAAGAGCGGGGTCGTGGTCGAGGTAGGTGAGGGTGTCTGCCGGCACCGCGGCGATGGCGGTGTAGTTCTTGCCATCGAAGCTGCGGTAGATGCGGTAGCCGTGGGGCACGTTCTCTGGGACCTGGCCAAACGACGATACCGGGCTCCAGGTGAGCTGGACCCAAAGGTTTCCTTCAACCGGCGCTCCGTTGGGCGTTAGGCGGAAGAACTGAACGGGCTTTCCTAGCGTAACCGCCAATATGCTCCGGAGCTGGGGCGCTTCCGGGGCCGGTGTCTGACCGGTGGTGGTGATGGCGATATGCCGGCGCAGCTCGGTGCGGTTTCCGTTGGTGTCGTAGACGACCACCACGAACGTGGTGTCACCGGCCACCGCGTAGTCCTGGATCCGAAGGTACGCGTCTCCGGTGTCGTTGACCTGGGAGAAGTAGGCGCGGGTGCCTGTTAGAAAACCGGAACCGGGTACCTTGCCCAACGCGCTGTAGATGATATTCGTCGCGAGGGGGGAAGCCGGGTTGGACCGTACGCGGTAGAGGATGACCCCCTGATTGGCGTCAAACCGGTCCCCATCGTTGACGCCCTCGAGGACGACGCTTGGAGGAGTGGTGGGCCAGTTGGGGTTGAACGCCTTCCGTTCGATGATGGTGAGCGGGAGCGTTTTGCCAGCGACGACCTGCGCGTTCAATATCTGGGACCCGGCATACCCGGTCTGGCTGGCTACCAGGTCGTACTGGCCTTCGGGTAGCGTAATGCGAAAGGCGCCTTGGGTGTCGCTCGTTAAGGTTGCCAAAAGCTGCTGGGTACCCGCTTTATATACTTTGACCGTTGCACCGGCTACGGGACTTCCTGCGTTGTACTCGACCACGTACCCTTGAATGTGCCCCGTCTGTGCTGGCGGAACGCCCGTCAGGGAGCAGGCGCTAAGTGCCAGGAGCACAGCCATTCCGGCTAAAGCCCGGTAAGACCTGCTGATAATTACGGAAGCTAAGCGCACGCAACCCTCCTTTCGTTGCTTACAGAAAACCTGCTGGGCCTGGACGTATTCCGGTATAACTGCGTGTGCGCCCGGTGATCGCCTGGTTTTCACCCCCCTCGTAAGGCAATTCCTCGTGAGGGAAGGATAACACTCCGGCGTTGGACATGAGCGGGAATCTGCACACCCTTGTGCGTTTTGGCGGGAAGGGGTGATCGGGTATGATACCCCCGAGCATGGAGCCCGCCGGAGGCCGGGTGGCCTTTGCCTACGACCGCACCCGTTACCACCCCCCCGAGGTCTCGGGGCGGATCGCGACCGCGATTACCGCGCCGGTGGAGGCCCGCTTTCGCGATCCCCATTTCCTCGAGCTAGGGGTGGGGACCGGGCGCATTGGGGTGCCGGTCCTGGCCCGGGGCTACTACTTCACGGCGGTGGATAACGACCCCGCGATGCTCTCGGTGTTCCGTTACAAGATCGCCGGCGTCGCCCGAAAGGTGCGAACGGTGGAGGCCGACGCCCGGGAGCTGCCGTTTTCGCGGGGGAGCTTTCACGGGGTCATCAGCGTGCACCTTTGGCACCTCTTGACCGACTGGCAGCGCGCGCTTCTCGAAGCCCTCCGGGTGCTGGTTCCCGGCGGGTTCCTCTTCGAGGGCTGGGACGAGAGCGTGGGGGAGAGCGAGGACTGCCGCATCCAGAAGACCTGGGCCGAGATACTGCGGCGGCGGGGTTTCGAGCTGGTGCGGGGCCGCCACCGGGAACGGCTTTTGGCGGTGGAACGGGCGCTCCAAGGGCTTGGGCTCAAGCCCCGCACCGAGCTGGTCGCCGAGTGGACCGAGGAGCGTACCCCCCGGCAGAGTCTTGAGGCCATCGCCGAGCGCCTCTACTCCTACACCCTGCAGGTTCCTGACGAGCACTTCTTCCCCAGCGTCAAGGAACTGCTTCGTTGGGCAGCGGAAACCTACGACGACCTCGACCGTCCCTACCCCATCCGATGGCGGTTCTACCTCCGGGTGACCGAACGATGAAAAAGATCTGGGTCTCGACCCCAAGGCGCGAGGTACTGGTGAACGTTACTGGAGAGCTGGAGACGGCCCTGGCCGAGCTGGGCCTTGCCGATGGGGCCCTTCACGTTTACTCGCCCCACACCACCGCCGGGCTGGTGGTGCAGGAAGGGGCCGACCCCATGGTTGCCGAGGACCTCCTGGCCCGGATGGCCGAGCTGGCCCCGCGGGGGCTTTCCACCTACCGGCACCTCGAGGGCAACGCCGACGCCCACATCAAAACCGCCCTGGTGGGCAACGCCCTGGTGCTGCCGGTGGTCGGGGGCCGGCTGGCCCTGGGCACCTGGCAGCAGGTTTTCCTGGCCGAATTCGACGGCCCCCGCCGCCGCCAGCTCTGGCTGACCCCGCTGGCGCGGGCCTAACCGAGGGCCCCGATCAGGGTTCCAGTGAGGGTGCAGGCCAGGTTGGTGAGGTCGTTGTTCCAAAACCCGAGCCGCTCCTCGAGGGCGAGCCCCGCCAGGGTGTCGGCGACGGCTCCGGCTACCCCGCCGGCGAGCACCGGTCCGGGCCGTGCCCCAAGGAGCGGGGCGGTGGCGCTGGTGGCCAAGGCGGCCAGCACCAGGGCCAGGCTGCCCTGAAGGGATACCGCGGCGTTGGTGCCTGGGGCCACCCGCCCCCGGTCGGGTCGCCAAGCGTAGGGGGCGCGGGCACCGATCTCCCCCGCCAGGGTATCGGCGGCGGCGGCGGCCAGCCCTCCCAAAAAGGCCCCGGGGCCCAGCCAAAGCCCCAGCACCGGGGCCAGCCCATTGGCCAGCACCTGGGCGGCGGTGCGGCGGACCGGCCGGCCCAACATGTTCCCGGCAGCCACAAAGGCGAGCAACCAGAGGGCGGCCCAGAAGCCGCCCAGCGCCACCGCCAGGGCTCCGAGGAGGGCGGCGGCCGCTCCGCCCCCGGGGGTCAGCCAGCCGAGCCGGAAAAGCGCCCACCCGGCCAGCACCCCCAGGGCCAGGCCAGGGATCATTCCGAGAGCACCCGGCCCCGGGTTTCCAGCCCTACCAGCGCCGCCGCCACCCCGGCTAGGATCAGCAAAAGCCCGTGGAGGCCGAGCACACCGGAAAACCCCAGGGCGGACAGCAGCGCCCCAGTGAGGTAGGGTGCGAGGATACCCCCCACCCGGCCCACCGCCGCCGCTAGGCCGGCTCCGCTGGCCCGGAGAGGGGTGGGGAAGAGCTCGGGGGTGTAGGCGTAGATGCTCCCCCAGGCGCCGAGGTTGAAGAACGAGAGCAACGAACCAAAAAGCAGGATTTCCCCCACCCCTTGGGCGTGCCCCAGCATCCAGGCAAAGAGCCCGGAGAGAAGCAGGTAGACCACCAGCACCGGACGGCGGCCGATGCGATCGATGAGCCAGGCGGCGGATAAGTAGCCGGGAAGCTGGGCCAGGGTCATGAGGAGCACGTAGCCCAGCGAGCGCACCAGGGTGTAGCCCTGCTGGTGAAGGAGCGAAGGCAACCAGATGAAGGCCCCGTAGTAGCCGGCGTTTAGGAGAAGCCAGGCCAGGGCGATGAAGGCCGTGCGCCGGAGGAGCGGGGGGCGGAGAAGCTCGAGGTAGCTCCGCGAACCGGTGGCCGGTGCCGGCGTCGGGGCCCTTTCGGTTTCGGTGGTGCCGGCGGCCAGGCTCTCCACCACCGCCCGGGCGGCCTCGTACCGCCCCCGGCTGGAGAGCCAGCGGGGCGACTCGGGGAGGGCCTGCCGCAGGTAGAGGACGTAGAAGGCCGGAAGGGCGCCGGCCACAAAGGCGATCCGCCATCCGTAGGCGGGGACCAGAAGGAAGCCGGCCAGGGCGGCGATGAGCCAGCCCACCGCCCAGAAGGCCTCTAGCCAGACCAGAAACCGCCCCCGGTGCCGGCTGGGCACGAGCTCGGCCAGAAGGCTCGAGGCCACCGGCAGCTCGGCCCCAAGGCCGAGCCCGGTGAGGAACCGGAAGAAGAGCAGCCAGCTGTACCCGGGGGCTAAGGCGGTGAGGAGGCTGCCGAGGCCAAAGCTGAGCAGGCTGGCCCGCACCACCGTGCTCCGCCCCCAAAGGTCGGCCAGCCGGCCGCCGACCCCGGCCCCCAGGAGCATCCCGAAAAGCCCTGCGCTGGCCAGGAGGCCGGCGGCGGCGGGGGCGAGGGCGAGGTCACGCTTGATCGCGGGCAGGGTAAAGGCGATAAGCCCCACGTCCATGGCGTCGAAGGCCCAGCCCAACCCGAGCAGCAGGAGGACCCGGTAGTGGGCGGGCCCAGGGATGAGGCGTTCCAGACGAGCGAGCGCTTCCATTCCGAGCCAAGAGTTTAGCGCATTGGCCAGGGCCGGTAGCCGGCGGCCACGAAGTAAAGCCCCTGGGGCGGGGCGGTGGGTCCGGCCTCCTCCCGACGGCCGCGTTCCAGGAGGTGGGCGATCGACAGGGGGCGTCGGCGACCACGCGCCACCTCGAGCAGGGTGCCCACCATGACCCGCACCTGCCCCCGCAGGAAGCCCGAGCCCGCGAACTCCAGCCAGAGCTCACCGCCCTCGAGGCGGGCCTTGGCGGCGTAGAGGGTTCGCACCGTGCCCCGTTCCTCGCGGTTGGCGAAGGCCCGGAAGTCGTGCTCGCCAGGGAGGTGGGCGAGGGCGGCCTCGAGGGCGGCGAGGTCCAGGGGGCCGGGAAGCGCCAGCACCCGGTTCCGGTCGAGGGCGGTCGGGGGTTGGCCGATTCTCACCCGGTAGCGGTAGGCCCGCCAGCGGGCGCTTTTGCGGGCGTGGAAACCGGGGGGAGCGAGGCTCGCCGAAAGCACCCGCACGTCGGGAGGGAGCAAGGCATTCAGCGCAAGGGGTACCCGCTCGATGGGGACGGTGTCCTCGGTGTCGTAGTGCACGACCATCTCCAGGGCATGGACGCCGGCGTCGGTGCGACCGGCCGCCACCACCTTGGGAAGGGCCCCGGGGATCTGGGCCAGGGCGGCCTGGAGCACCCCCTGCACCGTGCGCTCGCCGCGCCCCTGCATCTGGAAGCCGGTAAAGTGGGTCCCGTCGTATTCGATGGTCAACCGGATACGCTTCACGCTTCCCCCTCAAGCACCACCGCCGGCTCCCGGGGAACCAGCCGCACCGCGTCCCCTGGCTTCGCCCGGGTGCGGTAGTCGGCCTGAACCCGGAGCTCCCCGGCGGCGGTCCGCACCCACAGGGTAACGTCGTGCCCCTTGAAGGCCCGGTCCACCACCTTTCCGGGGACGCCATGGGCGGCGAGCGCCAGGTGTTCCGGCCGCAGCGAGAGCCAGACCGGACCCCGGGCCCGGGGCACGATTTTGAGCCGGCCCAGGGCGGTTTCCGCGTGGTCGCCGTGGGCTTCCCCCTTGAGCAGGTTGGTGTGCCCCAGAAAGCTGGCCACGAAGGGCGTGCGAGGGCGATGGTAGACCTCCTCCGGGGTGCCGATCTGCACCAGGCGACCGCGGTGGAGCACCGCCAGCCGGTCGGCGAACGCCAGGGCCTCCTCCTGGTCGTGGGTGACCAGCAGGGCCGCGATCTTCTGGGCCCGGATGGCGGCCCTAACCTCGGACCGGATGCCCTCCCGCAGCCCGGCGTCTAGGCTGGTGAAGGGCTCGTCGAGCAGGAGGATGCGGGGTTTGGGGGCCAGCGCCCGGGCCAGGGCAACCCGCTGCGCCTGCCCCCCCGATAGCTGGTCGGGGCGCCGGTTCCGGAAGGCGGTGAGGCCAAGGGCGGCCAGCGCCTCCTCGGCCTTTCGCCGCCGGTCCCGCCCCTTTAGCCCGAAGGCGACGTTATCCACCACCCGCAAATGGGGAAAGAGGGCGGGTTCTTGAAACACGAAGCCGATGCCCCGGTTCTCGGGGGGTAGGAAGATCCCGGGGCCCACCAGCGTTTGCTTTCCCAGCCGCACCCAACCGGCGTCGGGGACCTCGAGGCCGGCCAGGATGCGGAGCAACGTGGTTTTCCCGCTCCCCGAGGGACCGAGCAGGGCCAGGACCTCGCCCGGGTTCAGGGTAAAGCCGACGCCGGCCAGCACCTGGCTTTTCCCAAAGCGCTTCTCTAGGCCGTGGACCGTAAGCAAACTCACCGTTTCTTGCCCTCCAGAAGAAAGAGCACCCCGGCCATTCCGCCGCCGGCCAGGAAAAGGGCCAGGGCGTAGGGGGCGGCGGCGGCGAATTGGGCTTCCTCGGCACGGGTGAAGACCTCCAGTGCTAGGGTGTCAAAGCCGGGCGGGGCCAAAAGCAGGGTAAGGGGGAGTTCCTTCAGACCGGAAAGGAAGACCAGCACCAGGGCGGTTTGCAGGCTGGGTTTAAGGAGGGGGAGGAGCACCCGCAAACCGGTTTCCAAGGGCCCCCTTCCCAGCGTCCGTGAGGCTTCCTCGAGCCGGGTTGGGATCCGGGCAAGACCCGCCTTCAGGGGGGCCACCGCTTCGGGCAGGAAGTAGGCGGCGTAGGCCAGCACCAAAAGCGGCACGCTCTGGTAAAGCCAGGGCGCGAAGCGGAGACTGGCGGTGGCCACCGCCAGCCCGAACACCAGCGGCGGGATCGAAAACCCGAGGTAGGCGATCCGTTCCAGCCCGGCACGGTAGCGGACCCCGAGGTAGGCCAGGGGAAGGGCGAGGAGTAGGGCCAGCCCGGTGGCCGGTAGGCTGGCCTCGAGGGCGCGGAGGAGGGCGCCAGCAACCGGGCCCAACGCCGACCGGGCCTGGCCGGCCCAGGCAAGGAGCGCCACCAGGGGAAGCCCCGGACCCGCAGCAAAGACCAGTAAAAAGAGCGTCTGGGCCAGCCCCCGGGCGCGCCCCAGGCGGACCCGAGGCGGGTTCCGGTGCGAGGGGTGGACCGACGAAGGGCCGCCGAGACGGGCCTCCAGCCAAAGCACCGGGGCCACCAGCGTAAGGAGCCCCATGGCCAGCCAAGCGGCCGCGGCGGTGTCGTACGCGCCCGCCAGCTCCCGGTAGATCGCGTAGCTGTACGTCGGGTAGCGCATCAGGCTGACCACGCCGAAGTCGGCGAAGACGTGGAGCACGACCAGGAGCCCACCCCCGGCGATAGCTGGAAACAGCCCGGGCAGCACCACCCGGAGGAAGATCGATCCCGGCCGGTGGCCAAGCATCCGGGCGGCCTCCTCCAGCGCGGGGTCGAGCCGGGCGAAGCCGGCCCGGAGGGCCAGAAAGAGGTAGGGGTAGGTGTAGAGCACCAACGCAAGCCACGCGCCCGGGTAGCCCTCGAGGCGGGGCAGGCGGACGCCCAGAGGCGAGGCCGGACCGGCCAGGGCTAACAGCGCATAAGCGGTGAGGTAGCCGGGGACCGCCAGGGGCAAAAGCCCTACCAAGGTGGCCAGCCGGCGGGCAGGAAGGTCGGTTCGGGTGACCAGCCAGGCCAGTGGGGCCGCGAGGGTCAGCGCCCCCGCCAGCACGCCCCCGGCCAGGGCTAGGGTGTGGACCAACAGACGCAGGTTGGCTTCCCCGAAGAGCGCGTTTGGAGGGGAGCCGTCCGCCGCGGTGGCCGCGAGGTGCAGAAGGGGCAGGGCCAGCACCGCGGCCAGCCCCCCGCTAAAGAGGAGAAGGGGAAGGGGAGGGCGGGCGGAAGGCACCTTAGAATAGATCCAGTGACCTGAGGAGCCGGAGGGTGCCCTCAAGGTCCCCGAAGGCGGCGAAGTTGACCCTGGGGGCGAGCGTCAGCGCTCTCGAGGCCGGGCCCATGTAGGCCGGGGTACGGACCCCGGCCACCACCGGGTACTCGTGAATGCGCTGGGCGGCGAAACGCTGGGCCTCGGGCGCGAGCAGGAAGGCCAGCAGCCGCTGGGCGGCGTCGGGGTGCCGAGCGGTTTTCAACACCCCCGCACCGGTGAAGAGCGCCAGGTTGCCGGGATCCCCCGGAGCGAAGGGGTGAAGGGCCAAAGGCAGTTCCCCACGAGGAGGGCTCTCCTCCTCCTCGTCCTCCCCCTCGAAGTCGCCCTCGGGACCGCCGTATTTCAGCTGGTAGACGTAGTAGTGGTTGGTCAGCGCCAGGTCGATCCTTCCCGAGGCCAGGTCGAGGAGCATCGCCACGTTGCCGGTGTAGGCCCTTGGGGCCAGCGCCTTCATGCCCCGAAGCCAGTCGTACGCGGCCGCCTCCCCGCGCTCGGCTCGGAGGGCGCTCACGAAGTCCTGGAAGCTGGAGTAACCGGGGGTCCAGCCGATGCGCCCCCGAAAAGCGGCGAGCCTGGGGAGGTCCAGGATCGAACGGGGGAGGATCCCAGGGTCGACCCTTTGGGGGTTGTAGGCCAGGGTGCGGAGTCGGAGGGTAAGGGGGACGAAATCCCCTTTTTCGGGTACGAAGGCGCTGGGGCGCGCGAGAACCTTCTTGGGTAATTGGGCAAAGAGCCCCCGCCGTTCGGCCAACAAAAGGGCCCCGGGGGCGTTGGCCCAGAAGAGGTCGGCGGGGCTTCGGCCGCCTTCGGCCTTCAAGAGGGCGAGAAGCTGGGCGTCCCGCCCGTAGCGGACCCGCACCCGGATACCGGTTTCGGCAGTGAAACGCTGGATTAAGGGTTCCACCAAGGCCTTGGAGCGCCCGGTGTAGACCACCACCTCGCGGGCGGCTAGGGCGGCGGGGCTGAAGGTTAGTAGCAGGAGCAAGAGGATTCGGACCATGGTTCCCTCCGCGGCCAGCCTAGCGGGTCGGCGTTTCTAAAGTCAAGTAAACAGGTCGGTTTTCTTATGATTCAGAAGAAGAGGAACCGTTGCCGTTTCCCAGATCCAGGGCGGTGGCCAGCCGAGGAGCGACTTCCAGGATCGACGCCGCACCCGTGAAGGTGTTTTTTAGGTGGCCCCAGGCGAGGAGCGGGACCGGGTTTAGGGTGTGGTGGCGGTGGTGGGGTTCCTCGGCGTTGCCGTGGTCGGACACCAGGAGCCCGTCGGTGGTTTCCACTAGCGCAAAGAGCGTCCGGGCCAGCCGGTCCAGAAGGTCAGGGATCCGTTCAGGCGCTCGGTGCCCGGCCAAATCTAAGGCCCAAAACTCGAAGGTCACTAGGTCGTGGTCGCGGGCGAGCCGCCGGAGTCGGGCCGCCGCCTGCTTGGGCTGGGTAAGAAGGGGGTCGACCGCCAGCGGGTGATCAAGGGGCAAGAGCCGGCGGCCGGCCAGAGTCGCCATGGCGGCAAAAGCCGATCGACGCGGCCGGGTGGCCCGAAGGTAGCGGTCGCTGTAGCCGTTGGCGTGCAGGAAGCGCCGGCCGGAGCGAACCAGCCGGGGACCCAGGCCGTGGCGTTCCAGGAGCGCCCGTAGCTGGGGACCGGGGTGGGGACCGTGGTGGTGCCCGAGCTGGCGTGCGGCGTTCTTTCCGGTTAGCAATGCGGTTTGCCCGGTGGCCGACTGCGGCAGACCTGGGATGCCCAGGGTGGCGTCCAGCCGCTCGGCCCAGGCCAGAAGGGGCCATAGGGCGCTTCGGGACAGCACCCCCGGTTCGCCCCGAGGTAGGCCCAGCCCGTCGACGAAGAAGAGAAGGGCCATCGGCGGAACCCATTATGCCAGGCGGTACTTGCGCCCTTTCCCCTTCCTTTCCTATACTTAAAAAGCTTGGACGGACCCGGGGCGCCCCTGGCCCCGGGAACCCGCCGCCTCCGGCCCTTTACCGGCGCCAAGGAGGCGGTTAAAATCGGGGCTTGGGCTTTGCCCCGAAGGCACTTTGAAAGACGGGGGCAAGAGAAGGAAGGGAGTGGTGCTTTGCCGACGATCAACCAGTTGGTCCGCTACGGCCGCAAGGTTAAGCCGAAGAAGAGCAAGGTTCCGGCCTTGAAGGGGAGCCCGTTCCGCCGGGGCGTCTGCACGGTGGTGCGCACGGTGACCCCCAAGAAGCCGAACTCGGCCCTCCGGAAGGTGGCCAAGGTGCGGCTCACCTCGGGCTACGAGGTGACCGCCTACATTCCCGGCGAAGGCCACAACCTCCAGGAGCACTCGGTGGTGCTGGTGCGGGGCGGCCGTGTGAAGGACCTCCCCGGCGTGCGCTACCACATCGTCCGCGGGGTGTACGACGCCGCCGGCGTCGAGGGCCGCAAGAAGAGCCGTTCGAAGTACGGCACCAAGCGACCCAAGGGGTAAGCCATGGCACGGAGAAGAAGAGCCGAAGTACGCAAGCTGCCACCCGACCTGGTCTACGGCGACGTGGTGGTGACCGCCTTTATCAACAAGATCATGCGGGACGGCAAGAAGAACCTCGCCGCCCGGATCTTCTACGACGCTTGCAAGATCATCCAGGAGCGCACCGGTCAGGAGCCCCTCAAGGTCTTCAAGGCGGCGGTGGAGAACACCAAGCCCCGTATGGAGACCCGCTCCCGCCGGGTTGGCGGCTCCAACTACCAGGTCCCGGTGGAGGTCAGCCCCCGGCGCCAGCAGTCGCTCGCGCTTCGGTGGTTGGTGCAGGCAGCGAATCAGCGGCCTGAGCGGACCGCTGCCGAGCGCATTGCTGGCGAGCTGATTGACGCCGCCGAGGGCAAGGGCGGGGCGGTGAAAAAGCGCGAGGAAGTCGAGCGCATGGCCGAGGCCAACCGGGCCTACGCCCACTACCGGTGGTAGCGATGGCGCAGAAGACCTTCGACTACACCAAGTTCGACCTCAAGAAGACCCGCAACATCGGGATTGCTGCCCACATCGACGCCGGCAAGACCACCACCACCGAGCGCATCCTGTTCTACACTGGCCGGATCCACAAGATCGGCGAGGTCCACGAGGGCGCTGCCACCATGGACTTCATGGAGCAGGAGCGCGAGCGGGGGATCACCATCACCGCGGCGGTGACCACCGCGTTCTGGAAGGAACACCGCATCAACATCATTGACACCCCCGGCCACGTCGACTTCACCATCGAGGTGGAGCGTTCGATGCGGGTCCTCGACGGTGCGGTGGTGGTCTTCGACGCTTCCCAAGGGGTGGAGCCGCAGTCGGAGACGGTCTGGCGCCAGGCCGACAAGTACCGGGTGCCTCGCATCGCCTTTGCCAACAAGATGGACAAGACCGGCGCCGACATCTGGCTGGTGATCAACTCCATGAAGGAGCGGGTCGGCGCCCGGCCGGTGTTAATGCAGCTTCCCATCGGCCAGGAGGATAGCTTCGCGGGGATCATCGATCTCCTTCGGATGAAGGCCTACACCTACGGCAACGACCTTGGCACCGATATTCGCGAGATCGAGATCCCCGAGGAGTACCGGGCCCAGGCCGAGGAGTGGCACGAGAAGCTGATCGAGACCGCCGCCGACTTCGACGAGGGGATCATGATGAAGTACCTCGAGGGCGAGGCGGTCAGCGAGGACGAGATCAAGGCGGCGATCCGCAAGGGCACCATCTCCCTGGACATCACCCCCGTCTTTCTAGGCTCCGCCCTTAAGAACAAGGGCGTTCAGCTCCTCCTGGACGCTATCGTCGATTACCTGCCCTCCCCCCTCGACATCCCCCCGATCAAGGGGCACACCCCCGACGGCCGCGAGGTCGAGCGGGTGCCGGACAAGGACGGCCCGCTGGCGGCGCTGGCCTTCAAGATCATGGCCGACCCCTACGTGGGCCGCCTGACCTTCGTGCGGGTTTACTCCGGCACCATGCGGGCGGGATCCTACGTCTACAACTCCACCAAGGGCAAGAAAGAGCGGATTGGCCGACTCCTGCGGATGCACGCCAACCACCGCGAGGAGGTCGAGGAGCTCCAGGCCGGCGACTTGGGCGCGGTGGTGGGGCTCAAGGACACCATCACCGGCGACACCCTGGTGGGCGAGAAGGACGAGCCGGTGATCCTGGAGTCGATCGACATCCCCGAGCCGGTGATCGACGTGGCCATCGAGCCCAAGTCCAAGGCCGACCAGGAGAAACTGGCCATGGCGCTCTCGCGGCTCTCCGAGGAGGATCCCACCTTCCGGGTTCACACCGATCCCGAGAGCGGCCAGACGATCATCTCGGGGATGGGCGAGCTTCACCTAGAGATCATCGTCGACCGGCTGAAGCGGGAGTTCAAGGTCGAGGCCAACGTGGGCAAGCCCCAAGTCGCCTACCGGGAGACCATCACCGTTCCGGTGGACGCCGAGGGCAAGTTCATTCGCCAGACCGGAGGCCGCGGCCAGTACGGGCACGTCAAGATCAAGGCCGAGCCGCTCCCCCGTGGCGGCGGCTTTGAGTTCGTGAACGCCATCGTCGGCGGGGTGATCCCCAAGGACTTCATCCCGGCGGTGCAGAAGGGCATCGAGGAGGCCATGCAGTCGGGGCCCCTGATCGGGTTCCCGGTGGTCGACCTCAAGGTCACCCTCTACGACGGTTCCTACCACGAGGTCGACTCCTCCGAGATGGCCTTCAAGATCGCCGGTTCGATGGCGATCAAGGACGCGGTCAAGAAGGGCAAGCCGGCGATCCTCGAGCCGATCATGAAGGTCGAGGTGGTGACCCCGGAGGAGTACCTCGGGGACGTGATCGGCGATTTGAACTCCCGCCGGGGGCAGATCCTCGGCATGGAGCCCCGCGGCAACGCGCAGGTGGTGCGGGCCTACGTGCCCCTTGCCGAGATGTTCGGCTACGCCACCGACTTGCGTTCGAAAACCCAAGGGCGGGCCTCGTTCGTGATGTTCTTCGATCACTACGCCGAGGTCCCCAAGCAGATCCAGGAAAAGCTGATGAAGGAGTGAGGTGAGGGCCATGGCGAAAGAGGAGTTCAAGCGCACGAAGCCCCACGTGAACGTGGGGACGATTGGCCACGTGGACCACGGGAAGACGACGTTGACGGCGGCGATCACGTTTGCGGCGGCGGCGGAGAACCCGAACGTAGAGATTGCGGACTACGACCAGATTGACAAGGCGCCGGAGGAGAAGGCGCGGGGGATTACGATCAACACGGCGCACGTGGAGTACGAGACGGCGAAGCGGCACTACTCTCACGTGGACTGCCCGGGGCACGCGGACTACGTGAAGAACATGATCACGGGTGCGGCCCAGATGGACGGGGCCATTTTGGTGGTTTCGGCGGCGGATGGCCCCATGCCGCAGACCCGGGAGCACATCCTGCTGGCTCGCCAGGTGGGGGTCCCCTACATCGTGGTGTTCATGAACAAGGTGGACATGGTGGACGACGAGGAGCTTTTGGAGCTCGTCGAGATGGAGGTGCGGGACCTTCTGAACCAGTACGAGTTCCCTGGGGACGAGGTGCCGGTGGTTCGGGGATCGGCGCTGAAGGCGCTGGAGGTGCTGCACGAGAACCCGAACACCAAACGGGGCGAGAACGAGTGGGTGGACAAGATCTGGGAATTGCTCGACGCTTTGGACGAGTACATTCCGGAGCCCCAGCGGGAGATTGACAAGCCGTTCTTGATGCCGGTGGAGGACGTGTTCACCATCACCGGCCGGGGCACGGTGGCGACCGGCCGGGTGGAGCGGGGCAAGCTTACGGTGGGCGAGGAGGTGGAGATTGTGGGTCTCCGCCCCACGCAGAAGACCGTGGTCACCGGTTTGGAGATGCACCGGAAGGTTTTGAAGGAGGCCATTGCCGGGGACAACATCGGCGCCCTTCTCCGGGGGATTGCCCGGGACGAGGTGGAGCGCGGGCAGGTGCTGGCGAAGCCTGGGAGCATTACGCCGCACACCAAATTTGAGGCTCAGGTGTACATTTTGACCAAGGACGAGGGGGGCCGGCACACGGGGTTTTTCTCGGGGTACCGGCCGCAGTTTTACTTTCGGACGACGGACGTGACCGGGGTGGTCACCTTGCCCGAGGGTGTGGAGATGGTGATGCCCGGGGACAACGTGAACTTTACGGTGGAGCTAATCAAGCCGATTGCGCTTGAGGAGGGTCTCCGGTTCGCGAT
>WFNN01000141.1 GCA_015488545.1 Thermaceae bacterium | reverse complement strand
GCAGCTTCCCTTTAGCGTGGTCCCTCTGGTGGCCTTCACATCCGATCGCCGGCTGATGGGCGAGCTCGAAAACCCTCGCTGGGTGCGGTTCCTGGCCTGGCTAGCGGCCGGGTTGATCGTGGGGCTCAACCTGCTGCTTTTGGCCTTAGCCGCGTTTGGGGTATAGGTCAAAGGCGTAGCCCTCGAGGAACCCCGAGAGTAGGAGCACCAGCGGCAGGAGCCACCCGGTGGTCCGCCCCAAGACCAAGAGGGCCAGAGTGAATACCAGGGTGGCCAGGAAAACGTAGATAAGGGCCAGGAAAAACCGGTAAAGGGGGCGGTGCAGGCGCTCGGCGGCCTTCCAGAAGGGTAGCAGGAGGAGGGCCGAAAGCGCGCCCACCCCTGCCCCTAAAAGGCCGCTTTTTTCCAGCACCGCCCCGGCGTAGGCGCCGTAGAGGAGGAAGGCGGCCGGGGTCCGGAAGCCTGCCCGGTCCCAGGCCCCAAAGGCGAGGACGCCCGCCAGCGAGCGCAGGAGGGCGGCCGCGGGCGGGGTGA
This sequence comes from Thermaceae bacterium, assembly GCA_015488545.1. Lineage (GTDB taxonomy): Bacteria > Deinococcota > Deinococci > Deinococcales > Marinithermaceae > WFXV01. The sequence goes on along the minus strand of WFNN01000141.1, from coordinate 3,032 downwards.
TTCCCCGCCAGTCCAGGCCGAGGAACGCGTTCATCAGGTAAAAGATGACCGCGTAGAGGGGCGGGTTGAGGGCAGCCAGAAGGCCGTAGCGGTTCATTGCTCCAGGGCCAGCGTCACCAGCCGGCGAATCAGCCCGGGGTAATCGAGGCCGCTGGCCAGCCAGAGGCGGGGGAACATGCTGGTGGGGGTGAAACCGGGGATGGTGTTGATCTCGTTAAAGTAGAGCTCGCCTTCGGCCAGAAAGAAATCGGCCCGGGCGTAGCCGGAAACCCCCAGCGCGCGGTAGGCCTTGATCGCGATCTCCTGCAGGGTTTCCTGCGTTCCGGGGTCAAGGCTGGCGGGGATGTCGAGCTCGGCGGCTCCCGGGGTGTACTTCGTCCGGTAGTCGTAGAAGACCGCCCGGTAGCGGATCTCGCCCACCACGCTGGCTTCGACCGTCCGGTTTCCGATCAGCCCGACCTCGAGCTCGCGAACCCCGCTAAGGGCCGGTTCCACAACGGCCTTTTCGTCGTAGCGATAGGCCTCGGCGAGAGCGGCCTCGAGGTCCAGCGCCCGCTCCACCCGGGCGACCCCGAGCGAGCTTCCGGTGTTGGCGGGTTTGACGAAATAGGGGGGGTCGAAGGGAACCATGGGGGTATCGCCCCTCCGCACCACCACCCAGGGGAGTACCGGGACCCCGTCGGCCCGGACCACCCGCTTGGTAAAGTCTTTGTCCATGGCCACCGCGCTGGCCGCCACCCCGGCGCCGACGTAGGGAAGGCCCAGCATCTCAAAGAAGCCCTGGATGGTGCCGTCCTCGCCGAACCGCCCGTGGAGTAGGGGGAAGGCGACATCGTAGTCGGACCACGAGATGGGGGGCGGGAAGGGGTGGGCTCCGATTTCGGCCCGGCCGGCACCGAGCGCCGCCAGGGCCTCCTCGCCGACCAGCCAGCGCCCGTCCTTGGCGATCACCGCCAGATCGGTGGGGTAGGGGCTGGCCGCCAGCACCCCTTCGGCCGACTTGAGGGAGACCTCGTGCTCCCCGGACCGGCCGCCGGCGATGAGCAGAACGCGGGGATCGGTCATCGCGCCCAGGATACCGCGCGGGGCGGCCGGGGGCGACTGAACGACCGGTCAGTCGGATAGACTGGGGGCATGGATCCGAAGAGCGCGTACCGGGAGCTCGTCGAGCGGGGGAGGGAGCTCGCCTACCTCCGTGCCCTGGGGGCCCTGGCGGGTTGGGACCAGCGCACCTACATTCCGGAAAGGGGTCACGCCCACCGGGCCAAGGCCTTCGCCGCCCTCACCGGGGTGGTGCACCGAAAGGCCACCGACCCTGCCATCGGGCGACTGCTCGCCGCGGTCGAGGACTCAAGCCTCATGGAGGACCCCGACGTGCGGGCCAACGTGATCCGCTGGCGGCGCGACTACGATCGCGCCACCCGGGTTCCCGAACGGCTGGCGGTGGAGCTGGCCGAGGCCGAGAGCGCCGGTGAGAGCGCCTGGGCCGAAAAACGGGCCCAAAACGACTGGGCGGGCTTTTTGCCCTACCTGAGGAGAATCGTGGAGCTCAAAAAGGCCTACGCCGAAGCGGTGGGCTTTGAGGAAGAGCTTTACGACGCCCTGCTCGAGGACTACGAGCCCGGCCTCACCACCCGGGAGGTCGCGCGGCTCTTCGCCGAGCTTAGGCCGCGGGCCCTGGACCTTCTTAAGCGGATTCAGGCCTCGGACCGGCGGCCGCCGGTGGCGATCCTTCACCGTTCCTACCCCCAGAGAGACCAGGAGGCCTTTATCCTCGAGATCCTGCCCGAACTGGGCTACGACCTCCGGTCCGGCCGGCTCGATCCCACGCTGCACCCGTTCGCGATCCGCATCCACCCCGGCGACGTCCGCATCACCACCCGCTACTTCGAGGACTTTTTTAGCGCCGCCTTCTTTGGCTCGGTTCACGAGGCCGGCCACGCGATGTACGAGCAGGGGCTTCCCGAAGAGCACTGGGGCACGCCGCTCGGTGAGTCGGTGAGCCTCGGGGTCCACGAGAGCCAGTCGCGGATGTGGGAAAACTTCGTGGGTCGTTCGCTGGGGTTCTGGCGGTACTTCTTCCCGAGAGCCCAAAAGCGTTTCGCAGCGCTGACCGGGGTAACGCTGGAGGACTTCGTCTTTGCGATCAACGAGGTCAAGCCCTCGCTGATCCGGGTCGAGGCCGATGAGGTGACCTACAACCTTCACGTTTTGCTCCGCTTCGAGCTCGAACTGGCCCTGTTCCGGAGCGAGCTCGACCCCAGCGACCTGCCCCAGGCCTGGAACGAGAAGATGCGGGCCTACCTGGGCCTGGAGCCGGCCACCTACGCCGACGGGGTCATGCAGGACGTGCACTGGAGCGGCGGGTCGTTTGGCTACTTCCCCACCTATACCCTGGGCAACGTCTACGCCGCCCAGCTTTTCGCCGCCGCCGAGCGGGCCCTGGGGCCGTTGGAAGAGCGCTTTGCCCGGGGCGAGTTCGGGCCGCTTCTCGCATGGCTCCGGGCGAACGTGCACCGCCACGGCCGCCGCTACCTGCCTCCCGAGCTCATCGAGCGGGCCACTGGGGAACCCCCCACCGCCCGGTACCTGAACGCCTACCTCGAGGCCAAGTTCGGCGCCCTCTACGGGCTTTAACGCAGAACCGAACGAAGGGCAGCGAGGTTTTTCTTCCAGGTCACCAGGTAGTCGGGGTTGGTGCGGTCAAGGAGGTCGATCGTGACCACCCCGACGCCGAGGTTGGCGGCGATTCGCCGGGCCTCCCGGTCCAGGATCCCCGGGGTCACCAGGGCCGGGATCCGGTAGGTGCGGACGACCCGGGCGGCTTCGGCGAGCTCCCTCGGGCTGGGCTCGGCGTTCACCGCTTTCCCGATCAGGAAGACCCGTTCCAGGCGGTAACGGACCACCAGGTAGGAGAAGGGGTTCTTGTAAGCCACGAAGCGGCGGCCGGGAAGCGCCGCGAAGGCCCTTCGCTCGTCCTCGCCGAAGGCGGTGAGCCGGTTCGCCACCCGGCGGGCGCGGTTCTGGTAACC
>WFNN01000140.1 GCA_015488545.1 Thermaceae bacterium | reverse complement strand
CGTCTGGGTCGGGCCCGGCCCTCGGCGACCTGGAGGTGGCTGCGCCACCACTCCTCGCGTTCGTGCCGGGCCAGCGGCAAAAGCTCGGGGAGACCGCCGGTGCTGTAGGGAGTTTCCCAGCTTTCCGGGGCAGGCCCCGAAGGGGGGTCCTCGAGCCGGTCGAAGAGGTTAAAGCAGGCCCCGTGCCGTTCCGCCAGGGTGAGGGGTTCCAGGGTTAGAACCTGGACCTGTTGACCCAGGGCCCGGATCAGCCGCGAAAGCGCAGGGAACACGCCGCTTGCCGCCAGCAAGAAGGCCCCGGCCGGGGCCCCCTCGGCGACCCGCCGCGCGAGGACGGAAAGGAGCCCGGGGAAGCGCTCGACCCCATCCACCGCGGCGGGGAGGCGGAGGTCTGCCAAGAAGCGGCCGGGGTTCGCCCGGGCCTCCTCCAGGGTCGCGGGATCGGCCAGATCGACGGGGCGCACCCCCCGCCGGCGGGCGAGCCTTTGCAACAGGTGGCTCTTGCCCACCCGGCGGGCGCCAAGTAGGACCACCACCGGGCGGCGGGCCAGGGCTTTCTCTAGCCTTTCCCGCAGGCATCGGGGGTACACGGCTTTCATTCTACGAGGGCTAAATCACCTCACGCAGACCGAGGACCCGGGTGCGGCGTCGGAGCTCGGCCTTTAGCTCTGCGTGCTCCGGTCTTTTGAGGGTGGGGTCGGTGGCCAGGATTTCCTTGGCCACCCGGCGGGCGGCCTCGATGATCTCGGTGTCCCGGGCGAGCTCGCCGAGTTTGAGTTCCGGCATCCCCGACTGGCGGGTGCCCCGGAGCTCGCCGGGCCCCCGGAGTTTTAGGTCCATCTCGGCCACGTAGAAGCCGTCGGTGCTTTCTTCCAGCACCCGCAGACGCCTTAGGGTCTTTTGCGAGGCCTCGCCGGCGATCAGGATGCAGTAACCCTGGGCCTGGCCCCGGCCCACCCGGCCCCTAAGCTGGTGGAGCTGGGCCAGGCCGAAGCGCTCGGCGTTTTCGACGATCATCAGGGTGGCGTTGGGGACATCGACCCCGACCTCGATCACGGTGGTGGAGACCAAAAGGTCGAACGCGCCCCGCCGGAAGGCCTCCATCACCGCGTCCTTCTCGTGCGGGGGCATGCGTCCGTGCAAAAGCCCGATTCGGGCGCCGGGGAGGAGACGTTCGACCTCCCCCTTGAGGGCCGTGGCCGCCTTGACCTCAGCGAACTGCTCGGCCTCCGATTCCTCGATCATCGGGGCCACCACGAAGACCTGGTGGCCCTTTTCGATCTCCTGCCGGGCGAAGGCGTAGGCCTGCGCCCGGTGGCGGGCGGCCAGCACCCGGGTCCTTACCGGCGCCCTACCGGGGGGAAGTTCGTCGAGCACGCTGGTCTCCAGGTCGCCGTAGAGGGTGAGGGCCAGCGAACGGGGGATCGGGGTGGCGGTCATCACCAGGACATCGGGCCGGCCCTGGAGCAGCGCCCGCCGCTGGAGGACGCCGAAGCGGTGCTCCTCGTCGATCACCGCGAGGCCCAGCGACCGGAAACGGACCCCCTCCTGGATCAGGGCATGGGTGCCCACCACCACGTCCACCGCACCCTCGGCGATCCGCGCGCGGGCCCGGACCTTCTCGCCCTCCTTCATCGAGCCAACCAGCAGCTCCAACCGCACCCCGAGCGGGGTGAGGTAACGGGCCAGGTTTTCGAAGTGCTGCTTGGCAAGGATCTCGGTTGGGGCCATGAGTGCGGCCTGGAGACTGTTCTTGGCGGCGATGTAGAGGGCGAGGGCGGCCACCACCGTCTTTCCCGAGCCCACGTCGCCCATAAGCAGCCGGGCCATTTGGCGGTCGGACCGCATGTCGGCGAGGATTTCCCCGATCACCCGCTCCTGGGCCCGGGTGAGGGCGAAGGGGAGGCTTTCCTTGAAGGCCTCGATCCACTCCTCTCGGACCTCGAAGACGTGGCCCACCAGGGCGCTCTCGCCCGACTGGATCATCACCCGAAGTTCGAGGAAGAGGTATTCGTCGAACTTGAGACGTTTTAGGGCGGGTTCGATGGCGGCCTCGTCCGGGGGAAAGTGGTAGTTCGGGAGGGCGACGCTTAGCGGTAGGAGGTTCTCCCGCTCACGGATGGCTCGGGGAAGGGGGTCGGCGACGGGGGCGGCGAGCTTTAGCCCCCGCCAGACCTGGCGGCGCAGCCAAGCCTGCCCGATGCCCTCGGTGCTGGGGTAGATGGGAACGATGCGGCCGGTGGAGAGGGATTCCCCCTCTTCGGGCTCGAAGTGTTCCACCAGGAGGGTTCGGGTCCGGCCCCGCCGGGCGACCTTGCCGGTAACCACAAGGGTTTCGCCCACCTGGACCTGCTTTAGGACCCAGGGCTGGTTGAACCACACCGCGGTGAGGCCGTAGCCCAGGGGGTCGGCGAGCCGAACTTCGACCAGCTTTAGGCCCTTTTTGGGGGTG
>WFNN01000139.1 GCA_015488545.1 Thermaceae bacterium | reverse complement strand
CGAAAGGAGGTGGTCCTTGACCCACGTGGGCAAGCGCCTGCGCGAGCTGCGTACTCGCGCGGGCCTGAAGCGAGAGGAGCTCGCCGTAGAAGCGGGCGTCTCCTATGGCGTCGTGGCCATGATCGAGGCCAGCAGCACCACCGACCCCAAGGTGAGCACGCTGCGGAAGCTCGCCCGCGCCCTGGCCCGACGCCAGGGGAAGCGTGAGATGGAGGTCCTGGCGGAGCTCCTCGAAGAGGAGGAGGCCCCCCATGCCAAGTAACTACCTCGAGGCCCGCGAGCGCTACCGGGATCTGCTCCGCAAGAAGGCCCGGCTCCAGCGGGAGCTCACGGAGCTCGAGGCCGACATCGCCGAGGCGCTGATCGAGATGCAGCGCCTGGCCGAGCAGAGCTACATCAACGCCGAGCAGGAAACGCTCACCCTGGCCGACGCCGCGAAGCTGCTCAACGTCAGCTACCACACCGTCTACCAGATGGCCAGGGAGGGGCGCATTCAAACGATCCGCTTCGGCCGCACCTACCGCGTGCCGAGGCGGGCCCTGCGCGAGTTGATCGGCCGCAACGGGGGAAGCCCCGAAACCAAAGCGGCGGCCGGGGTGATGGCCCCGGCCAGAAAGGAGTGATGCGGTGATCGTCGACAAGGGCAGGATACCACGGTGCACCGGCCTTCAGCGGGAAATAGCCGAGCTCGCTGACCGGCTCCGGGTCCTCGGCTGGGGCGGGGTCCGCCCCGACCGGGCCGAGGAGTACGACCGGCTGGCCCGGAGAAAGTGGGAGCTGGAGCAAGCGCTGCGGAGGGAGGTGGCGCGGTGAGCCGCCTCCCTCCCCTCGCCAAGTGGCGTCACGTCGTCACCTGCCCCGTCTGCGGTGGCGACGGGACGGTGGAGCTCCCCATCTCCGACGACCCGGCCGACACCCGTGATTACCGATGCCTCACCTGCGACGGGACCGGCCGGGTCTTGGTTCGCGTCTACGAGGTCGAGGACGTTCCCGGCCGGCGCCTGACCTGGGAGGTCGAGGGCCCGGCCTACGAGGAGGCTCGCCATGCCTAACGCCATCGGCTGGGCCATCCGCGAGAAGCTAGCCGGCTACGAGGTCCTGATCTGGGAGGGGCCCGCCGTGCTCTACCGGGGGCATGCGCGGACCCGAGCCCAGGCCGCCAGGCTCGCCGAGCACTGGCGGAAGAAGCTCCTGCCGGAGGCGTTCCGGCAGGAGGAGAAGGAGGTTGGCGCGTGAACCCAAGGCTGGCTTTAAAGAAGGCCGACGCGCTGCTTGGCGAGATCGAATCGCGTCTTCGGAACGGAGAACCGCCATCGCGGCTGGAGCCCGACGTTGCCCAGGTGTACCGGCTGCTTCACGACGCCGGTATGACCGTAGCCGATTCGGCGCGGATGGTGAACGGGCGCTTGATGCCTGCCTTGAAAGCCGTTCGGAGGAGAAAAGGGAAGGAGGTGGAGGCGTGAGCGATCTCGCCGATCTGGTCCGCACGCTCGGCGTGAAGATCCGCGTGATCACGCGGCTCAAATACGACCCCACCAAGGCACTGGACTGGGCCCTCTCGCGCGGGATGCGCGAGGTGCTGGCGCTCAACAAGCGGGCCTTCGAGAAAGCGGCGAAGGCCCTGAAGCCCGAGGTCGTGGAGTTCAAGGAGGAGCTCCAGGCCACGATCGCGCGGGACCTGTCGGGGGTGATCCAATGATCGCCCGCGGCCTCGCCCTCGTCGCCGCGCTCAAGGCCCGGCGGCCGGACCGGATCACCCACACCGACCGCGAGCACCTGGCCCGGGCCCTCGAGGCCCGGCGCCATGCTCCCTCCGAGGCCGAGCGGATCGCCGCCCGGCTGCGGGGGCTCGGCTACGAGGTGGCCTACGGCTACGACCCCGACCTCGGTGACTGGGCCGAGGTGCGGGTCGGGGGCCGGGTGGTGGCCCGCGAGAACCGCAGGGGCAGCCTCGAGGCCTGCCTGCGTGCGGTGGCGGGGGAACTGGGGGTGGAGGTGTGAGCAAGCAGCGGCTTAGCAAAACGGTTGTACAGCCAGACGGGCGGGTCGTTGAGGTCGAGCTCACCCCCGCCGATGAGGCCGCGCAGAAGGCTTCAACGAGCCTGGAGTGGCTCGTCGAGCGCCTTGCTGAGCCGGCCTCTGTGCGCCGTATCCACCTGGAGACCGGCATCCCCAAGAAGCGGCTCCGCTCGGCGCTCCACCACCTAATGACGCTCGGCCTGGTGGAACGCAAGCGACTTCCGGGCGGCGGCCATGTGTGGGCGGCGAAGGGAGGTAACGAGTGAAGCACTTCTTTGCCCATGCGGCCTTGGAAGACGCAGCAGACAGCTTGAGAAAAGCTCGCCGCGAGATAACCGAATACATCGCCGATAACGAGGAAGACCACGAATCGCGCTATCAGGCGCTTTTCCACATGACAAGGGCCATAGAGGAAGCGGAGAAGGCCGCGTCGCTCATCGAGAGCGACGCCGAGAAGGAAGCGGAACTGTTGGCCGAAGACATGGCGCCTGCCGAGGAGGGCAACGAATGATCCCCCTCTGGCTCGCCATCGTCTTCACGGTCGTCGGCTCGTGGTTCGGCTTCTTCCTCGCCGCCCTGCTCTGCGCGGCGAGGTGTGGGGACGAGAGGCTCGAGGCCCGGGAGCGGGCGGGCCTCGAGGTGGAGCTGGACCCGCTGATGGAAAGCAAAGAGGCGGGCGCAGAGCCCGCCAGGAGGTAAATCATGGGTGAACTAGTCCAGAAACAGGCTACCACACTCACGCCTACGGCGGCGGAGGCCGCCGAACTGGCCCGCACCAAGATCTTCGCGGGCATCCCGGACGACGAGGTGAAGCTGGCCCTGGCGATCGCCGGGCGCTACGGGCTCGACCCCCTGTTGCGGCACCTGGTGCTGATCCCCGGGGGGCAGAACCGGCGCTACAACGTCTACATCACCCGGGACGGCCTGCTCCACGTGGCCCACACCAGCGGCAAGCCCTGGAGCATTGAGGTGGACGAGCCGGTGAAGCGGGAGAACCCCTACACCGGCAAGTCCGACATCTACCTCAAGGGCCGGGTGAAGGTGCTCGACCCGGCCACCGGCCAGACCCAGGTCTTCGAGGGTGGGGTCTGGTTCAGCGAATACAACGCCGGCCGCGGGTCCTGGAAGACGCACCCGGCGGCGATGCACCAGAAGGTTCTGGAGGTCTACTTGCTGCGCCGGGCCTTCGATGTGGCCCTCACCCCCATCGAGGAGATGGACCGGGTGACCCAGGCTCCGTCGGCGGAGCCCGTACCCGTAGAGGCCGAGGTGGTCGAGCCCCAGTCCGAGCCGGCGCAGCGCGGGCCGGAGCGCATCACCCCGGCCCAGATCACCACGCTCAAGGCCACCCTGAACGACCTCGGCCTCACCAACGGCGAGTGGCGCGAGGTGGCCCTCCGGCTCTCCTCGATGGTGGTGGGCCGCGAGCTCTCCAGCTCGAAGGAGCTCACCAAGGAGGAGGCCTCCAAGCTGATCGACTACCTGGAACGGCTGAAGGCCGCCCTGGCCGAGGCCGGGGTCAAGGACGCCAAGGAGGCCGCGAACTACATCGACTACACCACCGAGGCTGGGGTGGTCCCGCCCACCGACGTGGATTCGCTCCGCACGGATCTTGAGGGGTTCCGCAGCATCGCCGGCGATGGCCGGCAGGAGTTCTTGGAGCAGTAGCGGGGGAGGGGCCGCTTGGCCCCTCCCGGCTTTCGGGAGGCAAGCATGGGATACGAGCGACCGATCCAGGAGTACGAGCTCACCCGGGCGGTGCGGCTCCTTCAGGAGCGCAAGGCCTGGGGCATTGCCCGGGAGGAGTTCGAGAGCCTCTTTGGCTCCGACCGCAGGGGCCGGAAGATCATGGCCGAGCTCAGGAAGCGGGGCCGGGCGGCGGTGATTGTCGCCAGCGGCCCGGAGGGCAAGGAGGTCTACCGGCTGCCCGAGAACGAGGCGGAGTACCGCGAGTTCCGGGCCAAGCTGGCCAGCCGGATCAAGGAGCTTGAGCAGGCCCTGGCCGGGATGGAGCGGGCCTGGAAGGCGGGCGGCCTCGAGGTCGCCCAGGAGCAGCTTTTTTAGGGGGTGCGCGGTGTCGGTTCGCAAGATGATGATCGAGCTCAACCAAAGGCCGGTGAGCTACTACCCGGTCTACCGGAAGCTCACCGGAAGGCTCACGGCGGGCGTCTTGCTCTCGCAGATCCTCTTCCACTGGAGCTACTGGGCGCAGCACGAGGGGCGCGACAAGTTCCACCTCACCGATGCCCAGCTCATGGAGGAGACCGGCCTCACGCCGGACGAGTTCAAGCTCGCCAAGCGGGCGCTAAAGGCGCTCAGCTTCCTCAAGATCACCCGCGAGGGGGTTCCGGCCAAAACGTACTACGAGGTGGACGCCGAAGCGCTCGCCCAAGCGATCCGGGACCTCGAGGTTGATACCGGCAAAACCCGCGAACTTGATGGTGGGAATCCCACAAACCAGATGGTGGAAATCCCACCAACTAGATTGGGGGTTTACCAGCAAACTATAAATACAGAGACTCCTACAGAGACTCCTTCAGAGAATAACTCCCCCCCTTACCCCCCCTCTTCGAGCACCGGACCCACCGTCCGGCTAGGTGAAGAACCAGCTGCAAAAGACGCCGCGGTTCGCAGCACCGGGCCATCGGCGCTTAAAGCGTCTCTCGGGCCGACCGCGCAGGCGATCGTGGCGGTGGCCCCGGGGGCGCTCCACCGCCGCGTGCCCGGGCGGGACTACACCGTCCTCGACCGGCTCCGAGCCTGGGACGGGATGTGGACCCCGGAGGAGGTGCGGGCCGCCTGGGCCCAGGCCAAGCGCGACGCCCACACCCACCCGCTGAAGGTGTTCTGGCTGATCCTCGAGGGCGAGATCCCGCTCGACGCCTCGCTCGTCGAACGCCCGCCTGAGCCGCCAAAACCCAAGCGCGAGTACCGTTACATCGGCATCGACGACGTGCCCGACCCGATCGAGGTGCTCTATGGCCGCAAAGCTGCTCCGGCGTGACCTCGAGCGCATCACGCTCTCCTACGCCCTGGCCGGGCTGATCAAGCCCGAGCCCGAGCTCTACGCCGTCCCCGAGCACCGCGCCCTCGCCGAGGCCCTTGCCGAACACGGACCCGAGGGCATCGCGTTGGCCGAGGTCGAGCCCTCGCTGATCGCCAGCGTCACCGACCTTTACCTGGACTACGGGTCGGTCGCCGCCGAGGAGATGCAGCGGCGGCTGCGCGAGGCGGTGCGCCGCCAGCGGGTCACCGAGGCCGCTCTCCGGGTGGCCCAAGCGGCCAAGCGCGGGGAAGACTACCTCTCCGCCATCGAGGATCTCGCCGAGGCCGCCGACGGGCGCGAGGAGCGCGGCGCCGTGCCCGCGAGGGAGGCGGCCAGGCTCGCGCTCGAGCGCTGGCGGGCCGAGCGCGAGGGGCGCCGGAAGCCCCCGATCGCGGTGGCCAGGGACCCCGCCTTTCCCAGCTTCGACGGCGGCGGCCACTACATCCTGGCCGCCCGCACCGCGGTGGGGAAGACCGCCCTCGCCCTCCAGTTCGCCCTGATCGCCGCCCGGGCCGGTCGCAAGGTGGTCTTCTACAGCCTCGAGATGCCCGCCTGGACCCTCGGCGCCCGGCTGATCTCGCAGGTGCTCGGGATACCGCTCCACGAGCTTAGGGACGCGGAGAACCTCGAGCGGGCCCTCGACCTGCTCGACGTGCCGCTCTTCGTGCGCGATGACGTGGACCACGCTGAGGCACTCTACGCCGACATGCGCCGGTCCGGGGCCGATTTCTACGTGGTCGACTACCTCGGCCTGGTGCACCCGAGCGCCCGCGAGGAGCGCCGGGAGCTCGAGGTCGCTCGCATCAGCCGGGCGCTCAAGCGTCTGGCGGTGAAGCTCGACGTGCCCGTGCTCACCCTGGCCCAGATCAACCGCCAGGCCGAGCAGAAGAAGGACAAACGCCCCGAGCTTGCCCACCTCCGGGACTCGGGCGCGATCGAGCAAGACGCCGACGTGGTGATGCTGCTATGGCGCAAGCCGGAACCCGGCGGAACCCTCTCCGACGAGGGCGAGCTTGTGGTGGCGAAGAACCGCCACGGCCCCACCGGCGTCTGGCCGGTGCACTTCCAGGGCGCGGCCCTGCGGTTCGCCTGGGAGGGGGCATGAAGCTTATCGAGCGGCTGGCAAGGGACCTGAACGCGAAGGGGACCAGGGCCTTCGCGGCTCCCGGCGGCCTGGTGGTGAACGGCGAACGGTTTTCCCTCCGCGAGGCCGCCTGGATCGCGGTGGCGATCTACGGGACCCCGCGCGTCGAGGTGGCCCCAAGGCGCCGGAAAGACGGCCTGGCCTGGGAGCCGAACGAACTGCTCGCCCCGCCGCTCGACTGGGGCGAGATGCATGCGTTCACCCCCGGCGAGGAGCGTTTGCTCGCCGCCCTCGTGGCCGGAAGGGTCGACCCCGTTGAGGCGGCGGGGTGGGCGGCGATCAACGGATGGACCGAGTTCGCGATCGTGCTCGGCGAGGTTGCCGAGCGCTGGTTGGAGGGGCGATGAAGGTCAAGTACCTGAAGGCGGTCAGCTGGAACGACCCCGGGAGCTACCTGACCGTTAGCGAGGCCGCCCGGATCGCCGGGGTGACCCCGGACGCCCTCCGGGGGTGGCTCCGCCGGCACGGGTGGTACCGCTACCCCTACGCCGTCTTCTGGCGGGGGCGGGCGATGGTGAACCGGGACGCCCTCGAGGCGTACCTCTACCGCGGGAACCTGCCCCGTCTGGAGCGGCTCTACCCCGGGTGGGTGGGGCTCGCCGAGATGGTGCGGCGCTACCCGCTATCCCACGGCGTGGCCTACCGGGCCTGCCTGCGGGGTGAGTTCCGCGCCGGGCGGTGGAAGCGGGGCATCTACGTCGAGCCCCACAGCTTCCACCGCTGGGCGGAGGAGATGCTGACCCCGATTCGCCACCCCTGGATCCGGGCCGCCGACCTTGCCAGGCGGCTCGGCATGCATCCGGTTTCGGTGCGGACCAAGGCCCACCGGCACGGAGTCACCGTGGCCTACCGCTACGACCCCAAGAGCCGGATGCGGGTGGCGGTGATCCACCTGGTCGAGTGGGAGGATGCCTTCGGCCCGACGGAGGCGCAGAAGCTGCCAGATCTGCCCGAGGGGTACGTCCTCGCCGCCGACGTGGCCGAGCGGGAGGGGGTTACGCGGTCGGCGGTGATCCTTTGGACCAAGGAGCGCGGCTTCGAGGTCCGCTACGTGGCGGCCCCGGGAGCGCCCAGGATGGCGGCGATTCCCGAGGTGGCCGCCCGGCTTTACGCCCGCATGCGGGCCCGCCGCCGGCGGCACCGGGAGGAGGCCGGCCGTGCCGCTTGAGCTCGCCCTTGCCGCCGTCCTGGCCTGGCTGGCGGCGTTCCTCCTGGGGTTCTTCCTCCTCTTCGAGGGGGTTCCGCCGCGTACCCCGCGGGGGATCTGGCTCCAGGCTCTCGCGGCGGCCGTTCTGGCCACCGTCTGGGTGGTGCTGGTGGTGGAGGTGGCGCGGTGAAGGGGTACGTCCTGGTGGAGATCCGGCCCTACCCGGTGGGGACCGACGCCGATCGCGGCGCGCTGGTCTGGGCGATCCAGCAGGCCACCCGAGATCTGATCGCCGAGATCGTGCACGACGCCCGGCGGCGCGGCGCCGGCGAGGAGCTGGCCACCGCCGGGGTGATCCGGGTCGAGTGGGGAGCGACCGGCCTCGAGGTCTGGCTCCCCGAGCGGCTGGCGGTGGCGATGGGCTACCGCGTGCGGTGCGAGGAGGTTGTGCGGTGAACATTTACCCGAAGATCTTCGCGGCGGCGCTCGGCGACCTGCTTTTCGCGGTCGTCGCCCTGGTACTGGCCGGAGCCTTGGCGACGGCAGCCGAGCGGTGGAAGTGGCGGCACTACCAGGAGGGGTTCTGGGCCGGGGTGATCACCGGCACCCTTCAGGTGCTGGCCCTCGTAGCCCTTCTGGCGGCGGTGCTCCTGGTCGTGCTGGGGCTGGGCACGGTGTGGCGAGGGGGGTGGATCGGGTGAGGCGCTACCACGTGCGCGTGGAGTTCGAGGCCAACCGCTCCTACGCGATCGGATACGGGTCGGTGGATGCGGAGGAGTTCGACCGGCTCGGGGCGGACAACGCAGAGGCTCCAGTCGATGTGCGGCTTACCCACGTGATTGAGCGCTCTGGTGAGCCCGAGGAGTTCGAGCGGGCCCACGGGTTCCGCTTCGAGCCTGGCGAGGAGGTGCCCATGCTCCCAGCCGAGCTTGAGGTGGTCTACGAGTTCTGGGAGCCGGGGCCGGGCGAGCAGCGTCTTTT
>WFNN01000138.1 GCA_015488545.1 Thermaceae bacterium | reverse complement strand
CCCCCGCCCCGGTGGGCCAGTAGACCTGGGCCAGCGCTGGGAGCAGGGCCAGGGCTAAAGCGAGCAGCCGTTTCACGCCTTTTCAATCCTAAGCGGCTCGCCGAACCAGAGGGTGCGCTGGGGGAAGGGGATTTCGATCCCTTCGGCGTCGAGGCGGTTCTTCACCCGGCGGTTGAACTCCCGGCCCACCCCCCACTGCTCCTTGGCCCGGGTGGTGAAGAGGATCCGGATCACCACCGCGCTGTCGCCCAGCTGGTCGACCCCGAGCACCTGGGGCGGGGCGGTGAACTTGTCGCGCCAGTCGGGGTCGGCGTAGAACTTCTCGGCCTCGTCACGGAGGACCTCGAGGACCCGGTCGACGTCCTCCTTGTAGGCCACCGCCACGTCGACCACCGCCCGGGCCCAGTCGCGGCTCATCACCGTGACCTGGTTGATCTGCCCGTTGGGGATGAAGTGCACCTTGCCGGCCAGGTCCCTGAGCACGGTGAGCCGCAGGTTCATCCGCTCGACCCCGCCGGCCAGGTCCCCCACCTTGATGATGTCGCCGACGCCGTACTGGTCCTCGAGCAGGATGAAGAACCCGTTGATCACGTCGCGGACCAGGTTCTGGGCGGCGAAGGAGATCGCCAGCCCGGCGATCCCGGCGCCGGCGATCAGGGCCCCGACGTCGACGCCCAGGTTAGCCAGCGCCAGCAGCACCCCGAAGGTGATGACCAGGCCCTTGAGGGTCGATTGCACCACGTTGGCCAGGGTCTCCTTGCGCACCCGCTGGCGTTCGAAGGGGCCTTCGCCGCCGAACCGCAGGCGTTCGGCGAACACGTCCACCAGCCGGTAGCCGGCGTAGGTCAGGACCAGGATCACCAGGCCCGAGAGCCCGCGCGAGCCGAGCCAGCGGATGAGCAGCTCGCCCCAGGTGTAGAGGGGTTCCACCTTGAGCTCGAAGAGGCGGAACAGAAAGGCCACCAGGCCCGTGGCCGCGATCGCCCACCAGGCCCGGGCCAGCCAGTGCCAGAAGACGTCGTCCCGGGGGTCTTTGGTGAGCCGGGCCACGGCGTGGAAGGCGCGGCTCCCGCTCCGGGCCAGCCAGTAGGCCAGACCGGCGGCCAGGAAGGCGATCAGCAGCTTGACCCCGAGGCCGGCGCCGGCCAGCGCGGTCAGGTCAAGGCTTTCCATGCCCCTAGTTTAGGTGGGCGAGGCGATCGAGGAGCCCGGAGCCCGCCAGGCGGTGGGCCCTTAGAAGGGCGTTTTTCACCGCCCGGCGATCGGAGGCGCCGTGGCCGATGAAAACCGCCCCCCGGACCCCGAGCAGGGGCATCGCCCCGTACTCGGCGGGGTCCATGCGGGCGGCGAGGGTCTTCAGCGCGTCCCGGACCAAAAGCCCCCCGATCCGCCCCCTCAGGCTCGAGGAGAGGGCGGCCTTGACCCAGCGGAAGATCGTCCGGGCCTCGCCCTCGGCAAGCTTCAGGACCACGTTGCCGGTGAAGCCGTCGGTCACCACCACGTCGGCCTTGCCGGCAAACAGGTCGTTGCCCTCGACGTTTCCCAAAAACCCCGGCACCCTTTTGAGCAGCGGGTGGGCGGCCAGGACCAGCTGGTTGCCCTTGGTGGGTTCCTCCCCGATCGAGAGGAGGCCCACCCGGGGGTCCTCAAGATTCCAAAGCCGCCGGGCGTAGGCCACCCCCATCCGGGCGAAGGTAAGGAGGTGGCCGGGGCGCACGTCGGCGTTGGCCCCAGCGTCGATTAAAAAGAGCCGCCCGGCCGGGGCGTCGGCGGGGATCTCGGCCAGGATGGCGGGTCGCTCGATCCCCCGGATCCGCCCCAGGAGGAAGAGGGCCGCCGCCATCGTGGCCCCCGAATGGCCCATGCTCACCGCCGCCTCGGCCTCGCCCTCCTTAACCAACCGCACGGCCACGTTGATCGAGGCGTCCTTCCGGCGGCGAACGTCGGTGGCGGCGTCGTGCATACCGATCGCGTCGGCGGCGGGGACCACCGGGAGCTCGCCCCCCTGGCGGGCGAGCTCCTCCTTAAGCCTTGCCTCGTCGCCCACCAGCACCACCGGCACCCCCTCCCGGGCGGCGAGCAGCGCGCCGGCCACGGTCTCTTCGGGGGCCCGGTCGCCCCCCATGGCGTCGAGGGCGACCGGCTTCATGCCTCGGGGGGCAGGTGCTTGGCCAGCTTCTGCTCGTAGTTGCGCTTAGGCTGGGCCCCCACCCAGACCTCCACCGGCTCCCCGTTCTTGAAGAGGATCACGGTGGGGATGCTCATCACCCGGTAGCGCATCGCGGTGCGGGGGTTTTCGTCCACGTCGAGCTTGGCCACCTTGAGGCGGCCGGCGTACTGCTCGGCGAACTCCTCCATGAAGGGGGCGATCAGCTTGCAGGGCTGGCACCAGTCGGCCCAGAAGTCGACGATGGTGAGGCCATCCTTTACGGCTTTTTCGAAGGTGTCGTCGGTGAGCTCAAGGATCTCCGCCATACGGGCTACACTCTATACCGTGCCGCTGCCCGATAGGGTGTTCGAGGAAGCCCGGCGCCTGTGGCGGGCCGGCCGGTACTGGGAGGTGCACGAGGTTTTGGAGCCCCACTGGCTGGCCGCTCGCGGCCCCGAGCGCGAGCTCTTGCAGGGGGTAATCCAGCTCGCCGCCGCCCTGCACAAGGCGAAGACCAACCGCCGCGGGGGTGAGCGGCTTTTCCAAAAGGCGCTCAGGCATCTGCAAAGGGTCCCCGGCCTCGACGCCGAGGCCTTCGCCGCCGGGGTGCGCTCGGCCCTCGACGAGCCCGACTGCCCTCCGCCCTTTCCCCTCGATCAGTAGACGATCTGCATCCGGAGCCCCCGCTCGTCGAACGCCGGTTCTTCGGGGGCGAAGCCGGCCTTCCCTTCGGCCAGCCGGGCGGCGGTCCAGACCAGGGCGCTGGCGTCCAGAAGGTCGGCCAATAGGGAATCGCGGCCCGGTAGCTCTTCGAACCACCGTTGCCACCCCGCCCCTAGCCGGGCTTTTAGCACCTCGAGGCGGGCCAGCCGGCCGGGCTTGGTGCGCTTGGGGTGCCGGATTGCCGGCCAGCCTCCGGCGGCGAAGAAACTGAGCTCGGGGTGCCCCTCCCAGATCCGGGTCTGGAGCTCGGGGCGTAGTGCCCGGTCCACCTCCCGGATTTGCGGCAGGAGGGCGAAGACCTGGCGGTTCATCCCTGCCGGGGCGTTCAGCCGCTGGCCCTCGGCGAGGTCGCGGGCCGCCAGGGCCCGCCGGCTGGGGGTGGGGAAGACGGTGGATCGGCGCTCTGCCGGCAGGATCCTTCGGGCCGCCCTGTCCGCCGCCCGGCCCCCGGGGGTCCCCCGCTTTGGCAGCCCCATCGGCACGTCCACCACCAGTACGCGGGCCTCTTGCGTGGCCTCGAGCAGTTCCTCGAAGGAGGCGAAGAGCCAGCGGTCCCACCGCCCTTCCTGGCAGCCGACCGCAAGCCACCCTATCCGCGCCCAGTCGACCCCGATCAACATTGGTAGGAGCCTACCCTAGGTGGGCCTCGAGGTAGGCCTTCAGGGCCACCGCGTTGTTGCGTGCCTCGTCACGGGCAGCGAAAAGGAGGGTGAGGGTTCCTTCTCGGGCCAGTGCCAGGAGCTCCTCCACCGGTTCGGGGTTGGCGTCGAGCTCGGCGTGGTACCGGCGCTGAAATTCCTCCCACTTGGCCGGGTCGTGGCCGAACCAGCGCCTGAGCTCCGGGCTGGGGGCGACCGCTTTGAGCCAGCGGTCGATCCGCGCTTCCGAGCGCTTTAAGCCCCGCGGCCAGAGGCGATCGACCAGCACCCGGGTGCCGTCCTCCGGGTCGGGCGGGAGGTAGACGCGCTTGGTACGGATCACGTTTCCAGCATAAAAAGCCCTCCCCTTTCGGGGAGGGGCTTGGCTCCGCGGGCAGGACTCGAACCTGCGACCAGTCGGTTAACAGCCGACCGCTCTACCAGCTGAGCTACCGCGGACCGCGGTCAAAGCCAAGTACGAGGTTAGCAAAGGCCCCGCTTTTCTTCAAGTGCGTGTAATCGG
>WFNN01000137.1 GCA_015488545.1 Thermaceae bacterium | reverse complement strand
TATAAGAGACAGGGGCTCCCCTACGGGGGTGGAAAGGGGGGCATTCGGGTGGACCCTGCCAAGCTCTCTACCGCCGAGCTCGAGCGGCTCACCCGACGGTACACCTCGGAGATCGGGATCCTGATCGGTCCCCAGCGGGACGTTCCTGCCCCCGACGTGGGCACCGGCCGTCGCGAAATGGCCTGGATGATGGACACCTATTCGATGAACGTGGGCACCACTGCGCCAGGGGTGGTAACCGGTAAGCCGATTCCCCTGGGCGGTTCGCTGGGCCGGCAGGACGCCACCGGCAACGGGGTCTTCTTCGTGGCCGCTGCGGCGGCTAAGAAGATCGACCTGCCGATCGAGGGCAGCCGGGTGATCATCCAGGGGTTTGGTAACGTGGGCAACGCCGCCGCTCGAGCGTTCTACGATCACGGAGCCAAGGTGGTGGGAATCGCCGATGTTACCGGCGCGATTTACAACGAGAACGGCATCGACCCCTACGATCTTTTAAAGCACGTGGCCGAGGCCGGTGGCGTCCGCGGCTACCCCAACGCCGAGCCGGTGCCGGCCGCCGAATTCTTTGGTTTGCCGGCCGAAATCGCGGTGCCTGCGGCGCTCGAGGGCGCGATCACCGAGCAAAACGCCTGGAAGATCAAGGCCAAGATGGTGGTCGAAGGGGCCAACGGCCCCACCACCCCAGCGGCCGACGATATCCTCAAGGAAAGGGGCATTCTGGTGGTGCCCGACGTCATCGCCAACGCCGGTGGCGTAATCGTTTCCTACTTTGAGTGGGTGCAGGACTTTAACTCCTACTTCTGGACCGAGGAGGAGGTCAACGAAAACCTCCGGCGGGTCATCACCGAGGCCTTCGAGGCGGTCTGGGCCAAGGCTACGGAGCGGGGGGTCACCCTTCGGACCGCCGCTTACATCGTCGCCGCAACCCGGGTGCTCGAGGCCCGCGCCCTCCGGGGCCTTTACCCCTGAACCGGGTGCGGTTAACCCGGCCGCGGCCGACCGGCCGCGGCCTTATCTTGGGGGCAGGGTGCCCGAGGTTCGTCTGAAGGACTTCCGCCGGGGGCTTTCCGAAGAGGAGTGGCGGCGGTTTTACCGGGCGTTTCGGGATCCCGAGATTGCCCGGCTAAACGGTCACCGGCCGCTCCGACTACCGCTTTGGCTCTTCCGGCGTCTGGTCGAGACCGAGCTCGCCCGGGGCGATCGGGTGGCTTTCGGCATCCTCGACGAAAAAGGGGAGTGGATCGGGGCGGTGGAGCTCTACGACATCCAGGAAGGCACCGCCACCCTGGGCATTCTTATCTCCGACAAGTCTCGATGGGGAAAGGGTTACGGTAGCCGAGCGGTGCGTCAGGCCCTGGACTTCGCCTTTGGTGAGCTGGGGCTTTCGCGGGTGGAGCTCAGGACCTTTCGGTGGAACGCCCGGGCCCGGCGGGCCTTCGAGAAGGCGGGGTTCCGTTTGGTGGGTTTCGCTCCTGCCCCTGGAGGGGAGGAGGACGCGGTGATGGCGATCACCCGCGAGGCCTGGGCCGAAGAGGCGCATAAGATGGGGGCATGAACGAGATCGAACGGCTTGCCATCAACGCCATCCGGTTCCTGGCCGTGGACGCCATCGAGGCCGCCAAATCGGGGCATCCGGGAATGCCTTTGGGGGCCGCCCCCATGGCCTATGTCCTCTGGCACGATTACCTTAAAACCAACCCCAAGGACCCCACCTGGCCCGACCGGGACCGTTTTGTGCTTTCAGCCGGTCACGCCTCGATGTTGCTTTACGCCATTTTGCACCTCACCGGTTTCGACCTGCCGCTGGAAGAACTCAAACGGTTTCGGCAATGGGGATCCAAGACCCCGGGTCACCCCGAGTACGGTCTGACCCCGGGGGTCGAGGTGACCACCGGACCCTTGGGGCAGGGGTTTGGGGCCGCGGTCGGGATGGCCCTGGCCGAAAAGAAGTTGGCGGCGGAGTTCAACCGCGAGGGCTTCCCCGTGGTCGATCACTGGACCTACGTTATCGCTTCCGACGGGGACCTCATGGAAGGGGTGAGCGCCGAGGCCGCCAGCCTCGCCGGGACCTGGGGCCTTGGAAAGCTGATCGTGCTCTGGGACAACAACCGGGTTTCGATCGACGGAAGCACCGACCTCGCCTTCACCGAGAACGTGATCGAGCGCTTTGGGGCCTACCGCTGGCAGGTGCTAACGGTTGAGGATGGAGAGGACCTCGAGGCCATCCGCCACGCCCTGGAGCTGGCCAGGGCCGAGACCGAACGCCCGACCCTGATCGCGGTCCGCACCCACCTGGGCTTCGGGAGCCCCCTCGAGGACAGCCCCAAGGCCCACGGCGCTCCCCTCGGCGAGGAGGCGGTGCGGGCCACCCGCGAGCGGCTGGGCTGGCCGTACCCGCCTTTTGAGGTTCCCGAGGAGGTTTACGCCCACTTCCGGACGGTTGCTGATCGCGGGGTGGCCGCCCAGGAGGCTTGGGAGACGCTGCTGGAGAACTACGCCTGGAAGTACCCCGAGGAAGCCGCCGAGTTCGTGCGCCGGGTGCGGGAGGAGCGTTTGCCCGAAGGGGCGCTATCGGGCCTTACGGAGGGGTTTCGGCTTGGGGAACGAATGGCCACCCGCGCGGCCAGCGGCCGAGTGCTGGCCCGCCTTGCCGAGCGCGTGCCCGAGCTCCTTGGCGGCAGCGCTGACCTCACCCCCTCCAACAACACCAAGGCCCCGGGCATGGACGACTTTTCGCCGGAAAACCCCGCCGGCCGCTACCTCCACTACGGGGTCCGCGAGCACGCCATGGGGGCCATCCTGAACGGCTTGGTCCTCCACCGGGGCTACCTTCCCTACGCCGGAACCTTCCTGGTCTTTTCCGACTACATGCGGCCGGCGGTGCGGCTAGCCGCGCTTATGGGGATCCGCCCGATCTACGTTTGGACCCACGATTCGATCGCCCTGGGCGAGGACGGCCCCACCCACCAACCGATCGAGCACCTTATGAGCCTCCGGGCCATGCCCCGGCTCACCGTGATCCGCCCCGCCGACGCCTTCGAGACGGCCTGGGCCTGGCGAGCGGCGCTCACCTGCAACGAAGGGCCGGTGGCGCTGGTGCTCACCCGGCAGAAAGTGGCGAACGTAACCGGGGAGAAGGCCGAGGGGCTTCTCCGGGGCGGTTACGTTTTGCGGGAGGCGTCGAACGCCAAGGGCACGCTGCTGGCCACGGGTTCCGAGGTCGAGCTCGCGCTGGCAGCGGCCGACCGGTTGGCCGAGGAGGGGCTGGCGGTCCGGGTGGTAAGCCTGCCCTCGTTCGAGCTCTTTGAGCGCCAGGACCCCGCCTACCGCGAGGCGGTGCTCGGCCCCCGTCCCCGGCTCGTGGTAGAGGCCGGCGTGACCCTGGGGTGGGAGCGCTACGCCGACGCTGCTTTAGGCATCGACCGTTTCGGGGCCAGTGCCCCGGGGCCCGAGGTCTACGCCCGGCTCGGCTTTACCCCGGAAGCGGTGGCGGAACGCTTTAAAGCCCTCCTGGCTTCGTTCGCCGGTTAGCCCCGGGTGGTATACAATCGGGCCGTGCCCAAGCGTGTCGTCAGCGTTTCCCTGGGTTCTTCCAAGCGCGATCACCGGGCCGAGGTCGAGGTGCTGGGGCAGCGCTTCGTCCTGGAGCGGATCGGAACCGACGGGGATTTCGCTAAGGCCATCGCCAAGATCCAGGAACTCGACGGTCAGGTCGACGCCATTGGCCTCGGGGGCATCGACCTCTACCTCATCGCCGCCGGTCGCAGGTACGTCATCCGGGACGCCCTCAAACTGGCCCGGGCGGCAAAGAAGACCCCGGTGGTCGACGGGTCGGGGCTTAAGGCCACCCTCGAGCGCAGGGCGGTCCACGCCCTCGACGAGCGGATCGGGTTCAAGGGCAAGCGGGTCCTCATCCCCTCGGCGGTGGATCGTTTTGGCATGGCCGAGGCTTTCCACCAGGTGGGGGCCCGGACGCTCTACGGCGACATCATCTTTGCCCTGGGGCTGCCGGTGCCGCTTTCCAACCCAACCCAGCTAGCGGTCCTGGCCCGGGTGTTTCTCCCGCTCTTTACCAAGCTTCCCTTCGCCTGGCTCTACCCCACCGGGAAGAAGCAGGAGGAGCAGAAGCTGGACTGGCGGACCCGCTACTTCGAGTGGGCCGAGGTGATTGCCGGAGACTTCCTCTACATCCGGCGCCACCTACCGCCACGAGCGGAGGGCAAGATCGTGGTGGCCAACACCACCACCCCGGAAGACCTGGAGTTCTTACGATCGCGCGGGGTGCGCATCCTGGCCACCACCACCCCCCGCCTCTCGGGCCGCAGCTTCGGCACCAACGTGATGGAGGCGATGATCGTGGCGCTGGCCGGTAAGCACCCGCTCAGCGAGGAGGAATACGCCGAGTGGGTTGATCGGCTCGGCCTGGCGCCCGAGGTCACCGAGCTCAACCCGTAAAATCGGATCGGAAGAAGGAGGACGCGATGATTTCCGCAACCGACCTAAGGCCGGGTACCAAGGTGAAGATGGAGGGCGGTCTCTGGGAATGCGTGAGCTACCAGCACCAAAAGATCGGCCGTGGCGGCGCCAAGGTGGTGGCCAAGTTTAAGAACCTGGAAACCGGCGCCACCGTGGAACGCACCTTCAACTCGGGGGAGAAGCTCGAGGACATCTTCGTCGAGACCCGCGAGATGCAGTACCTCTACCCCGAGAGCGACGCCTTCGTTTTCATGGATCTGGAGACCTACGACCAGTACACGGTTCCGGCCGCGGTGGTGGGGGAGGCGGCCAAGTACCTGAAGGAGGGGACCCACGTTTTGGCCGACGTCTACGAGGGGCGGATCATCAAGGTGATCCCACCCACCGTGGTCGAGCTCAAGGTGGTGGAGACCCCGCCCGGGGTTAAGGGGGATACCGTTTCCGGAGGCTCCAAACCGGCCACCCTGGAGACCGGGGCGGTGGTGCAGGTGCCCCTATTCGTTAACGCCGGGGACATCATCAAGATCGATACCCGGACCGGCGAGTACGTGGGCCGGGCGTAGGAGGCGGGCATGAACGTTCGCGAAATCCGCGCACTGCTCCAGGCGATGGAGGCCACCGGGGCCAGCGAGATCGTGCTCGAAACCCCCGACTTTAAGATCACCATCCGCCGCGGGGGGCTCGTGGCTGCCGCGCCCCAGCCGGCGCCCCCGGCCCCCGCCCTGTCTCTTATACACATCTG
>WFNN01000136.1 GCA_015488545.1 Thermaceae bacterium | reverse complement strand
GGGCGAGCTGCGGTCGACCACCGCCCCGCCCCCCGGCCGCTGCCGCCAACGCCCGGATCACCTCGCCGGCCGAAAGGCCCTTTTCAACCGCACTCCGGGCCGCCTTGATCACCAGAAGACCATCGGCCCCCACCGCCACCAGGTCGGCCTCGGTCTCCTCGAGCAGACGGTCGGCGGCCTGCCGCAACCCGGCCAGATCGAGCCCCGAGAGCCGGGCCGCGACGTAGCGCCAACGGCCCGCGGTGCGCACCTCGGGCCCGGCCCCCGCCCCGAGCTGGGCCCGGGCCAGCTCGGCCTTCAGGCGCTCGAGCTCACGTCCGCGCGCCTTCAGCTCCTCCTGGAGGCGTTCCACCCGCTCGGAAAGCCCTTCAGGGGTGGACCCCAAGCGGGCGGCGAGGCCGGTCACCCCGTCGAGAACCCCGCGGGCGTAGCGCACCGCCGCCTCCCCGGCCAGGGCCTCGATCCGCCGGACCCCGGCCGAGACCCCCTCCTCGCTCTTGATCAGGAAGTAGCCGATCTCGCCGGTGCGGCGCACGTGGCAGCCGCCGCAAAGCTCCATCGAGCGCACCTCGCCCTCGACGATCCCGGCGCTGGGCGCCGCGCCCTCGACGCGGACGACGCGGACCTCCTCGCCGTACTTTTCCCCGAAAAGGGCCATGGCCCCCATGCGGCGGGCCTCCTCGAGGGGAAGAACCTCCCACGCAACCGGGAAGTCGGCCTGAATCCAGCGGTTCACCAGGAGTTCGATCTTTCGAATCTCCTCCGGGGTAAGCGGTTCGGGGTGGGTGAAGTCGAAGCGAAGCCGATCCGGCGCCACCAGGCTCCCCGCCTGGCGGGCATGGGGGCCGAGCACCGCCCGGAGGGCGGCGTGGAGCAGGTGGGTGGCGGTGTGGTGGCGCTCGGTCTCCCTCCGGCGGGGGTCAACCTTGGCACGGACGCGCTGGCCGACCTCGAGCACCCCTTCGAGCACCTCGACGTGGTGCAGGTGAAGGCCCTGGGGGCTCTTCTTGGTGGTCTCCACCCGGGCCCGGCCACCGGCCCACTCCAGCACCCCGAAGTCCCCGATCTGGCCGCCGCCCTCGGCGTAGAAGGGGGTCTTCGAAAGCACCACCACCCCCCTTTGCCCGGCCTCCAGGCGGCTTGTGGCTTCTTCCCCAATCAGAATCGCCCAGACCTCGCCCTCGTCCTCGAGGGTGTAGTAGCCGGTGAACTCGGGCATCCCCCGCCGCTCAACCACCTCGTCGAGGGCCTTGGCGGTGGGAACGAAGATCTCCCCCGAGAAGGCGGTGGCCGCCCGGGCCCGCTCCTGCTGGGCACGCATGGCCGCCTCGAACCCGGCCCGGTCCACCGCGTAACCGCGTTCGGCGGCGATCTCCAGGGTCAGGTCGAAGGGAAAGCCGTAGGTGTCGTAAAGCCGGAAGGCCTCCTCCCCGGAGAGCACGCCCCCTTCGGGCAACTCAGCGAGGAGCTCCTCCAGCCGCCGGATACCGGCCTCGAGGGTCTCCAAAAAGCGCTCCTCCTCCACCCGGATCGCCCGCTCGGTGGCCGCCAGGTTCTCCCGCATCTCGGGATAGGCGTCGCCCAACAGCTCGGCCACCAACGGGGCGAGCCGATAAAGGAAGGGCTCCTTCAGCCCTAGCAGGTAGCCATGGCGCACCGCCCGACGCAGAAGCCGCCGGATCACGTAGCCCCGGCCGGTGTTGGAGAACACCGCCCCGTCGGAGAGCGCCGCCACCACCGCCCGCACGTGATCGGCGATCACCCGGTGGCTCACCGAGGCCTTACCCTGGTAGGGCACCCCGCTCCACTGGGCCACCCGGTCGACCAGCGGCCGGAAGGTGTCGGTGGAATAGAAGTCCTCGACGTCCTGCAAAATGGCCGCCACCCGGTAAAGCCCCATGCCGGTGTCGATGTTTTTCTGGGGGAGCGGTTCGAGCACCCCCTTGCCAGGGATGGGGCCGGAGCGGTTGTACTGGGTAAAGACCAGGTTCCAGATCTCCACAAAGCGGTCGCCGGATCCGGTGTTGGGGCCGGTTTCGTCCGGGGTCCCAAAGGCCGGACCGCGGTCGTAGAAGACCTCGCTGCAGGGGCCGCAGGGGCCGTTCGGGCCCTCGCTGATGGCGTTCGCCGGCCAAAAGTTCTCGTCCTCGCCAAAGCGCTGGATCCGTTCCTCCGGTACCCCCACCACGTCGCGCCAGATCGCGTAGGCCTCGTCATCGTCCTCGAAAACGGTGACCCAAAGCCGGTCGGGGTCAAGCCCGAGCCAGCGCTTATCGGTGAGGAACTCCCAGGCCCACTGAATGGCCTCCTTCTTGAAGTAGTCGCCGAAGGAGAAGTTGCCGAGCATCTCGAAGTAGGTATTGTGGCGGGCGGTGCGCCCCACGTTCTCGATGTCCCCGACCCGCAAGCACTCCTGGCAGGTGGCCACCCTCCGGTGCTCCCCCTCGTGGCCGGGAAAGACCGGCTTCGCCCCCAAGAAGTAGGGCTTCAAAGGGGCCATGCCGGCGCTGGTAAAGAGCAGGCTGGGGTCGTCCTCGGGGATCAACGAGAAGGAAGGTAGCACCAGGTGCCCCTTCTCGCGGAAAAAGTCCAGGAACTTTTGGCGGATCTCGGCGGTGGTCATCAGGCCGGATTATAGCCTCTCGGTTTTTTCACGCGAAAAAGGGTAGGCTCGGGGCGTGGAGCTACTGGCCCTGGTGTTGCGCAACCAGAAGGCGCGGCCGGTGCGAAGCCTGCTCACCGTGCTCGGGATCTTGGTGGCCACCGCCTCAATGGTGCTTTTCCTGTCCTTCGGCGAGGGGCTTCGGCAGGCGCTGGCCTCGGAGATGACCAAGTTCGGCCCCGAGATTAGGGTAGTCGCCGAGGGCACCGGGGTCTTCGGGGTGCCAAACCCCGAGCTCGACCAGGGCGTGCTGGACACCCTAAGGGCCCACGCCGGGGAGCTGGGGATCGCCCGGCTTTTCCCGGCGGTGGTGATGATGAAGGGCTCGGGCTTCGACCCGGCCACCACCTTCCTTTTCTACGGCCTTCCCGAAGGGGTCACCCCGAAGGACCTGGCCCCCGCGGCCCGGCTCGTCGCCGGCCGGCTCGACCCCCACCCGGATGGGGCGGTGGTCGGCAAACAAAAGGCCGAGCAGAACCGGCTGACCCTGGGCAAAACCCTCCGGCTATCCCGCCAGGCCGAGGTTCCGGTGGTGGGGATCGTCGACGCCGGCAACGGCCTGGCCGACAGCTTTATCTTCGTTCCCATGAAGCTCCTGCAGCGGGTCCTGCACACCGACCAGTACTCGGTGATCCTGGTCTACGTGGCCCCCGGCCACAAGGTCGACGAGGTAGCGGCCCGGATCCGGGCCCTTGTCCCCGGGGTCGACGCCCAGACCACCACCGAGGCCATCAAGTACGCCGAACGGGCCATCAAGATCGGCGACGTGATCCGCTTTGGCATTAGCCTGATCGCCCTGATCGTGGGCGGCCTGCTGGTTGCCAACACGGTGATGATGTCGGTCTACGAGCGCATCCGCGAGTTCGGGGTGATGCGGGCGATCGGGGCCCGGCGGGGTTTCATCTTTCGGCTGGTGCTGCTCGAAGCCCTCCTCCTCGCCCTAGCCGGGGGCGCGGTGGGGGTGGCGGCCGGCTACCTGGGCTCCTGGGTGGTCAACCTCTACACCACCCAGGCAGTGGGGCTTGCCCTCAGCGCGGTAACCCCCCGGCTGGTCCTTTTCTCGCTGGCGGTGGCGCTGGCACTCGGGCTTTCGGCCGGGCTTCTACCCGCCCGGGTGGCCAGCCGAATCTCGGTGGTGGAGGCGTTGGGGCGGCTATGAGCGGTGGCGGCGACCGGGTCCTCCGGGCCCGAAACCTCACCAAGCGCTACCGGCAGGGCGAGGTTTGGATCGACGCCCTCAAAGGCTTCACCTACGACTTCCCCCCGGGGGTAACCGCGGTGGTCGGTCCCTCGGGGTCGGGCAAGACCACCCTTTTAAACCTGCTGGCCGGGTTCGACCGCCCCACCGCCGGGGAGGTGTTCCTCGCCGGCCACCCCCTCCACGCCCTGGGCGAGGACGAACGAGCCGGGGTGCGGCTTACGAGCGCCGGCTTCGTTTTCCAGAGCTGGAACCTCCTGCCCACCCTCTCGGCGCTGGAAAACGTCGCCTTCCCCCTGCTCCTTAAGGGCATCCCCCGACGGGAGCGCAACGAGCGGGCCCGGGCCCTCCTGGCCGAGGTGGGGCTGGAACACCGGAGCACCCACTACCCGAACCAGCTATCGGGGGGCGAGCAACAACGGGTGGCGATCGCCCGGGCGCTGGCGCTCGACCCCCTGGTGCTTTTCGCCGACGAACCCACCGGGAACCTCGACTCCGCCGCCGGGGAACGGGTGCTGGAACTCCTCTTGGCCCAGGCCCGGGGGAACCGGCGGGTGGTGCTGGTGACCCACGACCTCGAGATCGCGGCCCGGGCCCACCGCGTTCTTCGGCTGAAGGACGGAAGGCTGGTCGAGATCCAGGGCGATGACCCCACCTAGGCTAGAAGCAATGTAGAATCATTCGATCTGCCTACGATCGTGACACCTGCGCTCTGCCTACTGACCTATCTCCTTGCCCTTCTCTGGGCGAGGATCTACGTTTACCTCTGGAACCGAGGGGCGGAACCGGGGACCGAAATCCACCCGCGTAGGGAATACCTAAAGAGCACGCTCATTTTCGTGATGGTCTGTTTCACCCTTTGGATCCTTCCCACCCTACTTGAAAACTTATTGAAAGTCCGTTAGAAGCAATGCAATGATCACCCTTTGCCTTTGGACGATTCTTCTAAACACCGCTCTCTTTGGGCTGGGTGTGCTTCTATGGAACCTGAGGGCGGGCGAAGCCACCAAACTGGGCGTAAAGAGCCGCAACAAACTCCTCCTTTTGGCGGCC
>WFNN01000135.1 GCA_015488545.1 Thermaceae bacterium | reverse complement strand
GCACCGTGCCGCTTCCCCCCGACCTCGCCGCCGAGCTCGCCGGCTGGCTGCGGATCCGGAGCGCCCACGCCGTCCCCGGCGAGAAGGCCCTCTTCGTCAACCTCGGGGGGCGGCGGGAGACCGGCAAGCGCCTCCGGGCCTGGACGATCCGAAAGCGCCTCGCCGCCCGTCTGCGGGCGCTGGGGGCGCCGGAGCGCTACCACGGCCCGCACTCCCTCCGGCACCTGGCGGGCACCCGGCTCTACCGGGCCACGGGCGACCTCTACCTGGTGGCCGCGCTCTTAGGGCACAGCGACGTGAGCACTTCGCAGGTGTACGCGAAGATGGATCGATCGCGGCTTAAGGAGGCGGTGCGGCAGCTTTCAGGATAGGGTTGGGTTAACCGCTTGCAGCCCCTCGAACAATATCTCAATGCTGGCGAAGACGATACGCAAGCTAGTCCTGCGGGTTGCCTGATGCCGGCGAATCCACCTATGCAAGCTATTCACGGAAGCCGATGCTAAAAGCCCACCGACCCAAACTGCAGCACCCCCAACTTCCACCGCTTTGTCTCTAAAATGCACCAGACCGAATGCTTAGAGCCTCCAAGGGTGCTCGGACCACCTCCTTAAGCTCGGGCATGTCGAACCCAAGGGAGGCCCACGACCCTAAACTGGAAGGCGGCACATGAGTCGTATCCCCGTCACCCGTGTTCAAGGACTCACCGTTCGCTTCGGCGACAAGACCGCGGTCAAAAACCTCAGCTTCGAGGTCCTGCCTGGGGAGGTCTACGGCCTCCTGGGCCCGAACGGAGCAGGGAAGACCACCACCCTCCGCGCCCTAGCCGGCCTCCTCGAGCCCGACCAGGGGACCCTCGAGGTGGCCGGCTACGACCCCAAAAAGAGCCGCCCCGACGCCCTCCGCGCCCTCGGCATGGCGATGGCCAACACCCCGCTCCCCGAAGCTATGACCGGGCGGGAGGCCCTCCGCTACTACGGCGCCTTCTACGAGATCCCCGACCTCGAGGGGCGGATCGCCTACCTCGAGGCCGTGCTCGACATGCCCTACCTCGACCAGCCCATCGCCGAGTACTCCACCGGGATGCGCCAGCGGGTCAACGTCGCCCGCGCCCTTCTGCACAAGCCCCGCCTGCTGGTCTTCGACGAGGCCACCAACGGCCTCGACGTGAAGAGCCGCCTGGCCCTCCTCGAACTGGTCCGCAACCTCAAGGAGGAGGGGGTGGCGGTGATCTACTCCACCCACGTCCTCGCCGAGGCCGAGGCGGTCTGCGACCGGGTGGGCATCCTGGAGGAGGGCCGCCTGATCGCCGAGGGAACGGTGCCCGAGCTCCTGAGCCGGACCGGCGCCGCCAACCTCGAGCTGGCCTACCTCGCCCTCGCCGCCCAAGGCGCCAAGGAGGTCCGCGCATGATCAACCTCAAGCACGTCCTCAACGTGGTCCGCGGCGACCTCTGGCCGCTCCTCAAGGACCGCGCCTACCTTCGCAAGTTCGTGGTCCTCCCCCTCATCCTGATCCCCATGGCCCTGCTCGCCACCCCCCTGGTGATCCGGGAGTCGGCCAAGGGAACCGCCACCAGCGCGGCCGTCCTGGCCGTGGACCGCGCCCACCCCCTGCCCCCGGAGCTCCGGCAGGTCCTCGAGCGCGGCCTGCCCAGCGCCCGCGGGTTCGTGATCGAGCCGGTGGCCGACCCGGTGGCCTACGTGCGCGACCGCAGGGCCCCCATCGGCCTCCGCTACACCCCCGAGAAAGTCGAGATCATCGCCCGCCAGACCACGATCGCCAACGCCGGCATGGTCCGCCGGCTGGCCACCCTCCTCAGCTACTACCAGGCGGCCCGGCTGGCCAAACTCGGCGCCGGCGAGGCCGCCGCCGCCCTCAAGCAGCAGGTGGCGGTGGTCAACGCCGCCACCCCGGCCGAGAAGGCCCTCGGAGGGATGGCGTTCCTGATCCCCCTGATCGTGATCATGTGGCTCCTGAACGCGGTGGAGTCCACCGCCCTCGAGATCAGCGCGGAGGAACGCGACCGGGGCCTGATCGAGGCCCTTCTGCTCACCCCGGTGAGCCGGGAGAGCGTGGCCCTCGGCAAGGTGCTCGCCGCCGGCGCGGTGGGCGCGGCCGCCTCCCTGGCCGCCTGGGCCGGGGTGGTCCTGGCCGGGGCCCTGGGCCGTTTCTTCCCCGACGACGGCACCACCTTCTCCGACATCGGGATGCCCATCGGGGGCCAGATCGTCCTCACCCCCTGGTCCACCTTCGCGTTCCTCGCCACCCTCATCGCGCTGGGGCTCCTGCTCTCGGCGTTCATCCTCTCCCTCGGATTCGCCTCGCCCACCGCCCGCGACGCCCGCTCGAAGCTCACCGTCCTCGGCACCGCCCTGATCTTCGCCGGACTGGCCCTCCAGTTCTCGGATAGCCTGTCCACCCTGTCCTGGGTCTACGCGGTGCCCGCCTTCAACGCCGTGATCGCCCTCCTCGAGGCCGCCAAGGGCACGCTGACCCCGATTCGCCTCGCCCTCAGCGTGGCCGTCAACCTCGCCCTGGCCGGCCTCTTCGCGTACCGCGCCGCCCGCGCCATCACCGGCGCCAGGAGCGGCGCGGTCGCAGTCCG
>WFNN01000134.1 GCA_015488545.1 Thermaceae bacterium | reverse complement strand
CCACCGTGCGCCCTTACTACCTTGACCTCGAAGGTGCACACCAAGACGCTCGACGCGTCCTACTCGCTTACCACCGGCCTTTCATGGTCCCCCGCCACCTCAGTGGCGCAAAAGCTAGGTTACCAAAGGGGGCCTTGGCCGTCAAGCTTTACAAGGGGCGGGCCCCGGTCCTAAACTAGGGCACGCTGCGGGGAGTAGCGCAGCCTGGTAGCGCACCTCGTTCGGGACGAGGGGGTCGGAGGTTCGAATCCTCTCTCCCCGACCAGCGCGGGGCCCGAAAGGGCCCCTTGCTTTTTCGGTATGCTGAAACGGTATGGCGGGCGTGCGCATCCTCGGGGGGCGGGCCAAGGGGCGGCGGCTTTTGGTGCCGGCCTCGGCGAGGCCGAGCCCGGTGCGGCTCCGCAAAGCCCTCTTCGACTTCCTAAGGAGCCGCTACCCGGTGCCCGGCCGTTTCCTCGACCTCTACGCCGGGAGCGGGGCGGTGGGGCTGGAGGCTGCCAGCGAAGGCTGGGACGCGACCCTGGTGGAGAAGGACCCCGAAGCGGTGCGCCTGCTAAAGGCCAACGTCCAGGCCACCCGCCTGCCCGCCCGGGTGGTACCGGTGCCGGTGGAGCGATTCCTGCTGGAGGCCCGCCGGCGCGGCGAGCAATGGGACGTGGCCTTCATGGCGCCCCCCTACCCCATTGACCTCCCCGAGGCCTTCGGACGGCTGCTCTCGGCCGGGGTGGTCCGCCCCGGGGGGCTGGCCATCCTGCAGCACCCCGCCGGGCTCCACCTGCCCTTCGGGGAGCGCCGCGTCTACGGGAAGAACGCGTTTACCGCGGTGGAAGTGGAGGCGTGATGCACGTCGTATACCCTGGAAGCTTCGACCCCTTCACCAACGGCCACCTCGACGTCGCCGAGCGGGCCAGCCGGCTCTTCGACCGGGTAACGGTGGCGGTCCTTGAAAACCCCGCCAAGCGGGACCGCTACCTGTTTTCGATCGAGGAGCGGCTTGCAATCATCCGGGCCTCGACCAAGCACCTCCCCAACGTCGAGGTCGAGGCCTTCCAGGGCCTCCTGGCCGAGTACATGCGGCAAAAGGGCCTCCGGCTTATCGTCAAGGGGCTCCGGGCGGTCTCCGACTACGAGTACGAGCTGCAAATGGCCCACCTCAACCGGCAGCTCAACCCCGACCTCGAAACCCTCTTCATCCTCGCCGCCACCCGCTGGGCCTTCGTCTCCTCCACCATGGTCAAGGAGATCGCCCGCTACGGCGGGGACGTGGGCCGGTTCGTACCCCCGCCGGCGGCCCGGGCGCTTAGGGCCAAGTTCGCCCGGGAGGGGCGGGGCTAGCATGGGCCGGTTGATCCGCGGGCTGGCCGGGGACGGCGCCTTCCGGGTGCTGGCCGCCGAAACCACCGACGCGGTGGAGGAGGCCCGAAGGCGCCACGGGCTCGCCCCCACCGCCACCGCCGCCCTCGGGCGGGCGCTCACCGGGGCCGCCCTGCTCGCCTTCCTGCTCTCCAAGACCCCCCGGGAACGGGTCACCCTCAAGATCGAGGGGGACGGGCCGCTCGGCCACCTGGTCGCCGAGGCCGGGGTCGACGGGCGGCTTCGCGGCTACGTGGGCCGCCCCGAGGCCGATCTACCGCCGAACGAAAGGGGCAAGCTGGACGTCGGCGGGTTGATCGGCCGGGGCGACCTCCGGGTCATGCGCAGCCTGCCCAGCGGCGAGATCTACGACTCCACCGTCCCCCTGGTCTCGGGCGAAATCGCCGAGGACCTCGCCCACTACCTGGCAAAGTCCGAGCAGATCCCCTCGGCGGTGCTGCTCGGGGTGCGGGTGGGGCCAGAGGGCCCGGTGGAGGCCGCCGGGGGCATGGTGGTGCAGGTGTTGCCCGGGGCCCCGGAGGAGGCCATCGCCCGGCTGGAGGAGAACCTAAAGGCGGTTCCAGGCTTTTCCCAGCTGCTCAAGGAAAAGGGGCTACCCGGCGCGGTGGAGGCGGTCCTTCGCGGCCTCGGGTTCGAAAAGCTGGGGGAAAAGGCGGGCCTGCCCCCGGAGATCCCCATCGCCTTCCGCTGCCGCTGCGACCGCGAGAAGGCCAGAGCCTCGCTTTCCTTCTTCACCCCCGACGAGCTGGAAAGGATGGCCCAGGAAGGCGGCGCCGAGGTGGTCTGCCGCTGGTGCGGCGAGGTGTACCGGTTCGCGCCCGGGGAACTTAAGGCCTTAAACCGCGGGCAGGCTTCCGACCAAACCAACTAACCGGACCCGCGATCGCGAAGTAGAGCAGGATCGCGACCGCGTTCCAGATCCCAGCTTGGGGACGAAGGGCGAGGGCGCCGACGAGGTCGGCGTAAAGCCGGACCGCGAGCGAGACGTGCAAAAGGGTCAGGGGCAGGTAGTAAAGCAGAGAAAAGCGGATCGGAAGCCGCAGCACGGCGGGAAAAATCACCGGCGCGTGGCCGAAGACCATTGGGAAGACGAAGCCCAGGAAAAGGCTGTGCAACACGGCGTCGTAACCCGGCCCACCGGATGGCAACCCCAGACCAATGAGTAAGGCCCCTCCCACGAGAAGCCATAGATAGCCGGAGAGAAGGCTCGCCCCCATGAATCGGTGCACCCCCTCGCGTCGAAGGTTCACCCAGGCGATGTCGTAGCGGAGGAGCCAGACGGCGAGCAGCAAGAACCCGAGCCCGGCAATCCTGGCGAAGATCGGGGCCAGGGGTAAGAGCAAGAGCCCTACAAGGGCAATCCCCTCCGCAAAGGCAAAGGCGAACCCAGCAGCCTTAGGCTTGGGGAAAAAGCGCGAGAGCTCCAAGCGTTCGCCGGTGACGACGAACACCAGGTACCCGGCCCAAACAAGGGCCGCCCAGGAAGGATGGCCAAAAATCCAGGCGAGGTCGCCAAGGAATAGTAGAAGGGCGCCAAGGCCCATCGCAAGGGTAAAATCGGCGGGTTGCAGGCGATAGATATATGCAGCGACGGCGACGTAAAAAAGCGACCCCAATAGCAGGACCCAAAGACCAAAGGAAACGCCAAATGCCACCAAAAAGCCGCCGAGCACCATGAAAAAGGGGGCGAGGTAGGTCCAGGCCAGGTCCAGCCCCACTGCCCGTTCTAGCGCGATCAAGGCGCCGAAGAAGGCGGCCACCATCAGCGGGCCGTGGAGTCCAGCTAGGGCGGGGAAGGCTAGGACCACGCCCAACCGGGCAAGCCCGGCGTCAAGGGCGAGCAGCAAGAGCAAAACCGAAAACGCCAGGAGTCCGACGCGGTGGATCATGGCTGGGGAACCGGCGGGTTCTCCGGGGAAGCGGGCTCAGGTTCTTCCAGCGCCGCCGCCAGGAAGGCTCCAAAAACCGCCAGGAAAAAGCCCAGAACGAGGGCCAGGGCAGTGTTCAAGAGAACGCGCGGTCCGCTAGGCTTCAGGGGTAGCCCCGGCGCCCCCACCAGCCTGATCCCAAGGCTTCCCTGCGCCAGCGCCTTCAACGCTTCGGGATCCTTGAGCGTGGTCTCGATCTGAGCCATCCGAGCCGACTTCGCGGCGAGCTCGGCTTCGGTTTTGGCGACCTCAAGCCGGAGGTAGGCGCGCCCGGGATCCAAGCTCCTCGCCACCAGGGGGTCCACCCCGACCGAGCGAAGCACCTCCCCGGTCAAAGACGACGCCCGTTCGGTACCAAACCCGGCCAGGTTCGCCTTCAACTCCTTTAACTTCTTCTGCAGGGCAACCAGAGCGGCTTCAAGATCGATCTGCTCCCTTCTGAGATCGCGACGCAGCCTTTCCTCTGCCGCCGCGGTGAAGTCCTCGATAGCGGCCCTGGCGAGGGCCTCGGCCCGGTGCCTGGCACCCTCGGGCGTGGGGGCGGTGGCCTCGAGTTTCAAGTAGCCGCGCTTCTCGTCGAAGCGCACCTTGGCCCAGGAAACCGGTCCCTCTTCGCCAAGCCTCTCCGCGAAAGCCTGGGTGCCAATCCGTGCTCGGAAAGCTTCAACCAGCGCCGCCGGTTTGGCGCCGTCGCCGGGGACCACAGCCAGGACCGCCGCGCTGTCGTAGGTCTTGGGAATGATTAAACTCACGAAGAAGGCCAGTACCCCAAGTCCCAGGGTAAGCCCCACGATGAGCCTCGCGCGTTTTTTCAGGATCAGGTAGAGATCGCGCAGAGTGAGTTCGTCCTCGGGGTAGTTCTCCATGCCAACCCAAGGCTATCTGCAACCGGCGTGAAATTCCAGTGGACGTATAATCCACCACGAGAACCGGGGGAGCGGCTCAGGAATGGCAGAACCAGCCCCCTACCCAACCAAACTGGCAAGCGAGTGCTGGCACGTAGGAGCTCTGGTAAAACCGGCGTCGGAACAGCCTAATAGGCCCCCTTGCCAAACACCACTACCCAAACCGTGCGGGCCAGGAT
>WFNN01000133.1 GCA_015488545.1 Thermaceae bacterium | reverse complement strand
GGACCATCCGCCCCCTACCCGAGGAGCTAAAGCGCCCCGCGCTTGGCCTCGGGCGGGCGGTGCTCCGCTCCTTGAAGAAAAAACCCCGCTGCCCCGTCTGCCGGGGACCGGGGCCCGGCGAAGGCCCCTGCCCCAGCTGCCGGATGCGTTTAGAACTCCCCGCGGTCGAGCGGGAAGCCCAGCGAATCCTGGCGGGCCGACGCCCCCGGCTGGAGGGCGACCTGCTCGCCGCCGCCCGCTACCGGGCCTGGGTCGAGGCCCGGGCCCGGCTTGCCTCCCTGGCCCCGCTGGCGACGGCCGAGCCGGCGCGGGTGCCCGAGCTTCTCGAGGCCGCCCTCGGCTACCTCAGGGCCCGGCTGGGCCGCGAGCCCACCCCCGAGGACCTCGACGAGCTGCCGGCACCGGTGGCCGGGCTTTTGCGCCGCCACCTGGGCGACCGGTCATAATGGGAACATGGCTTCGGGCGATAGCAAAATCAAAGCGGGCTACATCTGGATGAACGGCCGTTTCGTCCCCCAGGAAGAGGCCACCGCCAGCGTCCTTTCCCACGCCCTCCACTACGGGACCAGCGTGTTCGAGGGCATCCGGGCCTACGAAACCGAACGGGGCCCGGCGGTGTTCCGGCTACGCGAGCACATCGATCGCTTTTTCGCCTCGGCCAAGGCGATCCTCCTCGAGATCCCCTATTCCAAGGAGGAGATCGCCCGGGCGATCATCGAGACCATCAAGAAGAACGGTTGGCGGTCCTGCTACATCCGCCCGCTCGCCTGGTACGGCGACCACTCGCTCGGGGTGAACCCCCTGCCCAACAACCCCGCCGAGGTGATGATCGCCACCTGGGAGTGGGGCGCCTACCTCGGCGAGGAGGCGATCCGCAAGGGGGCGCGCCTCATCACCAGCTCCTGGCGGCGCTTCCCCGGCGACGTGATGCCGGGGAAGGCCAAGGTCGGCGGCAACTACGTGAACTCGGCCCTGGCCAAGATGGAGGCCTTGAAGGCGGGGGCCGACGAGGCGATTTTGCTCGACGCCCAGGGCTTCGTCGCCGAGGGATCGGGGGAGAACCTCTTCTTCGTCAAGGACGGGGTGATCCACGCGCTCGAGACCTCGGTCACCCTGCCCGGGATCACCCGCGACGCGGTGATCCGGATCGCCCGCGACCTCGGGTACCGGGTGGAGATCGCCCACCGGGTCACCCGCGACGTGCTCTACGCCGCCGACGAGGTCTTCATGACCGGCACCGCCGCCGAGGTGACCCCGGTCTCCTACATCGACTGGCGGCCGATCGGCACGGCTCAAGCTGGCGAGGTCACCATGCGGCTCCGCCAGGTCTACCTCGAGGCCGCCACCGGCAAGCGGCCGGAGTACGCCGACTGGCTGACCTACGTGGAGTAAGCGGGGCGGCCGTGCCCGCTCACCCCCGCCCCGCCCTGCCTTCGCGCGGAGGCAGGGCGTGCCCAAACGGCCTTTAGACGGGACCCCCTTGCCGAAGCCGGGCCGTGCCGGCGAAAACCCCCACCCCGGTCACGCCGTCCCCCGCACCGCCCGGTGGAAGCGCCGGGCGGCCGCGGTGAGGTCAGTCCCCTGGCGGTACAGGTCGCCGCCGATCAGAAAGACCAGGTCCTCGCCGTAAAAGGCGTGGATCTCCGCCACCCGGCTTAGCTTCATCCCCCCGCCCGGGGCGGGGAAGGCGGGGGCGAGGCCGGCGAAGGGCTCCTTCAGCCCAGCGTTGATCTCGGCGCACTCCTCCTGGCTGAAGGCGAAGCGCCCCCCGCGATGGGGAAAGATCACCACGTCGGCGCCAGCAAGCCTTTGCAGCTGGCCGAAAAGGGCGTAGTGGGCGATGCCGCCCTCCCCCTTGGGCACGAAGCCCCCGAGAAAGGCGGGGTGGCTGAGCACGGGAAGCCCCACCTCCCGGGCGAACCGCTCCATGCGGTCGAACCCCACGAGGCCCGGGGCCACCATTACCGCGCCCGCCCCGGCGGCCTTCGCGAGGCGGGCGCGGTGGAGGGTTTCCTCCCCGGGGGCGGTGACGTTCGGGGCGTAGACCGCGCCGGTGCCCTCGAGCGCCCGCGCCACCGCCTCCAGCCGGGCCTCGAAGGGGGCGAAGCCCTGGTCAGCGAGGCTGTGGTCGTCCTTGATCAGGTGGATGCCCCCCTCGGCCAGGCGACGGGCCATGTCCGCAAGCTCCCTTGGCGAAAGCCCAAGGGGTTTGAGCGCGGTGGAAAGGAGCGGCCCCTTTGGCACCCCAAGCCGTCGCCTCAGCCCCGCGATGCCGTAGCGCGGCCCGGGGAAGCGGGCGGCGAGCCCCTCGGAGAGCCTCACGCGCAAAAGGCGGACGTTCGGGAGCAGGCTGGCGTTACCGAAGAAAACGTTCAAAAGCTGGGTCAGCTCGCCGCCCACGAGCTCCACGGCGAACGAGAGCTCGGCGGTGTAAACGCCCGGCCCCGCTCCCTCCAGACGCTCGACGCGAGCCACCACCTCGCCCGCGATCCGCCCGGCGGTGAGCTCGGCGGGAAACTCGATGGTCTGCTCGACGCTGAGCGCCTGGGCGGCCGCGCGGGCCTCTTCCAGGCTCTTTGCCGCGATCCGGTACCGGGCCGAAAACCGCTCGCCGGAGAGGGGGAGGGGGGTATCGTATGAGGTCGCCTGGCTCATGAAGCCTCCGCGGCGTTCGCCTGGGGCCTGGGGCTTGTGGCCTGTGGAAAAACCACAAGCCACAAGCTACGGGCTACAAGCCTCATAACGCCTCCGCCTTGTAATCCCCGTGCACCGGCTCGAGGCGCACCGCCTTCAAGTCCTCGTCGCCGATTCCGAGCTCCTCGCCGAGCAGGCGCTCGACGCCCCGAACGAGCGACAGGGCGTCGAGGCCGTAGTAGCGCATCAGGTAGGGGCGGCTTCCGCCGTGGGCGTAAGTATCGGGGATCCCGAGCCGGAGGAGCTTCTTCCCCAAGCCCGCCTCGGCCATCACCTCGGCCACTTCGCTCCCCAGCCCGCCCACGGTGGTGTGGTTTTCGAAGGTGATCACCCCGTAGCGGGCGCCGGCGATGGTGTCGAGCACCACCGGGTCACCAAAGGGCTTGTGGGTGGTGACGTGGAGGTGGGTGATCGAGACCCCCCGCGCATCCAGCACCTCGGTGGCCCGCATCGCCTCCTCGGTGGTGATCCCGGCGGTGAGGAGCACGAGGTCGCTCCCCTCGCGCAGGTGGCGCACCCGGCCGAGCCGCAGGGGCTCGGTGAAGAGCCTCGGGATCTGCCCCCGGAGCATGCGGATGTAGACCGGCCCGTCCACCGCCTGGGCCACGTCGAGCACGGTCTCGACGTCGGTGGCGTCGCCGGTTTCCAATACCGTCATGTTGGGCACCGCCCGCATGATCGCGATGTCTTCGATCGCCTGGTGGGTGGCCCCGCCGGGGGTAGTGATCCCGGGCAGAAACCCCACGATCCGGACCCGCAGGTTGGGGTAGGCCACCGACATCTGGATCTGGTCGAGCGCCCGGCGGTAGAGAAAGACTGCGAAGGTGTGCACCCAGGGGGTGAACCCCTCCCGGGCCATGCCCCCCGCCGCCGAGATCATGTTCTGCTCGGTCATCCCGAAGGAGTAAAAGCGCTCGGGGTAGGTCTCGGCGAAGAGGCGGACCTCGGTCGAGCTGGTGAGATCGGCGGAGAAGACCACCACCTCGGGCTTGTCGGCGGCCCACCGCACCAGGTTCTTCTGGTGGACCTGGGTCTCAAGCTTCATCGCGCTTCCCCCACTTCTCGAGGTAAAACCGCTCCAGGGCCTCCCGCTCCTCGGGGCGCGTGAAGCGGATGTAGTGGAACTTGGGCGCCCGATCGGCGAGCACCTCGACCCCGCAATAAGGATTGGTGCGGGCGATAACGAAGAGCGCCTTGCCGTCATGGGGCGTACGGGCGGCCGCTTCCAACGCCCGAACGTCGTGGCCGTTCACCTCCACCGCCGCCGCCCCGAAGGCCTCAAGCCGGTCCTTCAGGGGCTCGATCCGCATCACCTCGTCGATCTTCCCGTCGGCCGACTGGCCGTTCGCGTCAATGTAGACGACCACCGTGTCGAGCCGGTAGAAGGCCAGGGTCTCGATCGCCTCCCAGGTCTGCCCGATCATGAACTCGCCGTCGGACATGAAGACGAAGTTCCGACCGGTCTCGCCGTGCTCCC
Organism: Thermaceae bacterium; assembly: GCA_015488545.1. Classification (GTDB taxonomy): domain Bacteria; phylum Deinococcota; class Deinococci; order Deinococcales; family Marinithermaceae; genus WFXV01. The sequence goes on along the minus strand of WFNN01000133.1, from coordinate 1,708 downwards.
GGCGGGCTAGGGCGATGCCGATCACCTGGCTCAGGGCCTGGCCCAGCGAGCCCGCCATCAACTCGTGGCCCGGGGAGTGCTCGGCCCCAATCATCTCCACCCGGCTACCGTCCTGGTTGAACATGGCGAGGCCCTCCTCGGCCATCCGGCCGGTCTCCACCAGGGCGGCGTAGAGCACCAAGGCATAGTGCACCGGGCTGATGAAAAAGCGGTCCAGGTGGGGTTCCTTGGGGCCGTTGTACCCGGCGCCGGTGGTGTAGTTCGGGTCCCTGCCCGGAACCCCGGAAAAGGGCGGGGGCACCGGGGGCGCCACCGAGGGGCCGAGGTTCATCACCTTGGTGTAAAGGGTGGCGAGGATCTCGGCGCTCGAGCACGCCTGGCTCAGGTAGCCGCCACCGTTTTTCAGAGTGAAGGCGGTGACCCGCCGGCGGATGCCGTCGGCCACCCTTTTCGCCTCTCTTTCCCAGCTCACGCACCACCCCCTCGGGCCTTTTCCACCAGCGCGGGAAGGCTCTCCTCATAGGGCGGGTAGGCGATCCCCACCTCGGTGATGATGGCGGTGATTAGCTCCGCCGGGGTGACGTCGAAGGCGGGGTTGTAGACCGGGCTCCCCTCGGGCACCACCCGCACCGGCCCGCAGTGGGTGACCTCCTCGGGGGCGCGCTCCTCGATGGGAATCGCGTCCCCGGTGGGGGCGCCTAAGTCGATCGTGCTGGTGGGGGCGGCGACGTAGAAGGGGACGCCGTGGTAGCGGGCGGCTATCGCCAGGTTGTAGGTGCCGATCTTGTTGGCGGTGTCGCCGTTTTTCGCGATGCGGTCGGCGCCCACCACCACCAGGTCGATGCCGAAAGTCTTCATCACGTGGCCGCTCGCGCCGTCGGCGATCACCGTGTGGGGGATGCCGAGCTCGTTCATCTCGAAGGCGGAAAGCCGCGCCCCCTGGAGCCGGGGCCTCGTCTCGTCGAGGAAGACGTGGACCTTCTTGCCGGCTTCGTGGGCGATGCGGATGATGCCGAGCGCGGTGCCGTAGTCCACCGTGGCCAGTGAGCCGGTGTTGCAGTGGTGGAGGATCTTGGCCTCGTCGGGGATGAAGGGCAGGGCGTGGCGGCCGATTCGCTTATTGGCCTCGACGTCTTCCTCGGCGATCCGCTCGGCCTCCTCGACGAGCCGCCGGGCGAGCGCCTCGGGGCTCCCCTCAAAACCCGCCCAGATCCGCTTCATCCGATCGAGCGCCCAAAAGAGGTTGACCGCGGTGGGCCGGGAGGCCCTGAGCACCCGGTCGGCCTCGGCGAGGTCACCGCCGCGGAGGGCGGCGAGGGCGATGCCGAAGGCGGCGGCGGCCCCGATCGCCGGCGCCCCCCGGACCGCCATCTCGCGGATCGCCCGGGCCACCTCCTCGGGGGTAAAAAGCTCCAGGAAGACCTTTTCCTCCGGGATCCTCCGCTGGTCCAGGATCACCAACCGGTCTTCCCTCCACTCGAGGGAACGAAACGTGCTCAAAGCAAGACCCTCCCTTCACAAAACCGACCGAAATCCCGGCCTCCCCCGCCCGGTGGCGGCAAAGCCCGGTCCCTGGCGTTCCCCAGACGATTCCCCGGCATCGGGGAATGACCCACCCGCACCGCTTTTTCCCCGATTTGGCCACGCGGGGGCTGCACAACGACCTACGGAGCCAATCTAGCCCCCCGGGCAGCGGAGATCAACCGCG